>NZ_JACAQP010000001.1:293453-315147 GCF_013387025.1 Pseudomonas reactans | reverse complement strand
CCCGGCTTGAATCCGTGGGCCGCCGCCACGCGCCATCCATGGCGCGGGGCGGCTAACCCGGCGTCCTGCCGGGTTACCCACGGATTCAAGCCTGCGTTCGGCCAGCGTGTTTGATGGGGCGCCTGAGATCAAAAGCAAGATCAAGAGCGGCTCGCTTCGCATCGTGGTTAGCGGTAAGTCAGCGTCTACAGGGCCAGTAGCCTCTCGCCCAATTGGCCGTTATCCGCCAGCGCCAGAAACTCATCGCCCAGCCGTTGGCTCTCGCTCATCGCGGTCTGCCAGTACTTGTTGCGGCTTGGGTCGTCGCCCATGAAGCGCTTGAAGTCACTGCGATCCGGCAGTTTGCCGTGGGGCAGGCGGGCGAGGTAGTCCTTGGACGGCGCCAGCAGCAATACATCCTGCAAACCCTGCGGGTTGCTGCGTCGCCATGGCAGGCCCTTGTCGAACCAGCCGGGGATGACCCGATCGGTGAAGTGCGGGTACAGCACGATATCGTCGCCGTGGTAGGGCAGATCAAGGTGATAGTCCAGCAGGCCGCCGTCGCGGTAGGTGCCGGCGCCTGCACCCGGCAGGTCGCGCACGCCTTGCATCACCATGGGAATCGAGCCCGAGGCCAGCAGGGCCTGGCGCAGGTTGCTCAATTCCAGGGCCAGGAAGCGCGACGGGAAATCCTTCAGGGGATGCACCGGTGGCGCCTGGCGGGGGTCGTGGATGATCAGCCGTTCAAAGTGTCGAGACAGTCGCGCGCGGCCGCGCAGGTTGTCGGCGATCACAGACGACAAGCCCAGCCCGAGCCGTCCACGGTGGTCATCGGCAAGCAGGCCGTGGCTCTTGACCACCATGATGTTGAGGCGATAGTCCGGGTTGTCGAGCACCCGTGCATCGCGACCGGCCAGCAGGTCGTCGAGCATGCGCTGGCAGCTCTGGCTGACCTCGGCCATGGTCACGCCTTTGGCAAAGCGTTGCTCGTTGTACAGGCGCCCGAGGTCCAGCAGGCCTTGCACCGGGTCGGGCAGGCACGCGCTGGCAAACCGCCAGGAGCCGATGGACGCACCGACCAGAGCCCGCTCCCGTGGCGCGCGGGGTAACCAGTCGCCGAACAGCGCCAGGTCCAATCCCTGGATACCCAGAGCCTTGGGGCCGCCGGCTGCGCCGGGCAGGATGCCGACGTCGGCCGGCATGAGACCTTGCTCGCGAATGCGGGCAAAAGCGCGTTTGCCGGCCTTGAGCGTCAGTGCGGGAAACTTGATGTGGATGGCTGTCATACCGGTCTCTGTTCGAGCGAGCGGGGCATTATAGAAAATCTCGCGGAATGTGTGAAAAGGCCTTGCAGGGAATTGCCATGGTGGCAATTCAGTTTCAGTTAAGTTGCAGCGCGTACGGTGACCGGCGTAGGAAAACATCCTGTAACGGAGACTTATCATGAAGCGCCTCACCGCGCTGTTTGCTGCCGGTATCATCGCCCTCACGGCGATCCAGGCCCGAGCCGTGGACCCCGACAAGCCACTGAAAGTGCCTGCCACTGTTACTATTGTCGCCTTCGATCACCTGGAAGCCACGGCCCTCGCCCTGCACCCCGGTTCGACACTGCTGGACACCGACCTGGACGAGGCCTACGGCAAGTACGTCTACGAGGTCGAATTGGAGGATGCCCAGGGCATCGAATGGGATGTTGAATTGGACGCGCTCACCGGGCGGGTTCTCAAGAATCATCAGGATACGTAATGAAGGTAAATTTACGCGCCGGCAGTCGAGTGGCGCTGCTGCTCATGGCATTCTGCTCCAGCCTGGCGGCCCGCGACCTCAATCAGGATGAGGCCTTGGCGCTGCGTCAGCAGGGGGTGATCCTGCCGCTGGAGCAACTGTTGCAACAGGCCATGGCACGCTACCCCGGTTCGCGCCTGCTGGAGGCTGAGCTGGAAAAGAAACACGGCCAATATGCCTATGAAGTTGAACTGGTGACCACCGAAGGCGTGGTGCGCGAGATCAAGCTGGACGCCAGCACCGGTGTGCTGATCAAAGACGAGGAAGATTGATGCGCCTGCTCTTGGTGGAAGATAACGTGCCCCTGGCCGATGAGCTGCTGGCCGGGCTGCAACGCCAGGGCTATGCCGTCGACTGGCTCGCCGATGGTCGCGACGCCGCGTACCAGGGGCGCAGCGAACCCTATGACCTGATTATCCTCGACCTCGGTTTGCCGGGCCTGCCTGGACTTGAGGTGCTCGCGCAATGGCGCGCTGCTGCGCTGGCCACCCCGGTCCTGGTGCTTACCGCCCGTGACTCCTGGGCCGAGCGCATCGAAGGGCTCAAGGCGGGCGCCGATGATTACCTGAGCAAACCCTTTCACCCCGAGGAGCTGCACCTGCGCATTCAGGCGTTGTTGCGCCGCTCCCATGGCCAGGCCAACCAACCCACCTTGCAAGCGGCTGGCCTGCACCTGGACGAAGGCCGTCAGTGCGTGCTGCGCGATGGCGCGGAAATCCAACTGACCGCCGCCGAGTTTCGCCTGTTGCGCTACTTCATGCTGCACCCCGAACAGATCCTGTCCAAAAGCCACTTGGCCGAACATTTGTACGACGGTGAGACCGAGCGCGACTCCAATGTGCTGGAAGTCCACGTCAACCACCTGCGCCGCAAATTGGGCCGCAGCGTGATCGAAACCCGGCGCGGCCAGGGTTACCGGTTTGGCGCCAGCCCTGCATGAAGTCCATCCAGCGACGCCTGAGCCTGGGGCTGATCAGTGTGATGGTGATCGTCGGCGTGGTGCTGGCACAAACCAGCTTGTGGTTGTTTGAGGCCGGTTTGCAGCGTTACCTGGAAGCCGGCTTGCGCAACGACGCCGAAAACCTGTTGGTGGCGCTGGTGCGTGGACCCAATGGCGTGCAGTTGGATGAACAACGCCTGTCGCCAGCCTACCAGCGTCCGTTTTCCGGGCATTACTTCCGCATCGACTTTGCCGATACCCACTGGCGTTCGCGCTCGCTGTGGGATCAGGAGCTGCCGCGCCTGCCCGAAGCCGGAATCAAGGGCAATCTGCAACTGGGACCAGAAGGCCAGCAGTTGCTGGTGCTGCGTTCGGACTACAAGCGCTTCGGCCAGTCGATTTCCATCAGCGTGGCCCAGGACTACACCCCGGTGCGGGAAAGTTTCCGTCTCATGCGTCAGATCGGTCTGGTGCTCGGGCTGGCGGCGCTGCTGCTCGTGCTGATCCTGCAACGGGTCACCGTGCGCCGGGCCTTGCGCCCGTTGGAAACCGCGCGCAACCAGATCGCCCAACTGCAACAGGGCCAGCGTTCACAGCTCGACACCCAGGTGCCGCTGGAACTGGAGCCGCTGGTGGCGCAGATCAACCACCTGCTGGCTCACACCGAAGACAGCCTCAAGCGTTCGCGCAATGCCCTGGGCAACCTCGGCCATTCCCTCAAGACTCCGCTGGCGGTACTGTTGAGCGCCGCGTCGAGCGAGGCGCTGAAGGATCGTCCCGAACTGAGCAAGCTGTTGCGCGATCAGTTGGAGCAGGTGCAACAACGTCTCAACCGTGAGCTCAACCGCGCGCGCCTGGCCGGGGAAACCCTGCCGGGCGCGCTGTTTGATTGCGAAAAAGAACTGCCCGGCCTGCTTGCCACTCTCAACATGATCCACGGCGAACACCTGGACCTGAGCTACCACGCTGCGCCCAGCCTGCAATTGCCCTGGGACCGTGAAGACCTGTTGGAGCTGCTTGGCAATCTCCTGGATAACGCCTGCAAATGGGCGGATGCCGAGGTGCGCTTGAGCGTCACCGAGGCCGAGCACAGCTACTTGTTGGCGGTGGAAGATGATGGCCCCGGCATTCCTGAAACCCAACGTGACCAGGTGTTCAGCCGGGGCACGCGCCTGGATGAACAGACCGATGGTCATGGCCTGGGGTTGGGGATCGTGCGGGACATCGTCGAGGTGTGGGGCGGGGTGTTGCAGTTGCAGGAAAGCGAGTTGGGCGGGCTGAAAGTGTTGATCGAATTGCCGAAGCGTCAGGGGTAAGCCTGTCGCTCCGACAAGGGTCTGATCACACCCTGAACTGATCCATCAAGCCCTGCTGCTGATTCGCCAGGCTGTTCAGCGCCTGGCTCACCCGTGCCGATTCATTCGCCTGTTCCGACAGCGACTCGGTCACATCGCGAATGGTCGCCACATTGCTGTTGATCTCCTCGGCCACGGCGCTTTGTTCTTCGGCGGCGCTGGCGATCTGCAGGTTCATGTCGCTGATCACCGTCACGGCATCGCCAATCTGGCGCAGCGCCGTCACGGCTTGCCCCACCTGTTCGACACTGCCCTGGGCCTGGCGATAGCTGTTGCCCATGGAACCGACCACCTCTTCGGTGCCGCTTTGCAGGTGCTCGATGACCACGCGGGTTTCTTCCACCGACTCCTGGGTGCGCTGCGCCAGGTTGCGCACTTCGTCGGCCACCACCGCAAAGCCACGGCCGGCCTCACCGGCGCGGGCGGCTTCGATGGCGGCGTTGAGGGCGAGCAGGTTGGTCTGCTCGGCAATGCCGCGAATCACTTCGAGCACCGAACCGATTTTTTCGCTGTTGACGGCCAGGCCTTCGACCTGGGTCATGGCCGTGCTCATGTCCGCCGCCAACTCCCCAATATTGCGTGTGGTGTGGTCGATCACCTTCAAGCCCTCACGGGTGGCCTGGTCGGCGTCGCGCGCGGCTTGTGCCGCCTGGGCAGCGCTGCGCGCCACGTCTTGGGCCGTGGCACTCATCTCATGGGACGCGGTGGCCACCTGGTCGACCTGGCGGTATTGCTGTTCCATGCCAGCGCTGGTTTCAGTGGCAATGGCGGCGGATTGATCCGCAGTGCCACGAGCGTCCTGCACCGAGCGCTTTACCTCGGCAATGATCGGTTGCAGCTTGTCGAGGAAGCGGTTGAACCAGCCGGCCAACTGGCCCAGCTCATCCTGTTTGTCGTAGGCCAGGCGGCGGGTGAGGTCGCCTTCACCGCTGGCGATGTCTTCCAGCATGCGGGCCACGCCGAGGATCGGGCGGGTCACGCTGCGAGCCATCAACCACACCAGGATCAAGCCGACCACGGCAGCCAGCAGGCCCAGGCCCAGTTCCAGCAAGGTGCCACGGGTGTTATCGGCGTCCATCTGTGCCTTCAGCGCTTCAGCCGGGCCGACCAGGACTTTCTCCGGCACATCGAGCAACACGCCCCAGGACTTGCCGTCCGGGATTGGCGCGAACGGTGCCAGTACCTTCAACTGGTGGTCAGTCCGCAGGCTACGGATTTGCGTGCTGCTGGCCAGGGCGCCGATCAATTGCGCACCGTTGGCGGTATCGACCTGATCCAGGCGCTGGCTGAGCTTGCTCGCGTCCGGGCTGTAGCCGGCGAGCAAACCGGTAGGGCTGAGGATGCTGACTTGGGTCTGGCCGTCGTACAGCTTCTGGCTGGCCTGTTGGCTCACGGCCTGCAGGCTGTTGAGGTTGATGTCCACCGACAGCGAGGCGATGACTTTGCCGTTGACCATCAACGGGAAGACGATGCTGGTCATCAGCACGTTTTGCCCGTTGATTCTGTAGAAATACGGTTCGATCACGCACGGCTTGAGCGTGGTGCGTGGGCAGGTGAACCAGGCGTTGGCCTTTTCACCGCTGGGGCCGACGCTGGTGTCGGACATGTCGCTTTCCGGCAGTGCCATCGGCTCCAGCTTGCCGGGTGTCGGTTGCGACCAGTACAGGGCGAAGCGGCCTTTGTCGTTACTGCCCAACTCGGCCTGGCCGGCGAACAGCTCATCCTTGCCGTCCAGGGCGTTGGCTTCGAATACCAGGGACAGGCCGAGCAAATCCGGGTTGGCCTGCAACGCAGCCTTGACCTGGCGAGTCAGGTCTTCGCGGGTGTCGAAAGCGTCGAGAAAGCGCTTCTCGGCCTGCTCACGCAAGAACAGCACTTGGCGGGAAAAACCATGGCCGTACTGATAGGCGTCCATGAATTGGCGACGAATGCCCAATGCCTGTACTTCGCCTTGGGCCTCGATGCGCGCCTGGGCGGCCTCATCCAGCATCTGCATGCTGGATGCCTTGACCTGCTGCGAACTCTGCTCCATGCGATACAACGACAGACCCACCAGCAGGGTCACGATTCCCAGCAGGCAGAGGCCAGCGAGCAGGGTGATTTTCCATTGAATGGAGAGCTGTCTGAGGGACATCGAGGAGCATCCTTAAACCTGAAAACACAGAGAGTCAGGTTATCGGCCGTTTTTTTTGAATCTTTATCATTTAAACGTTCAATTTAAACCTGAAAGCGGCGCCGTTTTTTGACATGCGGCGCCGCCTGCTGCAAAGTGCGCGCCCTCTAATAAGACCTCCTTCAAGCCTGCACGCTGGCTGCCACCCCATGGCCGCCTGGGCGCGGGCATGCCTGTTTTTTAAGTTTTCTGCTTGAGGTAACCATGATTAACGCAGTCATTGCCGCGGTCGGCACCATGCTGGTGCTCAGTTTGTCCCGCGTGCATGTGGTCATCGCCATCATTGTCGGCGCCCTGGTGGGTGGCTTGACCGGTGGCCTGGGCATCGACGCCACGCTCAAGGCCTTCAACGGCGGCTTGGGCGGTGGTGCAACCGTTGCATTGTCCTACGCCTTGCTCGGCGCTTTCGCCGTGGCGATTGCTAAATCCGGCCTGGCCCACGCCTTGGCTGACAAGGCGCTGTTGCTGGTGGACCGTCAGGAGGCCAGCGGCGGCAATCACGTCAAATGGCTGCTGATCGGCTTGCTGTGGGTGGTGGCGATTGCCTCGCAGAATATTCTGCCGATCCACATCGCGTTCATTCCGTTGCTGGTGCCGCCGCTGCTGTACGTGCTGACCAAGCTGCAACTGGACCGCCGCCTGATCGCCTGCGTGATGACCTTCGGCCTGATCACGCCCTACATGTTCCTACCGGTAGGCTTTGGCAATATCTTCCTCAACCAGATCCTGCTGGCCAACGTGGCCAAGAGCGGCGTGGACATCAGCCAGGTCAACGTCACCCACGCCATGAGCCTGCCGGCGCTGGGCATGGTGGTGGGCCTGCTGGTGGCAGTGTTTATCAGCTACCGCAAGAAGCGCGTATACGACCTGGAGAAAATCGAGCGCGTCGAGCAAGTGGCGGTGCAGTACAACCCGCTGACCCTGCTGGTGGCCGGCCTGGCGATTGCCTCGGCGTTCATCATCCAGCTGTGGCTGGACTCGATGATCATCGGCGCCCTGGCCGGGTTCCTGATTTTCTCGGTTTCGGGCATCGTGCGCTGGCGCGACACCGACGACCTGTTCACCGAAGGCATGAAGATGATGGCCATGATCGGCTTCATCATGATCGCCTCCTCGGGTTTCGCCGAAGTGCTCAAGGCCACGGGCGACGTGCGCTCGCTGGTGGAAACCTCGGCGGCGTTCATCGGCCACAACCGTGGTGTCGGCGCGTTGTTGATGTTGCTGGTGGGCCTGTTGGTGACCATGGGCATCGGCTCGTCGTTCTCCACGGTGCCGATTCTGGCCGCGATTTTTGTGCCGCTGTGCGTGCAACTGGGCTTCAGCCCGGTGGCCATCGTGTGCATCGTCGGCACGGCCGGCGCCCTGGGTGATGCTGGTTCGCCGGCCTCGGACTCTACCCTCGGCCCGACCTCCGGCCTGAATGTCGACGGTCAGCACCACCATATCTGGGACACAGTGGTACCGACGTTCCTGCACTACAACATCCCCCTGCTGGCGTTTGGCTGGCTGGCCGCCATGACGCTCTGACCCCATTCCCTGTAGGAGCGAGCTTGCTCGCGAAGAACTTGAGAACGCCGCTGAGTGTCAGGTTCCCCGCGTCATCGTTGACGTTCTTCGCGAGCAAGCTCGCTCCTACAGAGAATTTGTGTATGGCCGATAACCTCTCAAGTCGCCACGAATAAGAGAGAGAAAAGCCATGCGTCTGAGCCTCAAGGCCAAAGTCCTGTCCCTCGCCGTAGTGCCGGTGTTGCTGTTTGCCGTAGTCATCAGCCTGACCACCGTGTGGATCCTGCAGGGGCAGGCGCGCAACGAGGTGGATGAAACCCGCCAGCGCCTGCTCAACGACGCCAAGGCCACGCTGCAAAGTTACGTCGAGGTGGCCATGACCACCATCAAGCCGCTCTACGACGCGGCGGCCCCCGGCGATACCGCCGCCCGCGCCCAAGTGGTCAAGCTCCTGTCGAACACCAGTTATGGCAAGGACGGTTACTTCTTCGGCTACGACTCCGAGACCATCCGCCTGTTCAAGGGCAACAGCCCCGACGGCGTGGGCAAGAGCTTCAAAGACAACCGCGACCCCAATGGCGTGTACGTCAACCGTGACCTGGTCAAGGTCGGCAAGGACGGCACTCACTACCTGCAATACAGCTCGACCCAGCCCGGCCAGACCGAACTGGTGCCCAAGCTCGGCTACACCGAATACCTGCCGAAATGGGACATGGTCATCGGCACCTCGGTGAACCTGGATGGCATCGAAGCCCAGGTGGCGGTGGTCGAAGCCAAGGTGCAGAAGCGCATGGAGGGCGTGCTGCTGAGCATTCTCGGCGTGGCGGTGGTGGTGCTGTTGGTGATCGCGGCCGTGGGCATGTTGCTGGCCAATACCATCCTGCGTCCGCTGCACCTGATGAAAGCCAACCTCGACGACATTGCGGCCGGCGAAGGTGACTTGACCCGCCGCCTGGCCATCACCAGCCAGGACGAACTGGGTGACCTGGCGGGCGCGTTCAACCGGTTTGTCGACAAGATCCACGGCCTGGTGCGCCAGATCACCGAGATGACCAGCCAACTCACCGGCCTGGTCAGCCAGGTCTCCGATCAAGCCCAGCGCTCCGAACAGGCCATGGAACGCCAGCGCCACGAGACCGATCAGGTCGCCACTGCGATCAACCAGATGTCCTCGGCCGCGCACGAAGTGGCGCGCAGTGCCCAAGGTGCCTCCGTGGCTGCCCAGCAAACCGACGCCGAAGGGCAGGCTGCCAAGCGTGTGGTGGACGGCAGCATCGCGCAGATCCATGCACTGGTGAACGATATCCGTAGCAGCGGCGTATCCCTCGACAGTCTGCAGCAGGATGTGGCTTCCATTGTCAGTGTGCTCAGCGTGATCCGCTCCATCGCCGAGCAGACCAACCTGCTGGCGCTCAACGCCGCCATCGAAGCGGCGCGAGCAGGGGAGGCCGGACGTGGTTTTGCGGTAGTCGCCGATGAAGTACGCGCCCTGGCCAGCCGCACACAGACCAGCACCCAGGAAATCCAGGGCATGATCGACCGCCTGCAAAAAGGCACCGAGGCTGCGGTGGAGGCCATGCGCCGTTCCAGCGATGCCGGCGACGGCACCTCGGCCCAGGCCAACGAAGCCGGGGCGTCTTTGGACACCATGGCCCAGTTGATCGGCACCATCAATTCGATGAACGCCCAGATTGCCAGCGCCGCCGAAGAGCAGACCGCCGTGGCCGAAGAGATCAACCGCAGCGTGCATCAGATTGCCGTGGCGGTGGACAGCGTGGCCGATGAGACCCAACTGGGCGCCCAGACGTCCCGCAGCCTGGCGGATCTGGGCCAGCGCCTGGGGCAGTTGGTCGGCCAGTTCCGGATCTGATAATTCATAGGTAAAGCGTATGTTTGCCTAACGTTAATACGAATATACCTATCACCGCCCCTCAGTGAGACTTGAGCCCCAACCACAACAGGGGCTCATCTCATGTCACTTGTCGACCCGCTTCAGCGCCTGGCTGAACTCGATACCAACACGGTTTCCGATGCACTGGATTTCCTGCAACTGACGGGCGCGGTGGTCGGCATCCGGCCATTGTGGGACTGTCCCAAAGTGGTCGGCCGGGCCAGCACCGTCAAGCTGGCCCCCAAGACCGATGATGCGCCCACGGCGCACCTGATCTCCCCGGTGATCGACGCCATTACCACGCATGACCGCGTGCTGGTGATTGCGGGGGGGATCGATGGCATCTCCTGCTGGGGCGACATCATCGCCAACGCCGCCGTCGCCAAGCACATCCGGGGTTCGGTGATCGACGGTTTCAGCCGTGACATCGACGGCAGCGCGTCCATTGGTTATCCGGTATATGGCCGTGGCGTGACCATGATCAGCGCGCGTAACCGCGTGGTGCAGGTGGATTCCGGTGTAACCCTCAACGTAGGCGGTGTTGACGTCTCGGAAGATGACTTCGTGATCGCCGACCGCTGCGGCACGGTGTTCATCCCGGCTGCTTTGATCGAGCAGGTGCTCGACCTGGGCGAGCGCATCGCCGCCCGTGAAGCCGGCATGGTCGACGCCGTGCGCACTGGCCGCTCGGTCGCCGACGTGATGCACGACAGCCAATTCGAAGCCATCCGTGTGGAGTCTGCCCGATGAACGATCAACAGCTGGTGGCCCTGTTCGAAGGGCTGGACACCCCTGGTGTCTCGGACGCCATGGACAAGCTGGGCATTCCTGGCCAGTGCCTGGGCATCGCGCCGTTGGATAACTACCGTGGCACTGTGGTCGGTCCGGCGTTTACCGTGCAATACGTACCGGCCAACACACCGCCGGGCTCGGTGGGCGACTTCATCGAAGACGTGCTGCCAGGGGATGTGGTGGTCATCGCCAACGCCGGGCGCACCGACTGCACAGTGTGGGGCGACATCATGACCCAGTACGCCGGCGCGCGCGGGATTGCCGCCACGGTGATCGACGGCGTGTGCCGCGACGTCAGCAAAGCCCTGGGCGATGGCTACCCGATGTTCACCCGAGGCCGCTACATGCGTACCGGCAAGGACCGCGTCGAAGTGCTGTCGGTGAACCAGCCGGTGGCGATCAGCGAAACCCGCGTGTGCGCCCGGGACATCGTAGTGGCCGACGCCAACGGCGTGCTGGTGGTGCCCCGCGCTCGTGCCGCTGAAGTGGCGCAGGTCGCACGGCAGATCGAAGCGGTGGAGTCGCAGATCCGCGCACAGATCGAGGCAGGCAAGACGTTGAAGCAGGCCCGTGAATCCCTGGGGTATCACACCTTGCAGAGGAAGCATCCGTGATCATTCTGAATAAGCGCCTGGCCCAGGCGCAACCGTCCGCCACCTACCGCATCATCGACCGCGTCGCCGCGCGCCGGGCCGAAGGCGCAACCATCATTTCATTGTGCGCTGGAGAGCCGGATTTCGACACGCCGGAGCACATTCGCCAGGCCGGCATCGAAGCGATCCGCAACGGCCATACGCGCTACACCCAGGTCGCTGGCGTGCGGGCTCTGCGCGCAGCGGTGGCGGAGAAATTCCGTCGCGAAAACGGCCTGGACGTGACCTGGCAAGACACCCTCGTCAGCAACGGCGGCAAGCATGTGATCTACAACGCACTCGCCGCCACTCTGAACGACGGCGACGAAGTGATCGTGCCCGCGCCGTACTGGGTCAGTTACCCGGAAATGGTCGAGCTGTGTGGCGGCACGTCGAAGATTGTGCCGTGCAGCGCCGAGGACGGCTTCAAGCTGACCCCGGCCGCGCTCGACCAGGCGATCACCCCCAGCACCCGCTGGCTGATCCTCAACTCACCGTCCAACCCGACGGGCGCCGTCTACAGTCGCCCGCAATTGCGGGCGCTGGCCGACGTGTTGCTCAAGCATCCCCATGTGCTGGTGCTGGCGGATGATATCTACGAGCATCTGCTGTTCGACGACCAGGCCTTCCACACCTTGGCCCAGGTAGAGCCGCGTCTGGTGCCTCGGGTGCTGACCATGAACGGCGTCTCCAAGGCCTACGCCATGACCGGCTGGCGCATCGGCTTTGCCACCGGCCCGCGCTGGCTGCTGGAGGCCATGGAGAAACTCCAGGGCCAGCAGACCTCGGGGGCCAGCGCGATTTCCCAGCATGCCGCCATTGCTGCCTTGAACGGGCCACAGGACTTTATCCACCAGTCAAGGGCGGTCTTCGAGACGCGCCGCGACTTGGTCGTGTCCCTGCTCAATGCCACGCCTGGATTGGAATGCATCCGCCCAAGCGGCGCGTTCTACGCCTTTGCCTCTTGCGCCGGACTACTGGGGCGCACCACGGCCGCCGGCACCTTGCTGGAGACAGACGAGGATGTCGCCCACGCCTTGCTCGACGAAGCCAACGTGGCCGTGGTGCACGGCAGCGCCTTCGGCCTGGCGCCGTACCTGCGGATCGCCTATGCCTTGGATGAGGATTCGTTGCGCCGGGCCTGTGCGGCGATCCACCGGTTCTGTGCGGCGACGCGTTAGCTGTGTCACGTCATCTGGATCAACGTCTTCAAGATCGTGCTTTCGGTCGAGATGGTTTTCGCGTTCGCCTGGTAATTGCTCTGGGCCTTGATCAGCTCGACCAGCTCGTTGGTCAGGTTGACGTTGGAGTTCTCCAGCGCGTTGGCCTTGATTGAGCCCAGGGTGCCGGCTTGCGGGGTGTCGTAACCCGGTTGACCCGAGGCGAACGTCTCTCTCCAGGCGGTTCCGCCAGCCGGTTGCAGGCCCTGTTCATTGTTGAAGCTGGCCAGGGAAATCTGGCCGATGGCCTTGCTTTGCTGGTTGCTGAAGGTGGCGAACAGAACACCGCTGCCGTCGATTTTCAGGCCGGTGATCTGGCCGGTAGCGTAGCCATCGGTGATCGGTGGATTGCGGTAAGTGGCCGAGTTGTATTGGGTGATGTTGGCCATGTTGACGGCGATGCCTGCCGGGTTGGTGTCTGCACCGTTTGCCTTCCACACGCCGTTGGTCACCGTGCCGGGGACCCAGCCGGCAACGGTCAGGGTCTTGTCGGACACGCCGGCGGTCACGACGCTGGTGAGCTTGCCGGCACCGTCGAAGGTCAATGTCGACGGCACGGGTGGGGTGGAAGGTGTGCCGGTGGGCGCAGAGCCGTTCGGGTTGCGCCCGTCGATGAGGGTGTAGGCATTCCACTTGTTGCCGTCGGTTTTCACCAGGTATTGCACCATCGGGTGCGCGTTGCCCTGGGAGTCGTACAACGTGGTGCTGTACTGGGTGCTGAAGGTGCTGGTGTCGTTCGGGTTGAACGGCTTGGCGGCCTGGTCGATCGCCGGCACCGATGCATTCAGGTTGCTGGTCGAGTCGACTTTGGTAGAGGCCTTCGGCGGCAGGCTGGCCAGGTTCAATTGCAGGTCGACCAGGCCGCCCTTGGCGATCTTGCCGTTGGCATCCGCTGCGTAGCCCTGCAGGCGCGAGGTGCCGGTATTGTTGGTGATGTAGCCGTCCTTGTCGGCACGGAAAGCGCCGCTGCGGGTGTACTCCAGCGATCCGTCTCGGGTCTTCTGTACGAAGAAACCACCGCCCTGGATGCCCATGTCCAAGGTGCCGCCGGTGGTATTGACGTCACCCTGGGTGAACCGTTGGGACACCGCTGCCAGGTTCACACCGTTGCCGATGCTGTTCTGGCCGGTGCCCAGTTTCGTGGCGGCGTAGATGTCCGCGAACTCTGCCCGGGATGCCTTGAAACCGGTGGTCGCGACGTTGGCGATATTATTGCCCGTCACGTCCATCTGCTTGTTGGCGGCGTGGAGACCGCTAAGGCCAATATTGAAAGACATATCAACTCCTTCTGGTGCCGTTGCTGTTCAAGGCTGGGAAGGGCTGAGTGTGCGCAATGCGCATGGACGTTTGCGGGAGGCTGTGTGGAGAAAGGGTGGAGGCCGGGATTAATTTGCCCGGCGCTCTATCAGAGGTCGCGCATCAGCAGGCCAAAGCGCAGGTCCATCTCGGCGGGGAGTCGCAGGTAGACGGTGTGCCCGTCCCCCGGCGCGACGTCGATGGCATCGCCTTTGGTGTTGTTCAAGATGGCCAGGTCGAAGTGGAAATTGCCGGCGGGGGTCATCAATTCCAGGTGATTACCCACAGCGAAGCGGTTCTTCACCTTGACCTCGGCCAGCTCGCCCCGGCGTTCGCCGGTCAGCTCGCCGACGAACTGCTGGCGTTCCGACACGGAGCTGCCTTTCTGGTAATTCTGGTATTCATCGTGCACATGGCGACGCAGGAAACCTTCGGTGTAGCCGCGCTGGGCCAGGGATTCGAGGTTAGTCATCAGGGTGCGGTCGAAGGCGCGACCGGCCACTGCATCATCGATGGCCTGGCGATACACCTGAGTGGTGCGCGCGCAGTAGAAGTGCGACTTGGTGCGGCCTTCGATCTTCAGTGAGTGCACGCCCATCCGGGTCAGGCGCTCCACATGCTGCACGGCGCGCAGGTCCTTGGCGTTCATGATGTAGGTGCCGTGTTCGTCCTCGAAGGCGGGCATCTGTTCATCGGGGCGGTTGGCTTCCTGGAGCAGGAACACCTGATCGGTGGGCGCGCCAATGCCCAGGGTGGGCTGGCATTGCTGGACGATATCCCCCGTGGCGTTTTCCACCGCGGGGGTGGCCTGGTATTTCCAGCGACAAGCATTGGTGCACGTGCCCTGGTTGGCATCGCGCTTGTTCATGTAGCCCGAGAGCAGGCAGCGCCCGGAATAGGCCATGCACAGGGCACCGTGCACAAACACTTCCAGCTCCATGGCCGGTACCTGCTGGCGGATCTCGTCGATCTCTTCCAGCGACAATTCCCGCGACAGGATCACCCGGCTGATGCCTTGCTCCTGCCAGAACTCCACGCTGGCCCAGTTCACCGTATTGGATTGCACCGACAAATGGATCGGCATCTGTGGAAAGTGCCGGCGCACCAGCATGATCAGCCCAGGGTCGGACATGATCAGCGCGTCCGGGCCCATGGCGATCACCGGCGCCAGGTCCTTGAGGAAGGTCTTCAGCTTGGCGTTGTGCGGCGCGATGTTCACCACCACATAAAAGCGCTTGCCCAGGGCATGGGCTTCCTTGATGCCGAGGGCCAGGTTGGCGTGGTCGAACTCGTTATTGCGCACCCGCAGGCTGTAGCGCGGCTGGCCGGCGTAGACCGCATCGGCGCCGTAGGCAAAGGCGTAGCGCATGTTTTTCAGGGTGCCGGCGGGGGCGAGCAGTTCGGGGGCGAGGATCGGAGGCATGGGCACGGGTCGCAAAAGGTCGCGAAGGTAGCCGAGCGGCGAGGGCGGTTTATTGATCCAGGTCGTCCTTTGGGCTTTTTGTATCGCTGTGTATCGGCAGGGGCTGTGGATACGTATCGATTTATCCGCGCGGTTTTCCGACACAGGCGCGATACCTCAGGGGCTTTTAATTGATTCCAACGAGGCACATCGCCTCCAACCCTGAGAACCTGGAGTCAACCACCATGAACACCAAAGCCATCTACGCCGCCTGCCTGTTTGCCGCCCTCAACGTGTGCACCTTGTCGGCTCATGCCGAGGCTGTCACCGCGCAAACCTACAACTACGGCACCCACCTGGACATCAAGCGTGTCGTGTCGATGAGTCAGGATTCTCAGCCCGCCTGCGGCGTGGTGAATGCGCGCATGACCTACCTGGACTCCCACGACAAGACCCAGGTGCTGGATTACCTCAAGTTCGGTGACGGTTGCGTCGGCGATAACTGAGTCCTTCCAGCCATAAGGTGAACGTCATGCTACTGATCGCATTCCTGGGCGGCATCCTGACCGTCCTCAGCCCTTGTATCCTGCCGGTGGTGCCGTTTCTGTTCGCCGGCGTCGACCGCACCCGCCGTTCGATTCTGTTGACCCTCGGCGGCATGGTCCTGACCTTCGCGCTGGTGTCCAGCCTGGCGGTGGTCAGCACGGAGTGGGTGATACAGGCCAATAACACCGGCCGCCACGTGGCACTGATCGTGATGGGGCTGTTTGCGCTGTCGCTGATCTCGGCGCGGGTCGGTGGCTGGCTGGCGCGCCCCTTCGTGTTATTGGGCAACCGTATCGATCCTGATAGCCGCACGCTGTCCGGTCCGCTGAAGTCGGTGATGATCGGCGTCGCCACAGGCCTGCTGTGGGCGCCCTGCGCCGGGCCGATCCTGGGGGTGATCCTGACCAGTGCGATGCTGCAAGGCGCCAATGCGCAGACCAGCCTGTTGCTGGTGGCCTACGGCCTGGGCAGCGCCTTGTCCTTGGGCGCGCTGATTTTTGCCGGGCGTGGCCTGGTCAATCGACTCAAGGCGTCCATTCCGGTGACCGGTTGGCTGCGCCGTGGGGCCGGGGTGGCGGTACTGGCGGCGGCCGTGGTGATCTCCACTGGCGCCGACAAAACCGTGCTGGCCGGTACTTCATCCGAAGGTGTTAGCAGCCTGGAAAAAGGCGTGCTGGAAAACGTGCCCAAAGTGCTGGATTACGTGGTGAGCAAGGTCAAGGCCGACCCGGCGCGGGACAATGCCAAGGGCGCCATGCCGTCGCTGGCCGGCGCGGTCGAGTGGCTCAACTCGCCTGAACTCACCCGCGAATCCCTGAAAGGCAAAGTGGTGCTGGTGGACTTCTGGACCTACGACTGCATCAACTGCCAGCACACGCTGCCCTATGTGAAACAATGGGCGAAGAAATACGAGAAGGACGGCTTGGTGGTGATCGGCGTCCACACCCCGGAATACGGTTATGAGCGCATCATCGGCAACGTCAAGGACCAGGTGCGCAAGCTGGGTATCACCTACCCGGTGGCCATCGACAACAACTATGCGATCTGGCGCAACTTCGACAACCAGTACTGGCCCGCCCATTACCTGGTCGACGCCAAGGGGCAGGTGCGTTACACCCATTTTGGCGAAGGTCGTTATGACGCGCAGGAGCAGATGATCCAGACGCTGTTGAAGGAGGCGAAGGGGATTCAGTGAGGCGGTCTATGCTTGTGCGATAACCGAGGGCACTCCCAGGTTTCGCTGCGGACTAAGCAACAGGGCCTACATGGGCCCGTTGCTTTTCTGACATGGACCGGACATGAATCAAACCAACCTGCAATTCAAGACCTTGCTGTTACTGCTGGGCCTGGTGACCATCGCGTTTATCTGGATATTGCTGCCGTTCTACGGCGCGGTGTTCTGGGCGGTGATCCTCGGCATCATCTTTGCCCCGATGCAGCGGCGCCTGCAGCAGCGCTTTGGCTGGAACCGCAACTTCACTTCCCTGGCGACCTTGAGTGCCTGCCTGATCATCGCGATCCTGCCGGTGATCATCACCAGTGCCTTGCTGGTGCAGGAGGGCGCGACGCTTTACAAGAACATCGAAAGCGGCAAGCTGGACGTGGCGGGGTATATCGAGCAGTTCAAGAATGTGTTGCCGCCTTACTTCCAGCACCTGCTGGACCGTTTTGGCATGGGCAACCTGGAAGGGTTGCGCGAGAAGATCGTCAAGAGCGCGATGCAGGGCAGCCAGTTCTTTGCCACGCAGGCGTTCAGCTTTGGCCAGGGTACGTTTGATTTCCTGGTGAGCTTTTTCATCATGCTCTATCTGTTGTTCTTCCTGCTGCGCGATGGCCCGGAGCTGGTGCGCAAGGTGCGCACGGCGGTGCCCTTGGCCGAGCCGCAGAAGCGCCGGTTGCAACTCAAATTCAATCGGGTGGTGCGTGCCACGGTCAAGGGCAACGTATTGGTCGCCGTGACCCAAGGCGCGCTCGGCGGGTTGATCTTCTGGTTCCTGGACATTCCCAGCGCGTTGCTCTGGGCGGTGCTGATGGCCTTTCTGTCGCTGTTGCCAGCGGTGGGTGCGGGGATTGTCTGGGGGCCGGTGGCCGCCTACTTCCTGTTGAGCGGCGCCATCTGGCAAGGCGTGGTGCTGGCGCTGTTTGGGGTGTTTGTGATCGGCCTGGTGGACAACGTGCTGCGCCCGATTCTGGTGGGCAAGGACACCAAAATGCCGGATTACCTGATCCTGATCTCGACCTTGGGCGGTTTGTCGGTGTTTGGCTTGAACGGCTTTGTGATCGGGCCGCTGGTGGCGGCGTTGTTCATGTCCAGTTGGGCGTTGTTTGTGGAAAGCAAGCCGCGAGTCAAGCTGCCGTTGCCTTAAAAATCAGCTTCAAGCTTCGAGCTTGAGGCATGCCGCTGCTTCTCGGCTGCTCTTGAAAGGACCGCTGATGGCTTCGCCGTCGCGTACCAGGTACCAGCAGGCGAGCAAACCCAGCTTGCGAAGCGGGGCGGGAACGGCGCTGCCGATGACGGACATGATCTGAATAGTGGGCATAAGGACCTCCAATCGCTATGGGGGTCACTTTACGGGGCAGGCTGGCGTAGCAAAAATCACCCGTCTCGATAGTCGTCATCGACGCGAGGCGTCAGTCCACCACTTGATCGAGCATGTTCACCACTTCCTGCTCACTGAGCAAACCCTTGCGCACCAGGTTTTCCGCCAGCAGCGCAAGGAATTTGGCGCTACGGTGGCCTTCCAGGTGCTTGAGTTCGGTGAGGGCGCTGTAGACCTTGCTGGACGTACAAAGGCCAGCGGTGCGGTGCGGGTTTTGCGTGGGCATGGTCAGTCGTCCTTGTTGTTATTGGGTGGACAGGGTCGATAGTGGAAGTAAGTTGTGACACAAACATGACAGCGCGAGGCCCGATTGGGCAAGTAGACATTGGCTTCGATGATGTGCGATTTCGCGCCGGGCATTGTCCTCAGAGCGACCTTGACGCCCTGAATCCGGACTTTTCAGACAAAAAAGGCCCCGCAATCCTGCGAGGCCTGTTTCAGACGATTCGGTTACCAGCCGCGGCCGTAATAGCCGTGAGGAGGGCCGTAGTAGCCGCGCGGTGGACCGTAATACCCACGCGGTGGGCCGTAGTAGACCGGTGCCGGGCGGTAATACACCTGCTGCTGCACATACACCGGTGGCGGCGGTGCGTAGTAGACCGGCGGCGGCGCGGCATACACAGGCTGCGGTTGCACATACACCGGCTGCTGCACGTAGACCTCACGCGGCTGGCTGGCAACCACGGAGCCCACGACGGCTGCACCGACTAAAGCACCCAATACGGCCGGGCCACCCCAACCACCACCGTGGGCGGAGGCTTGGCCTGCCATCGCGAGTGCGCCAACCAGCAAGGCGATCTTGGGGATTGTACGAATCATGGTCATTCCTCGGTTAGCCCCAGCGCTTGTGGTCTGCAATCAATAGACTCAAGTAATGTCGCGGGGATACTTTTAAGACAACGTATTTCTGAAAAACAGCACAGCCGCTAGGTAAAGGTTGTGTAAGGTCTGTACCCAATTGCTTACTCAAAGGAGTTACCCATGCAGATGCACCCCAACAAGGACACCCAACTGTGCATGTCGCTGTCGGCGCGCCCCGGGAATTTCGGCCTGCGGTTTCATAACCACCTGTACGAACAGCTGGGTCTGAACTTCTACTATAAAGCCTTCAGCAGCCAGGACTTGCCCGGCGCGATCGGTGGTATCCGCGCGCTGGGCGTGCGGGGTTGCGGGGTTTCCATGCCGTTCAAGGAAGCTGCCATTGCCTTAGTGGACGAACTCGACGATTCGGTTCAAGCCATCGACTCCCTCAATACCATCGTCAACACCGACGGGCACCTCAAGGCCTACAACACCGACTACATCGCCATCGAACAGTTGCTGAAAAAGCACGCAGTGCCCAAGGAATCTACCTTCGCCCTGCGCGGTAGCGGCGGCATGGCCAAGGCCGTGGCCAGTGCGTTGCGGGATGGCGGCTATGCCAATGGCGTGATTGTGGCGCGCAACGAAACCGCAGGCCGCGCACTGGCGCAGAACCTGGGGTACGAGTGGTTGGCCGAACTGGGTGACCTGCGCCCGCAGATGCTGATCAACGTGACGCCCATCGGCATGACTGGCGGCGCTGAGGCCGATGCGTTGGCATTCGACGCTGAAGCGGTGGATTGTGCCGAAACGGTATTCGATGTGGTGGCAATTCCCGCCGAAACACCGCTTATCCTGCGTGGTCGCGCCAAGGGGAAACGGGTGATTACCGGGTTGGAAGTGATCGCCATCCAGGCCCTGGAGCAATTTGTGCTCTACACCGGCGTGCGCCCGACCCCAGAGCAGTTCGAGAAAGCCGTGGCCTTTGCCCGTGCCTGACGCCTCACGGTACCCAAGTAGCGTAAGACTCCCGGCCGACGCGTTGCTGGCCTTGCAGGGCAGGGCGCCGGAACTGACCCCGGCAAGTTGCGCGCCGTGTTGAGTCAGTTGTTGGCCTAGGTCAACACGCCGCAGGTGGTTTTGCCCCATGCTCCAAGGCTCTGATTTAGAGCCTTGGAGCACCCCATGAGCGCGGCATCCTTCAAATTACCCCTGGGCCTGGTGGTCGCCGTGCTGGTGATGACCGGGGTGCTGCTGTTGCCGCTGCCCGCCGACTTGCCGGTGGCCGGGCACCGCATGCTGGCGATCCTCGCGTTTGCCGTGGTGGTGTGGATCACTGAAGCGGTGTCGTACGAAGCCAGCGCGATCATGATCACGTCGCTGATGGCCTTTCTGCTCGGCACAGCACCGTCGCTGCAAGACCCTACCCATTTGATCGGCAGCAGCCCGGCCATCAGCATGGCGCTCACCGGTTTCTCCAACCCGGCGCTGGCGCTGGTGGCGGGCGCATTGTTTATCGCCGCCGCCATGACCCACACTGGCCTGGACCGACGCATCGCCCTGGTCACCCTGAGCCGCGTCGGCACCAGCACCCGGCGCATCCTGCTGGGGGCAATTGCGGTGACTATTTTGCTCAGCCTGGTGGTGCCCAGCGCCACGGCGCGCAGTGCCTGCGTGGTGCCGATCATGATGGGCGTGATCGCCGCGTTTGGCGTGGACAAACGCTCGAACATCGCCGCCGGCATCATGATCGTGGTGGCCCAAGGCACCAGCATCTGGAACGTCGGCATCCAGACCGCCGCCGCGCAGAACCTGCTGACCGTCGGCTTCATGGACAAGATGCTCGGCCAGCGCGTGTCGTGGATCGACTGGTTGATCGCGGGGGCACCGTGGGCGTTGATCATGTCGGCGGTGTTGCTGTTCCTGGTGCTCAAGTTGCTGCCGCCGGAGACCGACAGCATTCCCGGTGGCAAGGAGGCGGTGGCGCAATCGCTGGTAGATATCGGCCCGATGACAGGCCCGCAAAAGCGCCTGTTGACGGTGTCGGTATTGTTGCTGCTGGCCTGGGCCACGGAAGGGCGTTTGCACAGTTTTGACACCACCTCGACCACGTATGCGGGGTTGGTGTTATTGTTGCTGCCGGGTATCGGTGTGATGACCTGGAAGGATGTGCAGTCGCGGATTCCGTGGGGCACGGTGATTGTGTTTGGGGTGGGTATCAGCCTGGGTACGGCGCTGTTGACCACCCAGGCGGGGCAGTGGTTGGGGGCTGCGGTGGTGGCGCACACGGGGTTGGATCAGGTTGGGCCGCTGGGGGTGTTTGCGATTCTGGGGGCGTTTTTGATCGTGATTCATTTGGGGTTTGCCAGTGCCACGGCGTTGACCTCGGCGCTGCTGCCGATTTTGATTGCGGTGTTGCAGACGTTGCCGGGGGAGTTCAGTCGGCTGGGGATGACGATGCTGTTGGGGTTTGTGATGAGTTATGGGTTTATTCTGCCGATCAATGCGCCGCAGAATATGGTGTGTCTGGGGACGGGGACGTTTACGGCGCGGCAGTTTGCCAAGGTGGGGGTTTTGGTGACGCTTGTTGGTTATTTGTTGATGTTGGTGTTTGCGGTGACTTACTGGAGTTGGTTGGGGTGGGTTTGATTGGGTTGGGTTGGGTGTATATCCGTTATTTGGGTGATGGCGGGTATTGGTTCCGCCCTTACGGCGGGTCACTTTTGGAAAAGAGCCGGAATGCCGGCCCAGCCCAAAGTAACCAAAAGGGCTCTTG
>NZ_JACAQP010000001.1:133171-293218 GCF_013387025.1 Pseudomonas reactans | reverse complement strand
CGTGGCGGCGGCCCCCCAAATCCCTGTCGGATTACGGGCATACCGAGCCTAGGCGAGGTACCGAGTGTTGGGGCAAGAGCGCTTTGGTTACTTTCGCGCTTTTCGAAAGTAACCCGCCGTAAGGGCGGAACCAATAGCCGACGTTACCCAAATAACGGATATGTACACCACCAACCCCCCACCCCCACATGACAAGATGAACTCCCCTCAGGTTTACTACTCTCTGAGTATGCTTTCACCGGCTCCCCCGGGTCGGCTCATCTAGGTCACGGAATGAACAAATACACCCCCCACACCTGGGAACCCCACGAGCGCCCAAGCCTCCCAGGTTCACCGTCCACCCCGCTGCACCCCACGCACAAGCGTTGGCTGTTCGCGATGGTCGGCGTGCTGGTGGCAATCACCGGGGGCCTGGGTAACGCGCTGGTCATCGCCAACCTGCAATACCTGCAAGGCGCCCTCGGTGCGACCACCGCCGAAATGGCCTGGCTCCCCGCCGCCTACGTCATGACCAACGTCTGCATGAACCTGCTGCTGGTGAAGTTCCGCCAACAGTTCGGCCTGCGCGCCTTCACCGAAGTGTTCCTGGTGCTGTACGCGCTGGTCACCTTCGGCCACTTGTTCGTCAACGACCTCAGCTCGGCCATCGCCGTGCGCGCAGCCCATGGCATGGTCGGCGCGGCGCTGAGTTCGCTGGGCTTGTACTACATGATCCAGGCATTCCCGGCCAAATGGCGCTTAAAGGCGCTCGTGCTGGGCTTGGGCACCGCGCAACTGGCTTTACCCTTGGCACGCCTGTTCTCCGAAGACCTGCTGCAAATCGCCGAGTGGCGTGGCCTGTACCTGTTCGAGCTGGGCATGGCGTTGATCTGCCTGGGTTGCGTATTCCTGCTCAAACTGCCACCCGGCGACCGCTTCAAGACCTTTGAAAAACTCGACTTCCTCACCTTCGCCATCCTCGCCACCGGCGTCGCCTTGCTTTGCGCGGTGTTGTCCCTGGGCCGCATCGACTGGTGGCTGGAAGCGCCCTGGATCGGTATCGCCTCGGCCTGTTCCCTGGTGCTGATCATGGCCGGCCTGGCCATTGAGCATAACCGCGCCAACCCGATGCTGATGACCCGCTGGCTGGGCAGTGGCGTGATGATCCGCCTGGCGCTGGCGGTGATCCTGATTCGCATGGTGCTGTCGGAGCAGTCCACCGGCGCGGTGGGGTTCATGCAGATGTTGAACATGAGCTACCAGCAGATGCACACCCTGTACGTGGTGATGCTCGCCGGGGCGATTGCCGGGCTGGTGGCCAGTGCGTTGACCATCAACCCGGCGCACCTGTTGATGCCGCTGGTGATTTCCCTGGCGCTGATGGCCACCGGCTCGGTGATGGACAGTTTTTCCAGTAATCTCACCCGCCCACAGAACCTGTACATCAGCCAGTTCCTGCTAGGCTTCGGCGGCACGTTCTTCCTCGGCCCCACCATGGTGTTGGGCACCAAGAACGTGCTGACCAACCCGCGCAACCTGGTGAGTTTTTCGGTGATGTTCGGCATCTGCCAGAACCTCGGTGGCCTGATTGGCGCGGCGTTGCTGGGCACGTTCCAGATCGTGCGCGAGAAGTATCACTCCAGCATGATCGTCGAGCACCTGACCCTGCTCGACCCGCGTGTGGCCGCGCGGGTGCAGAGCGGCGGTTCGGCCTATGGCGGTATTGTCGCCGACCCCGAGCTGCGCAACCTGATGGGCATTCGCAGCCTGGCCACGGCGGCGACCCGTGAGGCGAACGTGATGGCCTACAACGATGTCTTCATGTTGATCGCGATCATCGCGATACTCACCATGATCTGGATCTTTATCCGCAGTCTGTGGCTGATGAGCACCACCCGAGCAGCAGCCACTCCCGTTCAACCCAGCGGCGCACCTTCATGACCGAACCTTCGACCACCACGACCACTGCCATCGCCTCCACCCCGGAAGGCAGCACGCCACCCGGCGCGGTGCCCACCGAGCTACGCCCGTTGCGGGTGCGGATCATCTCGTCCCTGGGCTTTGCCGCGATTGCCATCGTCGGCGTGCTGATTGTGCTGTACGCCTGGCAGTTGCCACCCTTCAGCAGCGCGGTGGAAACCACCGAAAATGCGCTGGTGCGCGGGCAGGTCACGATCATCGGGCCGCAGCTCAGCGGTTATGTGTTCGAAGTGCCGGTGCAGGATTTCCAGTACGTGAAGGCCGGCGACTTGCTGGTGCGCCTCGACGACCGCATCTACAAGCAGCGCCTGGACCAGGCGCTGGCGCAACTGGCGGTGCAGAAAGCGTCGTTGGCGAATGTGGTGCAACAGCGCAACAGCGCCGAAGCCACCATCAAGCTGCGCCAGGCCGCCTTGGTGGACAGCCAGGCGCAGGCGCGCAAGAGCACCGCCGATTTGCGCCGCAACGAAGAGCTGATCAGCGATGGCTCGGTGTCCAAGCGCGAGCTGGACGTAACCCGCGCCGCCAACGCACAGACCCTCGCCGCTGTAGCGCAAGCCCAGGCCAGCCTGGAAATCGCCCGCCAAGACCTGCAGACGGTGATCGTCAACCGTGGCTCCCTGGAGGCGGCCGTGGCCAGTGCCGAGGCGGCGGTGGAGTTGGCGCGTATCGACCTGTCCAACACCCGCATTACGGCGCCCCGCGATGGTCAGCTCGGGCAGATTGGTGTGCGGCTCGGGGCCTACGTCAACTCCGGCGCACAGTTGATGGCGCTGGTGCCGCCGCAGTTGTGGGTGATCGCCAATATGAAGGAAACCCAGATGGACAACGTGCAGGTCGGCCAGCCGGTGACTTTCACGGTGGACGCGCTGAACCACCGCAAATTTCGCGGCACGGTGCAGCATATTTCCCCGGCCACCGGCTCGGAATTCAGCCTGTTGCAGGCGGACAATGCCACCGGCAACTTCGTCAAGATCGCCCAGCGCGTGCCGGTGCGAATCATGGTGGACCCGGACCAGGCCGAGAGCGAGCGGTTGCGGCCTGGGTTGTCGGTGGTGGTCAGCATTGATACGGCGGGGCGATTAAAGAACAGCCCGCCCTGACACAGCCTCTCTGTAGGAGCCGGCTTGCCGGCGATAGCGTCCGAAAGTCTGGTGATGATTTTGAGAGCCCCATCGCCGGTAAGCCGGGCTCCTACAGGGGGCGGTATTTCAGGTTGAAAGTGAGGTGAGTTGACTGGCCTTGCTCCAACAGCTTCAGCCCAGGCCGCCCTGGCAGATGATGAGCATTCACCGGATGACTCACCGGTTCTATGCAAAAGAACCCCAGCCCCGGCGGGCAGTACAGCAGGAAGTAATCACTCCCCGTGGCCTGGCATTCCAGCGTGTAGCCCAGCTCTGGCTGCTCGATCAGGCAATGGCCGTCCCAGTCGCAAAAACCGTTGTCGACCAGGCCGTCAGGCAGGCTTTTCAACTGCTGGAAATCCCAAGCGGTGGGCACTGGCGCCAGCTCCGTTGGCAGCTTGGCGGCGTCGCTCATCCACACCTGTGACGCCTTGGCCTGCAACCGGGTACCCGCTGTGCGCGGCAGATAGGGATGTAATCCCAACCCGTGCCACGCGGGTTTGTCCGCCAGGTGGGTCACCCGCAACGTGATGCTCAGCTCACCGTTTTCCAGGCGAAACCGCTGCTCGGCGCGATAGGCGAACGGTGTGTCGCACGCCATTTCCAGGACCACTTCATCCGTCGCTTGGCTGACCACCTGCCACGCCTGTTGCCAGGCAGAGCCGTGAATCGGCAGCGGGTCGGTCAAGCTATTGGGCGTCAGCGCCAGCCAACCGTCGGGGTTGTCGAAACCCCCTTCGGCAATCCGGTTGGACCAGGGCGCCAAGGGATAGCAGCCCAGCTTGCCTGGCAATCCGGTGCTGATCGCGTGGGCATCGCTGGGCCGCAATAACGGCTGGCCGGTGGTGAGCACCGTCCAGTTGACGATGCTGCCTCCCGTGGCCGGCGCGAGGGTAAGGTGGGTCAGGTTGTCTTGCAGTTCAATCAGCATCAGAGCACCACGCTTGGCAGCCACAACGACAGCGCCGGAATGTAGGTCACGGCCATCAGTACCAGGAACAGCACGCCATAGAACGGCAGCAGCGCCTTTACGGTTTTCTCGATGCTGACCTTGCCCACCGCCGCCCCCACGAACAGCACCGCGCCCACCGGCGGCGTGATCAGGCCGATACCGAGGTTGACCAGCATGATCATGCCGAAGTGCACCGGATCGACGCCGATACCCAATACCACCGGCAGCAGGATCGGCGTGAGGATCAAGATCAGCGGTGCCATGTCCATCACCGTGCCGAGCAACAGCAGCATGGCGTTGATGCACATCAGGATCACGTAGCGGTTGTCCGACAGGGTCAGGAACATCGTGGTGATTTTTGCCGGGATCTGCATCAGGGTCATGATGTAGCCGAAGCTGGCAGCGAAGGCGATCAGGATCATCACGATGGAAATGGTCCGCACCGTGCGATGCATCAGCTTGGGCAACTCGCTCCATTTGTAGTCGCGGTAGATGAACATGGTCACGAAGAACGCCCACAGCACCGCAATCGCGGCGGACTCGGTAGCGGTGAAAATCCCCGAGAGGATGCCGCCCAGGATGATCACCATGGCCATCAGGCCCCAGAGCGCATCGGCGCAGATTTTCAGCGCCTGCTTGAGCGGAATCACTTCACCCTTGGGGTAATTGCGCTTTTTCGCGAAGATCAGGCACAGCACCATCAGGCACGCACTCATCAGCAAGCCCGGCACCACACCGGCCATGAACAACGAGGCAATCGACACCGTACCGCCGGCCGCGAGGGAATAGAGCACCGAGTTATGGCTGGGCGGGGTCAGCAGTGCCTGTACCGAACCACTGACGGTCACCGCGGTGGCGAATTCACGCGGGTAGCCACGGCGTTCCATTTCCGGGATGAGCACCGAGCCGACCGAGGCGGTGTCCGCCACCGACGAGCCGGAAATCGCGCCGAAAAACGTCGAGGCCATGATGTTTACCAACGACAGGCCGCCGCGCACGAAACCCACCAGCACCCCGGCAAACGCCACCAGCCGCCGCGACATGCCGCCCTCGGCCATGATCGCGCCAGCCAGCACAAAGAACGGAATCGCCATCAGCGAAAACTTGTTCACCCCACCGGCCACCTGGATCATCAGGGCCTGGAACGGGATGTCGATCCACCACGCGCCGATCAGTGCCGACAACCCCAGGGCATAGGCCACGGGCATGCCGATCAGGATCAAGGCGATAAAGCTGCCCAACAGAATCAATGCGTCCATATCAGGCAGCCCCTTCGCTTTCTTCAACCAGGTCGAAGCGCACGACCCGACGGTTGCTCTGGTCACCGAGCAAGAGTTTTTCCAGCACAAAAACCAGGGTCAGCAGCCCGCCAATCGGGATCGGCATGTAAGTGATGCCCACACGCAGGGTGGGGATGGCACTCATGAACTGGTTCCAGGTGGACAGGCACAGCTTGGTGCCCCAGATCGTCATGAACAGGCAGATGGTGCCCATCAGCAACTGTGAGACGACACCGATGATCTGGCGTTGGCGGGGCAGCAGGCGGTCGGTGATCATTGCTACCGACATATGCGCACCGGCGCGATAACTGGCAGCGGCGCCGATAAAGGTGAATACCAGCATCAGCAGGATGGCGGTAGGCTCCGGCCAACTCGAACCGGTGCCGAGGACGTAGCGGGCGAAGATGCCCCAGGGGATGATCAGCGCGACCCCCAGTACCGAGAGGCCGGCGACCCAGATGCAGGTCATGTAGATACGGTCGTTGATGCGCAGCATTAAATTCTTCATGGCGTTCACCGTAACCGGGCGCGTCGATGCCGACCGCGCCGGGCCTTGCTAGAGAAGGAGGGCGTTACTGAACGGCGTCGATACGCTGGATGATGTCGGCGTAGGCCGCACCGTACTTGGCGCGAACCGGCGCGGTGGCGTCATAGAAGGGTTTTTTGTCGACGGTGATGAACTCGACACCGGCGGCCTTGAGCTTGGTTTCACTGCTGGCGGACTTGGCGTCCCATAACACGCGCTCGTCAGCCTGGGCGGCCTTGGCGGCTTTTTTCACCATGTCCTGTTGCGCGGGGGTGAGTTTGTTCCAGGTGATTTTCGACATCACGATGGGCTCGGGCAAAATCAGGTGTTCGGTGAGGGTGTAGTACTTGGCGTTCTGGAAATGGTTGTGTTCCAAGAGGGTCGGCGGGTTGTTTTCTGCGCCGTCGATGACGCCGGTCTGCAGGGCACTGAAGATCTCGCCGGTGTCCATGGCGATGCCGTTGGCCCCCATTTCATTGAAGGCTTCGATGAACAAGGGGTTGCCTTGTACGCGGATTTTCATGCCTTTGAGGTCTTCGATCTTGCGCACCGGTTTCTTGGTGTAGAGGTTGCGCGTGCCGCCATCCATCCAGGCCAGGGCGACTAGGCCGAATTCGGAGTTGGTGATCTTGGCGAGGATCTCGTCGCCGATCTCGCCGTCGATGACCTTGCGCATATGCGCCTGGTCGCGGAATACGAACGGCAGGTTGAACACGTTCACGTCCGGCACCACCGGGCCGACGATCCCCAGGCTGACACGGGTCATCTGGATGGCACCGACTTGCGCCTGTTCGACCACTTCTTTCTCGGACCCGAGGACACCGCCGGGGAAGTACTTGAAGGTCAGCTCGCCGTTGCTTTCTTTGGTCAGGGCCTTGCCCATGTTCTCTTCGGCCACAACGGTGGGGTAGCCGGCGGGGTGGATGTCGGCGAATTTGATTTCCAGCGCGTGGGCGGCGCTGCTGAGGGTGAAAAGTGCAGCGGCGAGCAAGGTGCGTTTGAAGTCCATGGGGTTTCATTCCTGTCTTGTTATTGTTGTATTCAAGGCACAGCGATGCAGCTAGAGGGTGAAGGTCGGCTCCGGCAATCCGACAACGCCGGGGTTGAGGGCGAACACGCCGCCGGACAGTGACTGTTGACTCTGGTCATCGCGGATCGAGGTGACGAACAGGGTGTCCAGGCGACTGCCGCCAAAAGCGCACATGGTGGGTTTTTTCACTGGGACGGTGAGGGAGCGGTCGAGGCGACCGTCCGGGGTGAAGCGATGGATCAACCCGGCGTCGTTGGCACAGATCCAGTAGCAGCCATCGGCATCCACGGCGGCGCCGTCGGGGCGTCCGAGGTGCTTGTGCATGTCCACGAACACGCGGCGGTTGGACGGCGTGCCGGTGTCGATGTCGTAGTCGAAGGCCCAGATTTGCTGCACCAGCGGATGGGAATCGGAGGCATACATCGTGCGGCCGTCAGGGCTGAACGCCAGGCCGTTCAAGGTGATGAAACCGTCCAGCTGAGCATGGGGCGGCGCACCGGATGCGTAGCGATACAGGGTGCCTTCTGCCGCGTTCAAGCCCATGTCCAGCACCATGCTGCCGGCCCAGAAACGGCCCTGGCGATCACAGCGGCCGTCGTTCAGGCGCATGTCCTGGCGGGGGTGCTCAACAGCCGCCAGCGGCGTGGCATCCAGGCTGCCGTCGTTGTGCGGGGTGAGCTGGAAGAACCCGGTTTCCATGCCGGCGACCCAGTTGCCCGCCTCGGTGCGCGCGATGCAGGCAAGCATCTGCGGAGCGGTCCAGGCCGCCACGTGGCCGCTGGCGGCGCTCCAGCGTTGCAGGCCACCCTTGGGGATATCCACCCAGTACAAGGCGTTTTCCTCGGGGACCCACACCGGGCATTCGCCTACGGCATTGCGGGCGTCGACGATCAATTCAGCGGTCATGGTCAGTCCCCGAAAGGGCCGGCAGCGCAGAATGCCCCGCCCTGGTAGACCTTGGCCGGGTCATCGGCGGCCACGGGTGGCTGGGTTTCGACCTGGGCGCGGAACACTTCGGAGCTGTCTTTGGGCGCAAAGCCCAGGTGGGCGGCGTAGCGGTTGTCCCACCAGGTGTCGAGGTTATCCGACATGCCATAGACCACGGTGTGGCCGACGTTGGGGGTGTACAGCGCGCGCTCGAGCAACTGAGTCAGGTCGTCGAAGCTCAGCCAGGTGTGCATCATGCGGCGGTTCTGCGGTTCCGGGAACGACGAGCCGATGCGGATGCTGACGGTCTCGATGCCGTAGCGGTCAAAGTAGAAACTGGCCATGTCTTCGCCGTAGGATTTGGACAGTCCGTAGTAGCTGTCCGGGCGGCGAGGGGAGTGGGCGTCGAGGGTTTCACCTTGCTTGTAGAAGCCGATCACGTGGTTGGAACTGGCGAAAATCACGCGCTTCACACCGTGGCGGCGCGCGGCTTCATAGATATGGAAAATGCCGCTGATGTTTGCGCCGAGCACTTCTTCGAACGAGCGCTCCACCGAGACGCCGCCGAAGTGCAGGATGGCGTCGACGCCTTCTACCAAGTGGTGCACGGCCTGTTTGTCGGCGAGGTCGCAGGGTTGCACTTCTTCGCACGCGTCGGCAGCCGGGGCCATATTGGCGATGTCCGACAGCCGGAGTACCTGGGCGTAAGGACGCAGGCGCTCGCGCAAGACTTTACCCAGGCCGCCAGCCGCGCCGGTGAGCAGCAGGCGATTGAATGGAACGGGCGTGGTTGTGGTGGTGGTCATGAGGGTTCCATTGTTGTTGTAGGTTGTCGTATGACTATGTCGAAGTATCGTTATTGATTCCCCACGTTGTCAACGTCCTTCCGGTCAGGTGATGGCCAGAATGTGGGAGCGGGCTTGCTCGCGAATACGGTGTGTCAGTCGACTCATCCGGTGCTGATGTACCGCATTCGCGAGCAAGCCCGCTCCCACAGAGGTTGTGTGTCGACTACAAGTTTGCGCTGGGTCCAAAACCCTACAACAGTGAGATCGGGTAGCTGATGAACAGGCGATTTTCATCAAACTCGTTGTTGCTGAAATCCCGACGCATGGTCGAGTTGCGCCAGCGCACGTTCAGGTCCTTCAGCGCACCGCTTTGCACTGTGTAGGCCAGTTCCGACTCACGGCCCCATTCCTTGCCATCGGTGATCGCCCCGGTGTGCACGTTACTGCCGCTGATATAGCGGTTCATCATGGTCAGCCCTGGAATGCCCAGCACCACGAAGTTGAAGTCATGGCGCACCTGCCAGGATTTTTCCTTGGCGTTATCGTAGCTGGCGTTGTAGCTGTCGTTGGCCAAGGTGCCGCCGCTGGTGCCGTTGACGCGCATCCACACGCTGTCGCCGGTGAGTTTCTGCAAACCCACATAGAAGGTGTTGCCGTTGTATTTGGCCGAGATCAGGGCGAAGGCGGTCTTGTTGTCGAGGTCACCGGCCAGGGCGCTGCCGTCCTCCTTGCCGTTGAAGAAGCCGAGGTTGGCGCCCAGGGTCCAGTCGCCCACGGGCTGGCTGTGGGTCAGGTTGAAATATTGCTGCTGGTAGATGTCGGTGAGTTCGGCGTACCACATGCCGACTTGGGTACGTTTGTCGTTGAAGCTGTATTCGCCGCCGCCGAAGTTGAAACGGTCGGAGGTGAAGGCGGCTTTGCCGTTCATGAACATGTCTTCCATGCTCGCGTCATTACGCGGGCTGTTGCCGCGGAACTGGCCGCCGTAGAGGGTCAGGCCGGCGATCTCGTTGGACGTGACCTGGCCACCACGGAACGTCTGGGGCAGGGAGCGGCCGTCGTCGGAGCGCAGGATCGGCAGCACCGGCATCCATTCACCGACCTTCAATTCAGTCTTGGATAACTTGGTTTTCAGCGCCACGCCCAGGCGTCCGAAGTTGTCGGCGGGGCGGCCGTCGCTGTGGATCGGCAGCAACTGAGTACCGCCGGTGCCTTTGCCGCCATCGAGCTTTTGCGAATACAGGCCCAGCACATCAATGCCGAAACCCACGGTGCCTTGGGTGTAGCCGGACTTGGCGTCAAGAATGAAGTTCTGCGTCCACTCTTCGGCCTTGCCCTGGGGGTTGGTCGGGTTGGTGAAGTTGCGGTTGAAGTAGGCGTTGCGCAGGTTGAGCGTGGCCTTGGCATCGTCGACGAAGCCTTCGGCCGAAGCGGCGAGGGGCAGGGTAAAGGCCAGGCTGCCGAGACCGATAAAACCCAGGCGAACGGAGGAATTGCGGGCGAGTGAACTCACAGTGAAGCTCCCTTTCTTTTGTTGTTTTTATTATTTGTCATACGTTGTCGTACAACATTGAGTGGGATATTTGCGAGGTTTTCAAGAGCTGTCAAGCAGAAGTTATACGATGACTCAATGCAACTTGATTAAAAGCGGGCACGGTCAATGTGGGAGCTGGCTTGCCTGCGATGCAGACAACACGGTCTGGCAGGAACACCGCGGCGATGCCATCGCAGGCAAGCCAGCTCCCACATGGAATTGCATTTCAACCGCTTTTTTTAGCCAGCCATGACCATCGGCGGAAGGGTACCCAGCAGCGAAACGGCGGCCACCGCTGCAACACCCAGCAGCCACTCCAGCATTACGCTGGACTTCAAACTGCCCAGGCGTTGTTCACAGCGCTCGATACGCAGGCGGTTCAGCAGCGCCAACGCCAGCATGCCCAGCACCAGAAATACTTTGATCAACAGAATCAGCGCGAACCCGTTGAACAACGGCGTGGGCCAGAATTGCCCGGTCAGCACGCGCACGTTGATCAAGCCGGTCACCAGCAAACCGGCGACCAGCCCATAACCCACGCCGCTGAACCGCCGCAGGATCGGCTCCAGCGCCAAGGCTTGCGCTTGCCTGAGGATCAACACCAGCAACAGCAAGCCGCCGAGCCAGGCACCGACGCACACCAGATGCACCACTTGATTCAGGATCAGCAACTGGCCGCTGAGCCCATCGAGCATGGCGCCATGGCCCACCGGCGCCAAGGTCGCCAGCAGCAGCGCGATGACCGGCAAGCGCAGTGCCCGCCAGGGTTTGATCAGCAAGATCACCAGCGCCAGATTCAGCAGCAGGTGCCACACCCACACCTGGCCAAAGAAGGTCTTGCCCAGCACCAACTGCACGGTGGCCGGTTGCAGCGCCGCGTCCCAACTGCCTGCCATGCTGGCGGTGATCAACAGCAGCCAGGCCACGCCGGAGAACAATCCCAGCCAGGCCAACCCACGGGTGATGCGCTCAAGTTGCCGGTCCAGCGCCGGCTGCGCTTGCGCGCCGAGCAGCCAGGGCCTGAATGCACAGGCCCCGAACATCAGCAGCACGACGATGAAATGCAGGAAGCGGCACAGCACCAGCAGCGTCGCCATGGATTATTGGCCGACTTTGAAGCTGTATTCACCGTTGCTCTTATGAGTGTCGACCGAGACCGCGTTCCACACCACTTTGTAGTTGCCGGCCGCCAGGGGGGTGGCCGGGGTGACGACCAGGACTTTTTTGTCGGCGTCCGGTGTTTCCAGGCCCTTGATGGCGACTTCGGTGCCGTCCTTGCTCAGGGACACCTTGGTGAAGGTGGCCTCGACGCCTTCGCTGAAGGTCAGGCGCAGGTCTTTAGGCGCGGTGACGCTGCTGTCGGCCGCCGGTTCAGCGCTCTTGAGGTGCGCGTGGGCAAATGCAGCGGAGGCGCCCAGCAGCGAGGCAAGCAGGGCGACGGTGGTGAGGCTTTTCTTGATCAACATTGTTCAATACCTTCAGGGTCAGGGAGTCGGTAGAGCCATGTGCAGCAAGGGAAAGGGCTTGCCTTCGCCATCCAGCGGCGAGCGCGCGACCTGGATAAAACCATAATGCAGGTAGAAACCCACGGCCTGGGGGTTTTGTTCGTTCACGTCCACCGTGAGGGTAGCGTGACGGGCGCGGGCGTGGTCCAGCAACTGGCGGCCAATGCCCTGGCCACGGCGGTCGGGCTCGATGAACAGCATTTCCACGTTGTGTCCGCCGGTGCCGATAAAACCGGCGATGCCGTTCCGGTCTTCATACACCCACACCTCCAGTGCGGGCATGGGCAGGTAGGCATCGCGTACCAGGGGCAGCAGGCGTTGAATGTCATCCTCGGGGAGGAAGTCATGGGTGGCCCGCACCGAGCGCTCCCAGAGTGCGCCCAGCACGGGGTCGTCGGTGGCCACGCGGGGTCGAATAGTCATTGCGATGATCCTTCATAGGGACCGCGATCCTAACCAATCCCATTTCCAGGGGAAAGGTTCGCGTCAGAAGTTTCTTTATGGCCTGTCGCCGCGATCTAGAGCCGATGGTAGTCTTTAAGCCAAGTTGTTGTCAGGGAGCCCTTATGGGCAATCACAAGATCGGGATTCGTCGGGTCAACGTCGAGAAAATCCTGCTGGCGGCGGAGAAAATCTTCGCCGAAAAAGGCTACGGCAGCACCGCCATGGCGGATATCGCCGAAGAAGTGCAATTGCCGCGCTCCAACCTGCATTACTACTTCACCACCAAGAGCGAGCTGTACAGCGCCGTGCTGTTCGACCTGCTGGAAGTGTGGAAGCAGGACGCCCTGAGCTTCGAAACCTTCGATGACCCACGGGTGGTACTCAGCAGCTACATCCGCGCCAAGATGCAACGCTCGCGCACCCGGCCCTATGGTTCGAAAGTCTGGGCCAATGAAATCATCCACGGCGCGCCAACGCTCGGTGAGGCGCTGGATGAGAGCCTGTACGACTGGGCCAAGATGAAGGAAGCGAAAATTCGCCAGTGGGTGGAAGACAAACGCATCCTGCCAGTGGAGCCGTCGAGCCTGCTGTACATGATCTGGGCCTCGACCCAGCACTATGCCGACTTTGATCATCAGGTGAAGATCCTGAATGAGCACCAGCCGTTGTCGGACATGCAGTTCGAGAAGGCGATTCAGACGGTGACGAGTGTGATTTTGCGGGGGATTGGGTTGGAGCCTTGAGCCTTATGGTGACGTAGATGGCCTCATCGCAGGCAAGCCAGCTCCCACAGTTCAACGCATTTTGTCTGAAGGAATGCAGTCAAATGTGGGAGCTGGCTTGCCTGCGATAGCTATCTGAAGGGCTACACCGCCTCCCGGTAGGGATTCCTCGGATCCTGCGTCCAATTCAAAAACGGCTTGCCCGTGTCCATCGGCACCATCTCGATACAATCCGCTACCGGGCAGGTGATCTGGCACAGGTTGCAGCCCACGCACTCGTCATCGATCACCTTGTATTTATGCGTCCCATCCGCCTGTTTCAAACTCGAAATGGCCTGGTGCGAGGTGTCCTCACAGGCAATATGGCAACGCCCACAGCCAATGCACGCCTCCTGATCGATCTTCGCAATCACCTGATAGTTGATATCCAGATACTTCCAGTCCGTCGTATTACCCACCGCCCTCCCGGAAAAATCCTGCAGGCTGTTGTAGCCCTGACTGTCCATCCATCGTGACAACCCGTCCTTCATCTCCTCCACAATCCGAAACCCATGCAGCATCGCCGCGGTGCACACCTGCACCGCACCGCAGCCCAGGGCGACAAACTCCGCCGCGTCACGCCAATTGCCGATGCCGCCAATGCCGCAGATCGGCAGGCCCTGGGTCTGCGGGTCGCGGGCGATTTCGGCGACCATGTTCAGCGCGATCGGCTTGACCGCCGAGCCGCAATAACCGCCGTGGGTGCTTTGCGTACCGACGACGGGCAGCGCGACCATGCGTTCCAGGTCGACGCTGGTGATGGAGTTGATGGTGTTGATCAGCGACACCGCATCCGCGCCGCCGCGATACGCCGCCCGCGCCGCCACGCGGATGTCGGTGATATTCGGCGTGAGCTTGACGATCACCGGCAGCGAGCAATAGGTCTTGCACCAGCGTGTCACCTGTTCCACGTACTCAGGCACCTGGCCCACCGCCGCGCCCATGCCGCGTTCGGGCATGCCGTGGGGGCAACCGAAGTTCAGTTCGATACCGTCGCAGCCGGTGGCTTCCACCAGCGGCAGGATGTTTTTCCAGGACTCCTCGACGCACGGCACCATCAGCGACACGATCAGCGCGCGGTCGGGCCAATCCTTTTTCACCTGGGTGATTTCCCGCAGGTTGATCTCCAGCGAGCGGTCGGTGATCAGCTCGATATTGTTGATGCCCAGCACTTCACGGTTGGCGCCGTAGTGCGCCGAGTAGCGCGACGACACGTTGACCGCCGCCGGGTCCTCGCCCAGGGTTTTCCACACCACGCCGCCCCAACCGGCTTCGAAGGCGCGCACCACGTTGTAGGCCTTGTCGGTAGGCGGCGCGGAGGCCAGCCAGAATGGATTGGGGGCTTTGATACCGGCAAACACAATCGAGAGATCGGCCATTACGCAGCCTCCACATTCAGCATGAGTTGGGCATGGATGGCCTCGGCGGCCAGCTTGCCGTGTTGCACGGCTTGCACGGTGAGGTCCTGGCCGAGGCTGACGCAATCGCCGCCCGCGTACACCCCGGGAATGCTGGTGCGCAGCTGTTCATCGACGAAGATCCTCCCGCCGACACGCTGCAGTTGCTGGGCCAGCGGATCGTGCAGTGCCTCGCTGTCGAAGCCCTGGCCAATGGCCTTGAAGATCGCATCGGCCGCCAGTTCGAAGGTTTCGCCAGTGGGGTGCAGGCGACCGTTTTCCATACGCGTACGCAAGAAGCGCATGCCGCGCACATGGCCCTGATCGTCCAGCAGCACTGCCTCCGGCTGGGCCCAGGTCAGCAGGCGGACCTGGTTGGCCTTGGCGATGTCCTGTTCGTGATGAGTGGCGCCCATGTCCGCCAAGCCACGGCGGTACACGAGGTTCACATCGCGGGCACCGAGACGGGCCATCTGCACGGCCATGTCGATGGCGGTGTTGCCGGCGCCGAGCACGATGCAGCGATCGGCCAGGGGCAGTTGGGTGAGGTCATCGGCCTGGCGCAGCTCGCGGATGTAATCGGTGGCGGCGAGCAGGCCGGGGGCGTCTTCATGGGGCAGGCCGAGTTGTTTGCTGGCGGCCAGGCCGAGGCTGAGGAACACCGAGTCGAATTGCTGGTGCAGCTCGCTCAACGTCAGGTTGTCGCCCAGGCGTTGGCCGTGGCGAATCTCGATGCCACCGATCTGCAGGAGGAAATCCAGCTCCTTTTGCGCGAAGTCATCCACCAGCTTGTACTTGGCGATCCCGTATTCATTCAGGCCGCCGGCCTTTTCCCGCGCTTCGAAGATCACCACGTCATGGCCGTGCAAGGCACTGCGGTGGGCACAGGACAGCCCCGCAGGCCCGGCGCCGACCACGGCGATGCGCTTGCCGGTAGCGGCGGCGCGATGGAAGGGGTGTTCGCTGAAGTGCGCATTGTCGACGGCATAACGTTGCAACAGGCCGATCAGCACCGGGGCGCATTCTTCGGCGTTGTTACGCACGCAGGCCTGCTGGCAGAGGATCTCGGTGGGGCAGACCCGGGCGCAACTGCCGCCGAGGATGTTGGCCGAGAGGATTTTCTGCGCGGCGCCTTGTACGTTTTCGGTGTGGATGTTGCGGATGAACGACGGGATGTCGATCTCGCTGGGGCATGCGTTTACGCACGGCGCGTCGTAGCAGTACAAGCAGCGCGAGGCTTCAAGCTGGGCTTGTCGGGCGTTGAGCGGTGGCGCCAGGTCGGTGAAATGGCTGGCGAGCGTCGGTCCATCCTCAGCGGGATGGGGGAGGTGGGTCAGGGTCTGGATCACGGTGTTGGCCTCACGGTTATTGAGGTGCTGCCTCTGATGGGCATTGGTTTTTGTGTTGCCTGTACTGGCCTCATCGCAGGCAAGCCAGCTCCCACATTTGAACTGTGTGAACCCGATCAAATGTGGGAGGGGGCTTGCCCGCGAAGGCGGCTTCAGCGTTTCACAGCCACTGGCTTGGAATGCGCAGCCCGCTTGCTCAACTGCTCAAACACCGGCGGATACGTCGGCCGCTCCACATACCGCCCGGCACCGCGCTCGGCGCGCAGGTCGCCATCGGCCCAGACCAGCTTGCCCTGGCTGATGGTGTGGCTCGGTACGCCGCGCACGGTCTTGCCTTCGAAGATGTTGAAGTCGACTTTCTGGTGATGGGTCTTGGCGGAAATGGTCCGCGTACCCTCGGGATCCCACAGCACCAGGTCGGCATCGGCGCCCACGCGGATCGCGCCTTTGCGCGGGTAGAGGTTGAAGATCTTCGCGGTGTTGGTGGAGGTCAGCGCGACAAATTCCTGCATCGACAGGCGCCCAGTGTTGACCCCTTCATCCCACAGCAGCGCCATGCGGTCTTCGATGCCGGCGGTGCCGTTGGGGATCTTGCTGAAGTCGTCACGGCCAGCGGCTTTCTGCTCGGCGCAGAAGCAGCAGTGATCGGTGGCGGTGGTGTGCAGGTTGCCGGATTGCAGGCCATGCCACAGCGCTTCCTGATGCCCGCGCGGACGGAAAGGCGGGCTCATCACGTAGCCAGCGGCGGTTTGCCAGTCCGGGTGCTGGTAGACGCTGTCGTCCAGCAACAAGTGGCCGGCCAGCACTTCGCCGTAGACCGGCTGGCCTTTGCTGCGGGCGTAGGTGATTTCATCCAACGCTTCCTGGGTCGACACGTGCACCAGGTAGAGCGGCGTGCCGATGGTCTCGGCGATGCGGATGGCGCGGCTGGCTGCTTCGCCTTCGACTTGCGAAGGGCGCGACAGCGGATGCGCCTCGGGCCCGGTAATGCCCTGGGCCATCAGCTTGCGTTGCAGGTGGTACACCAGCTCGCCGTTTTCCGCGTGCACGGTGGGCACCGCGCCCAGTTCCAGGCAGCGTTCGAAACTGGCGACAAGGGTGTCGTCCGCCGCCATGATCGCGTTCTTGTAGGCCATGAAATGCTTGAAGCTGTTGATGCCGTGGTGGCTGACCAGCTCGGCCATTTCCTCACGCACCTGTTCGCTCCACCAGGTGATCGCCACGTGGAAGCCGTAGTCCGAGGCGGATTTTTCCGCCCAGCCACGCCACTGGTGAAACGCTTCCAACAGGGATTGCTGCGGGTTGGGAATCACAAAGTCGATGATCGACGTGGTGCCGCCCGCCAGGCCTGCCGCCGTGCCACTGAAAAAGTCTTCACTGGCCACGGTGCCCATGAAGGGCAGTTGCATATGGGTATGGGGATCGATGCCGCCGGGCATCAGGTATTGGCCGCTGCCATCGAGTATCTCAGTGCCGGCGGGAATATCCAGATTCGTACCAATAGCCCGGATTAGACCGCCTGCGCATAACACATCGGCGCGGTAACTTTCATCATGGGTAATAACGGTGGCGCCACGGATCAACAGCGACATGTCGAGTTCCTCACAGGCTTGACCGGCTTGTGCCAGTTCTAAGTGTTGTAATGCTGCTTGCCGATGGTCAGTTAATTCCTGTCATCGGTGACAGGAATAGAAACTAGCCCGAGTTTTTAGATTGGGCAAGAAGATTTTTCATAAGCTTATATCTTGATTAACTATCTGATTTATATGAATAAAAATTAAAAGTCACCAAAATGTAGCGTGCTATCACCATTTTGACGCACTTGACAGGTTCTTAAATTGAGCAACATTTCTTATTGCAAATCAGACGCTTGAGACTTGCCTCTTGACGGGGCAGGGAAATAAAAATAATTGTGTTGCACCAGATTGAGTCCTGACAGTTCGGGCAACTTTCACGTTATCTAGCCTGAGTAACGTGGCAAGTACCGAAGGCTCACTCGGAAAGCTGATAAACATCAGCACGTTATATAAGCGGTGCGGGTTCAGTAACGGTTGTCGGCACGGATATTGAGTGCAGTGGCGGCTGGCCGGGCCCGTGATGTCATGTTGTTTACGAGGTACTCCGGCCGCCTGCACCCAACCGCAGGCGAGCAAAAATAATTCGAAAAAACCGTGGAGCGGCCATGCAACAGAACAGATCGCAAGTCATTGAACGCAACGGCCTGTACGAACTCGACGCCGGCCCCGACGTCCTCGACAGCCCGCGCTACAACCACGACATGGCACCGACCAAGGTGCACGAACGCACCTGGAACAAGTGGCACATCACCGCGCTGTGGGTCGGCATGTCGATCTGCGTGCCCACCTACACCTTGGGCGGGGTGCTCACCGCGTATTTCGGCTTGTCGGTGGGCGAGGCGCTGATGGCGATCCTGCTGGCGAACATCGTGGTGTTGATCCCGCTCACGCTTAACGCCTTCCCTGGCACCAAGTACGGCATACCGTTTCCGGTGCTGCTGCGCTCATCGTTCGGCATCCTGGGTTCCAACGTGCCGTGCCTGATTCGTGCGCTGGTGGCCTGTGGCTGGTTTGGTATCCAGACGATGTTTGGTGGGCTGGCGATCCACCTGTTCCTCGGCTCGATTTTCGAGGGTTGGAAGTCCCTCGGCGGCACCGGTGAAGTGATCGGCTTCATGATTTTCTGGTGCCTGAACCTATGGGTGGTGCTGCGTGGCGCCGAGTCGATCAAGCGGCTGGAAACCCTGTCGGCGCCGTTGCTGGTGGCGGTGGGTATTGGCCTGCTGGTGTGGGCGATGCCCAACGTGTCGATCAGTGAGTTGATGGCGATCCCGCCGAAACGCCCGGAAGGCGCGAGCCTCACCGGTTACTTCATGGCCGGCCTCACCGCGATGGTGGGCTTCTGGGCCACCCTATCGCTGAATATCCCGGACTTCAGCCGCTACGCCAAAAGCCAGAAGGACCAGATCCTCGGGCAGATCTTCGGCCTGCCGCTGACCATGTTCCTGTTCGCTGCTCTCGGCGTGATCATGACCGCCGCCTCGGTGAAACTGGTGGGCGTCAGCGTGTCCGACCCGGTGACCCTGATCGGGCATATCCAGAGCCCGGTGTGGGTGGCTGTGGCGATGGCATTGATCATCGTCGCGACCTTGTCTACCAACACGGCGGCGAACATTGTCTCGCCCACCAATGACTTCCAGAACATCGCGCCCAAGCTGATCAACCGCACCACGGCCGTGATCCTGACCGGCCTGGTGGGGCTGGCGTTGATGGGCCATGAACTGCTGAAAAAGCTCGGCCTGATCGTGTCCGACGTAAGCCTGGAAACCGTGTATTCCAACTGGTTGCTGGGCTATTCAAGCCTGCTGGGACCCATTGCCGGGATCATGGTGGTGGACTACTTCATCACCCGCAAGCAGCAACTAGACCTCGCCGGGCTGTACCGCGACGACGTGTACCCGGCGTGGAACTGGAGTGGTTTCATCGCGTTTGGCGTGCCGGTGGTGCTGACCTTGCTGTCACTGGGCAGTGATGCGTTCAGCTGGTTCTACAGCTACGGCTGGTTTACCGGTTCGGCGTTGGGCGGCGTGTTGTATTACGGCCTGAATGCCAAACGCGGGATCAGCCCTGTTGCCGTCAATCCATAAGAAAAATCCAGCTTGAGGAGATCAACCATGAATGCTGCCCTCGACGTCCTGCAAATCAACCGCGACCGCCTGTGGCAGTCGCTGATGGACCTGGCCAAGCTCGGCGCCACGCCCAAGGGCGGTGTGTGTCGCCTGGCCCTTACCGACCTGGATCGCAAGGCCCGCGACCTGTTCGTACAGTGGTGTGAAGAGGCCGGTTGCACCGTGACGGTGGATGGCATCGGCAACATTTTCGCCCGTCGTCCGGGGCGCAATCCGAACCTGCCACCGGTGATGACCGGCAGCCATATCGACACCCAGCCCACCGGCGGCAAGTTCGATGGTTGCTTCGGTGTGCTGGCCGGTGTGGAAGTACTGCGTACGCTCAACGACCTGAACGTGGAAACCGAGGCGCCGCTGGAAGTGGTGGTGTGGACCAACGAGGAAGGTTCGCGCTTTCCGCCGTGCATGATGGGCTCCGGGGTGTTTGCCGAGAAATTCACCCTGGCCGATACCTTGGCCAAGGTCGATGTGGACGGCGTCAGCGTGGGCGATGCGCTGAATGCGATTGGCTATGCGGGCTCGCGGCCGGTCAGCGGGCATAAGGTTGGCGCCTATTTCGAGGCGCATATCGAACAGGGACCGATTCTTGAGGATGAGAAAAAAACCATCGGCGTGGTGCTGGGCGCCCTCGGGCAGAAGTGGTTCGACCTGAAGCTGCGCGGTGTTGAGGCTCATGCGGGGCCAACGCCGATGCACCTGCGCAAGGACGCCCTGGTGGGCGCGGCGGCGGTGGTGGCGGCGGTGAATGCTGCGGCGTTGGGGCATCAGCCCCATGCGTGTGGGACGGTGGGTTGCCTGCAGGCATATCCGGGATCGCGCAACGTCATTCCAGGCGAAGTGCGCATGACCTTGGACTTCCGTCACTTGGAGCCGGCGCGACTGGATTCGATGATTGCCGAAGTGCGCAAGGTCATCGACGAGACCTGTGCCAAGCACGGGCTGAGTTTCGAAATGGAGCCTACGGCGGACTTCCCGCCGCTGTATTTCGACAAAGGCTGCGTGGACGCTGTGCGCGATGCGGCAAATAGCCTGGGCCTGTCGAACATGGATATCGTCAGCGGGGCAGGGCACGACGCTATTTTCGTCGCAGAGCTTGGGCCGGCGGGGATGATATTTGTGCCCTGTGAAGGTGGCATCAGCCACAACGAAATCGAGAATGCCGCGCCGGATGATCTGGCAGCGGGGTGCGCGGTGTTGTTAAGGGCAATGGTGGCGGCGTCGGCGGCAATCGCCAGCGGCAAGCTCGCCGCCTAAGCCATCACCGCCCTCCGTAGGAGCCGGCAAGCCGGCTCCTACGGAGAATGGACAGTGTCAGGAAGAGGGTCGCCAGCCGCCACCCAGCGCAGTCACCAGCCCGACACTCGCCTGCAACTGCCGCGTCTGCACCGCCTGCAATGTCCGCTGCGCCTGTAACGCCGCCGTCTGCGCCGTCACCACATCCAGATAACTCACGGCCCCGGCCTGATAGCTGTTCATCGCCAGCGCTTGCGTGTGCTGCGCTGCATCCGCTGCCGCTTGTTCGTCCTGTGCTTCCTGCTGCAGGTCCCGCAATTGCGCCAGGTTGTCCTCGACTTCACGCACGGCTTTCAGCACCTGGCTGCGGTACTGCGCTGACGCCTCTTCAAACTCGGCCTTGGCCTGGCGTTCGTTGGCGCTTAGACGACCGCCGTCGAAGATCGGCAAATTCACCAACGGCCCCAATGCCCAATAGCGATTGCCCGCGGACAGCAGGTTACCGACCCCCTGAGTCTGCCCGCCAATCAACCCCGTCAGACTGAAATCCGGATACCACGCCGCCTTGGCCACGCCGATGTTGGCGTTGGCGGCAAAGACTCGTCGCTCGGCCGCTGCAATATCTGGACGACGTTGCAGCAGGTGGCTAGGCAATTGCGAGGGTATCCCCGGCAAGGCGATCAATTGCGTGCTCGGCGGTAACGAAAAATCGCTGGCTGCCACACCCACTAGTTCTCCTATGGCATGCTCGGTCAGATTGCGCTGCCCGCGCACTTCGTCCCATTGCGCCTTGGCCTCGGCCAGTTGATTCTGCGCGCGCGTGAGGTCCAGCTCCGAAGCAATCTGCCCCTCATACCGGCTACGGGTCAGCTGCAACGCCTGGCCGAAATCCTCCAGCGAACTGTTGAGAATCCGCGCCTGCGCATCCATCCCGTTGAGCTGCACGTACAACGTCGCCAACTGATGTTGCAGGCTCAAGCGCGCCACCGCCAAATCATCGCCGGATGCCTGTGCCTGGGCATCACCGGCCGCCACCTGGTTGCGGATTTTGCCCCACAGGTCCAGGTCGTAGCTCAGTGAAAACCCTGCGGTATTGCTGTTGTAGACCGACGGCTGCGTATCACCTCGCAGCGGGCGCGAGTCCGATTGGCGCTGGCGCAACGGCTGCGCGCTGGCGGTGATCTGCGGGAACAACCCCGCATGCAACTGGCTGGCATAGGCCTGGGACGCGTCGAAGTGCGCCAGCGCCGCCGCCAAATCCGGGTTGGCCTTGAGCAGTTGCTGTTGCAGGTCATTCAGGCGCGAATCGTGGTAGAGCGTCCACCATTCGGGGGCCAGTTGATCGGACGGTTGCGCGCTGTGCCAGGGGCCATCGCTGGTCTGTTCGCGGTAGCCGGCCGGTAAATCAACACTCGGCACCTTGTAGGCCGGCGCCATCGAGCAGCCCTGCAACGCCAGCAGCATCAGCGCTGCCAGGGGTTTAAGCCTTAGGCGCATGCGCACCTCCGGCGGCATCGGCCAGTTGTACCGGGTCGCCTTCACGCAGGGCGTCCGGCGGGTTGTCGACCACGCGGTCGGCGGGTTTCAGGCCTTGGTCGATGACCAGGCGTTCGCCCAGGTCGAGGCCGATGTGAATGTCCTGCAGGTGCACGTGATTCTGCGCATCCAACACCGCCACCTGTGTGCCTTGGGCGCGGAAGATCAATGCGCTGGCCGGGATGCTCACGCCATGGGTATCCGCCGGAATCGGCAGGGTGGCTTCGGCATAGTCGCCGGGCAGCAACTCCCCATTGGGGTTGTCGGCGACGAACTGCGCGAGCAGGGTGCCGGAACGGCGGTCGATGGCGGTGGAATCACCGATCAAGTGCGCCTTGAAGTGTTCGCCGGGGTGCTCGGGCACGGTCAGCTCGGCTTCGAGGCCTGGGTGGATGACCGCCGCGTAGTTCTGCGGCACAGGCACATACAGGCGCAGTTGGTGGGTGTCGGCGATGTTGAACAGTTCCGGATCACTGTCGGTGTCGGCCTTGATCAACTGGCCGATATCGGTGTTGCGCGCGGTGATGGTGCCGGCGAATGGCGCGCGGATCGTCTTGTAGCTTTCCAGTGCGGACAGCCGCGCATAGTCGGCAGCGGCGGCTTCGGCCTTGGCTTTTGCGGCAGCGGCATTGGAGGTTTTTTCATCGGCCTCCTGGCGCGATACCGAATGGCTGGCGAGCAGGTTTTGCCAGCGGGTAGCGGTGGTTTCGGCCAGGCGTGCGTTGGCCTGTTCCTGTACCAGTCGGGCGTGGGTTTGCGCCAGTTGCTGATCCAGGTCGGGGCTGTCGATCTCGGCGAGAGTTTGCCCGGCTTTGACCTGGGTGCCGATGTCGGCTTTCCAGTCCTTCAAGTAGCCGCTGACACGGGCGTGAATCGGCGCCTTGCTCCAGGCTTCCAGGTGCGCCGGCAAGCGCAGGGTATCGCCGGCGACATTCTGCTGCGGTTGGAACACCATCACCTGCGGGATGGCGGCGGTTTCGGTCCAGGCGGTGACCGATTGTTCGTGCAGCGTGCGGGCATGCAGGCCGTTGGCGACCAACAGGGCGGCCAGGGTCAGGCCGCCGACACCCATGAGCATCAGACGCTTGCGCGAGGGTTTGTGATCAGACGACATGAGGCGTTTCTCCAGCAGTGGCGCGAGTAGGGTGACGGCCGTGGACCAGGCTGAAGACCACGGGGACAAACAACAGGGTGGCGGTGGTGGCGAGGATCAAGCCACCGATCACCGCACGGCCGAGCGGGGCGTTCTGCTCCTCGGAAATCGCCAGGGGCAGCATGCCGATGATCATCGCCAGGGCGGTCATGCACACCGGGCGAAAGCGGGTGTAACCGGCTTCCAGCGCGGCCTTGAGCGCATCGCCATGTTCGGCCAGGCGTTCACGGCAGAAGCTCACCACCAGAATCGAGTTGGCGGTTGCCACGCCCATGCACAGGATCGCGCCGGTCAAGGCGGGCACCGACAACGAGGTGCCGCTGAGGAACAGCATCCACACGATCCCTGCCAGCGCCGCAGGCAAGGCGGTGATGATCACGAACGGATCGACCCACGACTGGAAGTTGACCACGATCAGCAGGTAGATCAGCACCACCGCGCCAAGCAAGCCAAAGCTCAAACCGCTGAAGGCTTCGTGCAACGCATCGATCTGCCCGTGCAGGCTGATCACTGCGCCTTTGGGCCGCATGGACGCGGTGTCATCCAGCACTTTCTGCACGTCACGGGCCACGCCGCCGAGGTCGCGGCCTTGCACGTTGGCGTACAGGTCCAGGGTCGGTTCGATGTTGTAATGAGTCACCACCGCCGGGCTTTGCACGCGGGAGATGGTGGCCACGCCGCCAAGGATCTGCGATTGGCCGTCGGCGCCGGTCACCGGCAGCGCTTCCAGCGAAGGCAGGCTGTCGAGGCGATATTGCGGGGTGGCGGCGACGATGGAATAGGACACGCCGTTGGCCGGGTTGAGCCAGAAGGTCGGTGCCACTTGGGAACTGCCGGCGAGGGAGGCGACCATACTGTTGGTCACGTCACGCTCGGTGATGCCCAGGCCATTGGCGCGCAGGCGGTCGACGTTGACCTGCAAGGACGGGTAGCCGGTGGACTGCTGGATGCGCAGGTCGGCGATGCCCGGTACGTGTTGCAGGCGCCGTTCCAGTTCCACCGCATAGGCGCGGTTTTCTTCATCGCTGCGCCCGGAAATTTTCACGTCCAGAGGGGCCGGGGCGCCGAAGTTGAGGATCTGGCTGCTGATGTCTGCCGGCAGGAATGCGAAATGGCTGCCGGGGAAACTTTCTGGCAGGGCTTCGCGCAATTTCTTTACGTAGTCGGCGGTGGGCGCGTGGTCTTTTTTCAGCGTGACCTGGATATCACCGTCCTGCGGGCCGATGGTGCCGCTGCTGCTGTAGGCCATGTCGATACCGCTGAGCGGGATGCCGATGTTATCGACGATGGTGTCGAGTTCTTCGGCGGGAATCACTTCACGAATCCGCGCTTCGATACGGTCGAAGGCGGCGGCGCTTTCTTCGATGCGCGTGCCCAGTGGCAGGCGCACATGCAAAGCCAATGCACCCGCGTCGGTGGCCGGGAAGAAGTCCTGGCCGAGGCTCGGCAGCAACAGGAACGACGCCAGCACACAGGCCAGGAAACCGACGATGAAGCCCTTGCGATTACCCAAGGCCAAGGTCAGCAGGCCATGGTAGGCGTCGCGGATGTTCGAGAAGTGCCGTTCAAAGCCCTGCTGGAAATTCAGCACCGATTGCAGCACGCGATTGCGTGGTTTCTTGTGCTGCTCACCCTCATGATGATTGATGAATGCATCTTCCGGATGATGCCCGGCGCCTGGCTCCGGCGTGTGCGGCTTGAGCAGAAACATCGCCAGGGTCGGCACCAGCGTACGCGAGAGGATGAACGAGCTGGCCATGGCAAAGATCACCGCCAGGGCCATCGGCCGGAACAGGTAACCGGCGATGCCTTGCAGCAAAAACATCGGCACGAACACGATGCAAATACATAGCAGCGAGACGAACGCCGGGCCAACGATCTGTGCGGCGCCGTCGAGGATCGCGGTCTTCACCGCCTTGCCTTGCTCCAGGTGCCAGTTGATGTTTTCGATGGTCACCGTGGCGTCGTCCACCAGGATCCCCACCGCCAACGCCAGCCCGCCGAGGGTCATCACGTTGAGGGTTTGCCCGCTGACCGCCAGCAGCGCGATAGCCGACAGCACCGCCAGGGGAATCGAGGCGGCGATGATCAAGGTGGAGCGCCAACTGCCGAGGAACAGCAGGATCATCGCACTGGTCAGCAGTGCAGCGATGATGCCTTCCTGGGCCACGCTGCCCACTGACTGTTTGACGAACACCGAGGCATCACCCAGCAGCGAGGTCTTCAGCGACGGCGGCAGGGTCTCGTTGATGCGCGGCAGCATCTGGCGAATGCCGTCGATGATCGACAGGGTGGAAATGCTGCCGTTCTTCAGCGCCGGCATGAGGACCGCGCGGTGGCCGTCGACGCGCACGATGTTGGTCTGTGGCGGCGAGCCGTCGCGGACGTGGGCCACTTGACCGATGGTGATCAAGGCTCCATCGACGGTCTTGATCGGCAGGTCATTCAGCTCATCGATAGCCTTGGGGCTGTTGTTGAGCAGGATTGTGTATTCGTTGGGGCCGAGCTTGGCGGTGCCCACCGGGATGATCTGGTTCTGCAGCGCCAAGGCATTGCCGACGTCCTGGGCCGATAAACCTTTGGCGGCCAGCGCCTGCGGGTCGAGGTCCAGGGTGATCTGGCGTTGCTTGCCGCCCATCGGTGTGGGCATGGCCAGGCCGGGCAGGGCGCTCAGGGGCAGGCGAATGTTGTTCTGCACCAGGTCGCGGATCTTGGCTTCCGAGAGGCTGGGGCTGGAGAACGCCATCTGCAAAATCGGCACCGTGGAGGCGCTGTAGTTGAGGATCAGCGGCGGCGTGATGCCCGGTGGCATCTGCTTGAGCACGGTTTGTGATACCGCCGTCACCTGTGCGTTGGCGGTGCGGATATCCACGCCGGGTTGGAAGAAGATCTTGACGATGCCCATGCCGGGCAGGGATTGCGATTCGATATGCTCGATGTCGTTAACCGTAGTGCTCAGGGAGCGTTCATAGGTGTAGATCACCCGACCGGCCATGGCGTCCGGGGACAGGCCGTTGTACTGCCAGACCACGGCGACCACGGGTATGCCAATGTCCGGAAAAACGTCAGTGGGGGTACGCAGGGCCGCCATCGGCCCGATGATGCAGATGAATATGGCCAACACGATAAACGTGTACGGCTTTTGCAGTGCGGTCTTTACCAGCCCGAGCATGCGTGAAACCTCCGGAGGGAGCAGGATTGCAAACCCCGGCAGTCTTGCCCGACCCACCTAACACGCACCTTTCAGCCAGGTGAAGGAACATTTAGGAAGGGGCTGAAGATCGTTTCATCTGTATTCATTTGTTCTACAAAGGGTGGCTCCTCAAGCTTGTAGCCCATTGGACACATCGTCCTTCTTTGGAGCCCTGCCATGTCACTCAAACCTCTGTTATTGATTCCCGCCCTCGGTGCTGTGCTGTTGTTGTCGGCGTGCGCTGGCCCGATTCCCAAGGCCGACCCGAGCGAAGCGTGGATCGGTCTGAAAGAAGAGGCCCCCAACGACCTGATGGCCGAACGCGTGGACGGCAAGCGCGTGGATGACGGACGTTTCTTTGAAGTGACGCCGGGAGACCATCGCCTGGATGTGACGCTGTTTGAAGAGGAGCCAGGCGACGACAACCAGCAGGACTGCCAGGGCCGGGTCGAGTACAAGGATTTCAAGGCAGGTGAGCACTACACCCTGGTGGAGTCGAGCCTGGGCACCACCGTGCGCGCATCCTTGATGGATGGTCACGGCAAGGAGGTCGCGGCGACTCAGGACTTCAATTGCATGCCTGGCTAGGCGTGATGTACCGCCACCTTATGGGGTTTGGCGGGTGCAGCGGGTTTGGCGTGGGGGTGATGGTGCCGACGGGTGATGCGCAACACCCCCCACAACATGGCGCCGGCTACCGCCAGCCAACCGCAGATCAACAGGACAATCGTTGTTGCAAGGCTCATTAGGGCCTCCTTTCGCCCCCAGGGGGCACACACAGTCTTCTCAATGGACAGTCTAGCTACCTGACGGTTGCCTGCTATTGACCAATGGTCGTGTCTGTCCAACTTCTTTGCTATATCCACGACCTTTGTAGGAGCGAGCTTGCTCGCGAAAAACGTCAACGAGAATGCGCGTTATCTGGATTAACACGGCGCCTTCAGGTTTTTCGCGAGCAAGCTCGCTCCTACATAAACGTGATTGGGCTATGATCGGGGCCCTCACCGGCAGTTGATCAAGAGAGTAGAAAATTGCGGTTACGGTCGAACCTGAAAACATCCTTGTTCCTCGCGTGTGCCTTGGGCCTTGCGGCGTGTTCCTCCACTCCGTCGAGACTGGCGGGCCTGCCGGAGCGCGTCGAGCTCAATGGCGTGCCAACCTTTCGCAGCGAGGCTTACCAAGCCGGTCCTACGTCTTTAGCCAGCATGCTGTCGCAACAAGGCATTGTCATGACACCGGGGCTGTTGGATAAACCGTTGCATCTGCCGGACGGCGAAGCGGACCTTGAGCGCAATATGCAGGTGCTGGCGCGTGAGTACGGACTGATGGTGTATCCGCTGGAGGCCAAGCTGACGGCGGTGCTGGCGCAGGTAGCGGCGGGTTATCCGGTGATGGCGCGGATCGGTGGCGGGCTGTGGTCGGACGCGCACTACGTGGTCGTGGTGGGGTTCAATCAGCAGAAAAGTACCGTGTTGTTGCGCTCGGGCATGGATCGACGTTTGCTGATGAGCTTCAGCGACTTTGAGTCCAAATGGAAAAGCGCCGGCAGTTGGGCAATCCTCACCCAGCGCCCGAGCCAGTTGCCGGCGAATGTAGATGCACAACGTTGGCGCGACTCGGCGAATGCGACGGCCCAGGCCGGGCAGGAGCGGGCGGCGGCGCAGGCACTGAAGGTGTTGGCGGAACGCAAATAAAAAAAGGCGCTATCAAAGCGCCTTTTCTATACCGCTTAGCGACGGGCTTCCGCAGCGTTAGAACGATTCTTCAGGTTCTTGTCGGCCTTGTAGCGCAACGCCACATCCGGTACCGAACCGCTCTTGCCGGTCTCGACCCAATTGCGGATACGGCTGGCATCGGCAAAGTGGGTGAATTTGCCGAAGGCATCCAGGATCACCAGCGACACCGGGCGGTTGCCCATGCTGGTCACCAGTACCAGGCAGTGGCCGGCCTGGTTGGTGAAGCCGGTCTTGGTCAGCTTGATGTCCCAGTTGGCGCGGTTGATCAGGTGGTCAGTGTTGGAAAAGCCCAGGGTGTAGTTGGGCTTGCGGAACGACACGGTCTTTTCCTTGGTGGTGCTCAACTGGCTCAGCAACGGGTAGTGACGCGCGGCGGCCAGCAGCTTGCTCAGGTCGCGGGCGGTGGACACGTTGTGGATCGACAGGCCAGTGGGTTCTACATAATGAGTACTGGTCATGCCCAGCGCCTTGGCCTTGGCGTTCATCGCCGCGATGAACGCTGGGTAGCCGCCTGGGTAGTGGTGGGCCAGGCTGGCCGCGGCGCGGTTCTCCGAGGACATCAAAGCGATCAACAGCATTTCTTTGCGCGGCATTTCGCTGCCGATTTTCACGCGGGAGAACACGCCTTTCATTTCCGGCGTGTCCTTGATGTTGATGTCGATGTATTCGTCCATGTTCTGCTTGGCTTCCAGCACGATCAGGCCGGTCATCAACTTGCTCACCGAGGCGATGGGCACCACCACGTCGGGGTTGCTGGAATAGATGACTTTATTGGTCTGCAGGTCCACCAGCATGGCGCTGCCGGAGGCGATTTGCAGTTTGGACGTGTCACGCGGCGCCTGGGTGGTTTCGGCGGCGTGCGCGAAGGTGCCTGTGAAAGCAAAAAATAGGCTGACAATAGAAAGACGAATTTTCACGCGGATGAACTCGCTAAAAGTAAGGAAATACCGCTCGGGAACGGTTTTTTGATAAATGCCGTTACATTTTAGGAGTATGGATCAGAAACTGTCGAATGTTCTTCTAGAACCCGATGAAAGTTCTTAAAAACTAAGAAAAAACAGGATTTATTGCGGACAATAAAAAGCCCTGCGATAAGGCAGGGCTTTTTCAGTACGCCTGGTTATTAGGCGTGCAGGGTCTCTGCGGCGTACAGGGTATTTTCCAGCAGGCAAGCACGCGTCATCGGGCCGACGCCGCCTGGCACTGGCGTGATCCAGCCGGCGCGGGGCAGGGCGGTTTCGTACACCACATCGCCCACCAGCTTGCCGTCGTCCTGGCGATTGATGCCCACGTCGATGACGATGGCGCCTTCCTTGATCCACTCACCCTTGACCAGGCCCGGTTTGCCGGCAGCAACCACGACCAGATCGGCGCGGCCGACGTGGCCGGCGAGGTCCTTGGTGAAGCGGTGGGTGACGGTCACGGTGCAGCCGGCCAGCAACAATTCCATGGCCATCGGGCGGCCGACGATATTGGAGGCACCGACGACTACGGCGTCGAGGCCGTACAGGTCGACACCGGTGCTTTCCAGCAGGGTCATGATGCCTTTCGGCGTGCAGGGGCGCAGCAGCGGGATACGCTGGGCCAGACGACCGACGTTATAAGGGTGGAAACCGTCGACGTCTTTGTCCGGGCGAATGCGCTCCAGCAATTTCGAGGCGTCCAGATGCTCGGGCAATGGCAGTTGCAGCAGGATGCCATCGATCTTCGGGTCGTCGTTGAGGCCGTCGATCAGGTCGGTAAGGGCCTGCTGGGTGGTCTCGGAAGGCAAGTCGTAGGCTTTGGAGATAAAGCCGACCTCTTCACAGTCTTTACGCTTGTGCGAGACATAAACCTGAGAGGCAGGATCGCTGCCGACCAGGATCACCGCGAGGCCAGGCGTGCGCAGGCCTTGCTGGCTGCGCTCGGTGACTCGTTTGGCGATCTGCTGGCGCAGGCTGGCGGCGATTGATTTGCCGTCGATAAGTTGTGCAGTCATTACGCGTGATTAACCATCGAGAGGGGGAAGAAAAGTGCGCGCATTCTCGCATGCCAAGACGTGAGGGCAAAGGCGCTTGGTCTGCAAATTGCCCTAACCCCTTAAATAAAATCAGTTTTTTTCAAAAAAGATTTGACGGGTTTCGAGGGCGTCTATACTATTCGTCGCACTTGTCGGGCACAGCCTAGCACTGGTTAAGAAGGTCGAGCAGAATAGTGTGTTGTTCTGCAAGGCTGGAAGCACTTAGTTTGTAATCCTCCAAGAGTACAGATTAATCAGGCGCCCGTAGCTCAGCTGGATAGAGCATCCGCCTTCTAAGCGGATGGTCGCAGGTTCGAGTCCTGCCGGGTGCGCCATTAGGCAGCTTTGGCACAAGTAGCGCTATATGGTGGGCGTAGCTCAGTTGGTAGAGCACGGGATTGTGACTCCCGTTGTCGAGGGTTCGATCCCCTTCGTCCACCCCATATTTTAAAAGGCGCCAGATTAATCGTCTGGCGCCTTTGCTTTAAGAGCTTCAAGCGCGGATGTGGTGGAATTGGTAGACACACTGGATTTAGGTTCCAGCGCCGCGAGGCGTAAGAGTTCGAGTCTCTTCATCCGCACCAAATAAAGCTTGGTCCCGTCGAAAGGCAGGGCAGGGCTCAACAAAGAAGTGGTTTGGTTTCTTTGTTAACGCAATATGGTGGGCGTAGCTCAGTTGGTAGAGCACGGGATTGTGACTCCCGTTGTCGAGGGTTCGATCCCCTTCGTCCACCCCATATTCGAAAGGCGCCAGATTTAACAGTCTGGCGCCTTTTTTGGTTTCAGCGGTTCGAACTATCCCGCGACTGCCGGTAGCGGGTCGCAACGGCAGGGCGTTTCGTCGTATTTGTGTATCTCGATGATGCCGCGCTGCCTGCCAGTCCCGTTTGAGGGGGTGGCCGTCAGGGAGATGGCTGACGACTTCTTCTATATATAGAAGGGGCGGCGCAGAGCCCTGGCGTGATGGGTTGTATTTGTCACCGGGGCGAGGTGCATCAGTGCCTTCGTACCGATAAATTGCCGGCTGTTTTCGGGCGTATTTGCAGTAGGGTGACTTCTTGAGTTTGACCCACTAGAATGCATGCCCTTGATTGGGGTCGGAAATGGCCGGCTAACGTCTGTGCAACGAGGAATATCCATGCAAGTTTCTGTTGAAAATACTACTGCTATCGAGCGTCGCCTGAGCATCACCGTGCCGGCTGAGCGCATCGAGACTGCGGTCAACAAGCGTCTGCAGCAGACTGCCCAGAAGGCCAAGATCGCTGGTTTCCGTCCAGGCAAAGTGCCAATGAGCGAAATCAAGCGCCGTTTTGGTGCCGATGCGCGCCAGGAAGCTGTGGGTGATGTGATCCAGGCTTCTTTCTACGAAGCCGTCGTTGAGCACAAGCTGAACCCGGCGGGTTCGCCTTCGATCGAGCCTAAGTCCCTGGAAGTGGGCAAGGACCTGGAATACGTTGCCGTATTCGAAGTCTTCCCAGAGTTCGAAGTTGCCGGTTTCGAAGGTATCACCGTAGAGCGCCTGAGCGCTGACGTGGCTGATGCCGACCTGGACAACATGCTGGAAATCCTGCGCAAGCAGAACACCCGTTTTGAAGTGACCGATCGCGCCGCTCAGAACGAAGACCAGCTGAACATCGATTTCGTTGGCAAGGTTGACGGCGAAGTGTTCGCTGGCGGCTCCGCCAAGGGTACTCAGCTGGTGCTGGGCTCCAACCGCATGATCCCAGGTTTCGAAGACGGTCTGGTTGGCGCTAAAGCCGGCGAAGAGCGCGTTCTGAACCTGACTTTCCCTGCTGACTACCAGAACCTGGACCTGGCTGGCAAAGCCGCCGAGTTCACCGTGACCGTCAACAGCGTTTCCGAGCCTAAGCTGCCAGAGCTGAACGAAGAGTTCTTCGCTCAATTCGGCATCAAAGAGACCGGCATCGAAGGCTTCCGCACCGAAGTTCGCAAGAACATGGAGCGCGAACTGCGTCAGGCCATCAAGTCCAAGGTCAAGAACCAGGTCATGGACGGTCTGCTGGCCGCCAACCCGATCGAAGTGCCTAAGGCCCTGCTGTCCAACGAAGTGGACCGCCTGCGCGTTCAAGCTGTTCAGCAGTTTGGTGGCAACATCAAGCCTGACCAACTGCCGGCCGAGCTGTTCGAAGAGCAAGCCAAGCGCCGCGTCGTGCTGGGCCTGATCGTGGCTGAAGTGGTCAAGCAGTTCGACCTCAAGCCAGACGAAGACCGCGTTCGCGAAATGATCCAGGAAATGGCTTCGGCCTACCAGGAGCCTGAGCAGGTCGTGGCTTGGTACTACAAGAACGATCAGCAACTGAACGAAGTGCGTTCGGTTGTGCTGGAAGAACAAGTTGTGGATACTGTTCTGCAGAAGGCTAAGGTGACCGATAAAGCGGTCTCTTACGAAGAAGCAGTCAAACCGGCGGAAGCAGCACAAGCCGACTGATTGTCCAACTCGTTGGAAATACAACCATAAGCCAGCCTCGCGCTGGCTTATGCGTTTTCAAGACATGACTATTTGGGAGTAACTGCAGAGCATGTTCCGTAATTCCTATATTCAGCAGAACTCTGATATCCAGGCCGCTGGCGGCCTGGTCCCGATGGTTGTCGAGCAGTCCGCTCGTGGCGAACGCGCCTACGACATCTACTCGCGCCTGCTCAAGGAGCGAGTGATCTTTCTGGTGGGCCCCGTAGAGGACTACATGGCCAACCTGATCTGTGCGCAACTGCTGTTCCTTGAAGCGGAAAATCCGGACAAGGACATCCATCTCTACATCAACTCCCCAGGCGGCTCGGTGACAGCCGGCATGTCGATCTACGACACCATGCAGTTCATCAAGCCGAACGTGTCGACCACCTGCATTGGCCAGGCCTGCAGCATGGGCGCATTCCTGCTGACCGCCGGTGCCGAAGGCAAGCGTTTCTGCCTGCCGAACTCGCGTGTGATGATTCACCAGCCACTGGGCGGTTTCCAGGGCCAGGCGTCGGACATCGAAATTCACGCCAAGGAAATCCTGTTTATTCGTGAGCGTCTCAACACGCTGATGGCCAAGCACAGCGGGCGCACCCTGGAAGAAATCGAGCGCGACACCAACCGCGACAACTTCATGAGTGCCGAAGCCGCGCGTGACTACGGGCTGATCGACGCCGTGATCGACAAGCGCCCCGCTTAATATCAGCCGCTCAAAATAGGGCTGGTCGGCATGTCCGACCACTGGCGGGCTTGAAAAAGCCCGCATAAGCCTTCATCTTGTGTTGCAAGCCTATCGGATTTGGATCGAACGAATGACTGACACCCGCAACGGCGAGGACAACGGCAAGCTGCTCTATTGCTCCTTCTGTGGCAAAAGCCAGCATGAAGTGCGCAAATTGATTGCCGGCCCCTCGGTCTTTATCTGCGACGAGTGCGTCGACCTGTGCAATGACATCATCCGCGAGGAGGTGCAGGAAGCCCAGGCCGAAAGCAGCGCGCATAAATTGCCTTCGCCTAAAGAAATCAGCGGCATCCTTGACCAGTACGTGATTGGTCAAGAGCGTGCAAAGAAGGTTCTGGCCGTAGCGGTGTACAACCACTACAAGCGCTTGAACCAGCGTGACAAGAAAGGTGACGAAGTTGAACTCGGCAAGAGCAACATCTTGCTGATCGGTCCTACAGGCTCGGGTAAAACCCTGCTGGCAGAGACCCTCGCTCGCCTGCTGAACGTTCCGTTCACCATCGCCGACGCCACCACCCTCACCGAGGCTGGCTATGTGGGGGAAGACGTCGAGAACATCATTCAGAAACTGCTGCAGAAGTGCGACTACGACGTAGAGAAAGCCCAGATGGGTATTGTCTACATCGACGAAATCGACAAGATCTCGCGCAAGTCGGACAATCCGTCGATCACCCGGGACGTTTCCGGTGAAGGCGTGCAGCAGGCCCTGTTGAAACTGATCGAAGGCACGGTCGCTTCCGTACCGCCACAAGGTGGTCGCAAGCATCCGCAGCAGGAATTCCTTCAGGTTGATACGCGTAACATCCTGTTTATCTGTGGTGGTGCGTTCTCCGGTCTGGAAAAAGTCATCCAGCAGCGTTCGACCCGCGGCGGCATCGGCTTCAGTGCCGAAGTGCGCAGCAAGGAAGAAGGCAAGAAGGTTGGCGAGTCCCTGCGTGAAGTCGAGCCTGACGACCTGGTCAAGTTCGGTCTGATCCCGGAATTCGTGGGCCGTCTGCCGGTCCTGGCCACGTTGGACGAGCTGGATGAGGCTGCTCTGATTCAGATCCTCACCGAGCCGAAAAACGCCCTGACCAAGCAATACGCCAAGCTGTTCGAGATGGAAGGTGTGGACCTCGAGTTCCGTACCGACGCCCTCAAATCGGTGGCCAAGCGGGCACTGGAGCGCAAGACCGGTGCACGTGGCCTGCGTTCGATTCTCGAAGGCGTGTTGCTCGACACCATGTATGAGATCCCCTCGCAGTCCGAGGTGAGTAAAGTGGTGATCGACGAAAGCGTTATAGAAGGTAAGTCCAAGCCACTGTACATCTACGAGAACAGTGAGCCGGCTGCCAAGGCTGCGCCCGACGCGTAAGCGTTTCGCAGTGTCGGTATAAACAAGGGGCCTCCAGGGGCCCCTTTGTTTTTGCGGCGTTTTTTGCCCCAAGGCGTTTACTGCGTTTAACTGCTGGCAATAAGCTTGTTTTTTTTGCATGCAGCCCCCATCTTGGTTTCAAGCTTATTTTTCATCTGTCATAGAGGCGAAATCATGAAGACCACCATCGAATTGCCTCTCCTGCCGTTGCGCGATGTCGTCGTCTATCCGCACATGGTTATCCCGCTGTTCGTGGGGCGCGAGAAGTCTATCGAAGCCCTCGAGGCCGCGATGACGGGCGACAAGCAAATCCTGCTGTTGGCCCAGAAGAATCCTGCTGATGATGATCCGGGCGAAGACGCCCTGTATCGCGTCGGTACCATTGCTACAGTACTGCAACTGCTCAAGCTGCCTGATGGCACCGTCAAGGTGCTGGTCGAAGGTGAGCAGCGAGGCGCGGTCGAGCGTTTCATGGAGGTGGACGGCCACCTGCGCGCGGAAGTGGCACTGATCGACGAAGTCGAGGCCCCTGAGCGCGAGTCCGAAGTGTTTGTGCGCAGCCTGCTCTCGCAGTTCGAGCAGTATGTGCAACTGGGCAAGAAAGTCCCGGCTGAAGTCCTGTCTTCCCTCAACAGCATCGATGAGCCAAGCCGCCTGGTCGACACCATGGCCGCGCACATGGCGCTGAAGATCGAGCAGAAGCAAGACATCCTCGAAATCATCGACCTGTCGGCGCGTGTAGAGCACGTGCTGGCACTGTTGGACGCCGAAATCGACCTGTTGCAGGTTGAGAAGCGCATCCGTGGTCGCGTGAAGAAACAAATGGAGCGCAGCCAGCGCGAGTACTACCTGAATGAGCAGATGAAGGCCATTCAGAAAGAACTCGGCGACAGCGAGGAAGGCCACAACGAAATCGAGGAGCTGAAAAAGCGCATCGATGCTGCCGGCCTGCCGAAAGACGCCCTGACCAAGGCCACCGCGGAGCTGAACAAGCTCAAGCAGATGTCGCCGATGTCGGCTGAAGCCACCGTGGTGCGCTCCTACATCGATTGGCTGGTGCAGGTGCCGTGGAAGGCCCAGACCAAAGTGCGCCTGGACCTGGCGCGCGCTGAGGACATCCTCGACGCCGACCACTATGGTCTCGAAGAAGTCAAAGAACGCATCCTCGAATACCTCGCCGTGCAAAAGCGCGTGAAGAAAATCCGTGGCCCGGTGTTGTGCCTTGTCGGTCCGCCTGGCGTGGGTAAAACCTCCCTGGCAGAGTCGATCGCCAATGCTACCAACCGCAAATTCGTGCGCATGGCCCTCGGTGGTGTGCGTGATGAAGCGGAAATTCGTGGTCATCGCCGGACTTACATCGGTTCGATGCCAGGAAGATTGATTCAAAAGATGACAAAAGTGGGCGTGCGCAACCCGCTGTTCCTGCTCGATGAAATCGACAAGATGGGCAGTGACATGCGTGGCGATCCGGCATCGGCGTTGCTCGAAGTGCTCGACCCGGAGCAAAACCACAATTTCAACGACCATTACCTGGAAGTCGACTACGACCTGTCCGACGTAATGTTCCTGTGCACCTCCAACTCCATGAACATCCCGCCGGCACTGCTGGACCGGATGGAAGTGATTCGTCTGCCGGGCTACACCGAAGACGAGAAGATCAACATCGCCGTCAAATACCTCGCGCCCAAGCAGATTTCGGCCAATGGCCTGAAGAAGGGCGAGATCGAATTTGAGGTCGAGACGATCCGCGATATCGTGCGCTACTACACCCGCGAGGCCGGTGTACGGGGCCTGGAGCGCCAGATCGCGAAGATCTGCCGTAAGGCGGTCAAGGAACATGCACTGGAAAAACGCTTCTCGGTGAAGGTCACCGCCGACTCCTTGGAGCACTTCCTGGGCGTGAAGAAATTCCGCTACGGCCTGGCCGAGCAGCAGGATCAGGTAGGGCAGGTGACGGGGCTGGCGTGGACTCAGGTGGGCGGCGAATTGCTGACCATCGAAGCCGCGGTGATCCCTGGCAAGGGCCAACTGATCAAGACCGGTTCCCTGGGTGACGTGATGGTTGAATCCATCACCGCCGCGCAGACCGTGGTGCGCAGCCGTGCCAAGAGCCTGGGGATCCCCCTGGACTTCCACGAGAAGCACGACACCCACATCCACATGCCGGAAGGGGCGACCCCGAAAGACGGCCCTAGCGCTGGCGTAGGCATGTGCACGGCCCTGGTGTCGGCATTGACTGGCATTCCGGTGCGCGCCGATGTCGCCATGACCGGGGAAATCACCCTGCGTGGTCAGGTATTGGCCATCGGTGGTCTGAAAGAGAAATTGCTTGCTGCACACCGGGGTGGTATCAAGACGGTGATCATTCCTGAAGAGAATGTTCGCGACTTGAAGGAAATTCCTGACAACATCAAGCAGGATCTGCAGATTAAACCGGTTAAATGGATTGACGAGGTCCTGCAAATTGCGCTGCAATACGCGCCGGAGCCCTTGCCGGATGTGGCTCCGGAGATAGTTGCCAAGGACGAAAAACGTGAGTCTGATTCCAAGGAAAGAATTAGCACGCATTAATGTGTTAAAGCCTGGGGGCTTCCTTGACAGCTTTTTAGAGCCCTTGTTATAAAGCGGCTCTTAAGTGTCTGTAGGCCATTCAGCACTGGTTTTTGCTTTCACCAAAAAACTTAGAATCATACTCAATAGATATATAAGGGGACTTAGAGTGAACAAGTCGGAACTGATTGATGCTATCGCTGCATCCGCTGATATCCCGAAAGCTGCTGCTGGCCGTGCGCTGGATGCAGTAATCGAATCCGTCACTGGCGCTCTGAAGGCCGGCGACTCCGTGGTACTGGTAGGCTTCGGTACTTTCTCTGTGACTGATCGCCCAGCTCGCACTGGCCGTAACCCACAGACTGGCAAAGCACTGCAGATCGCTGCTGCCAAGAAACCAGGTTTCAAAGCCGGTAAAGCCCTGAAAGAAGCCGTTAACTAAGCTTCGATCCAGCCTTTATCTACCCAGGTCGAACCCAGGTTCAACCTGGGAGCGGAGCGGCAGCAGACCCCTGTATGCATCGGGTCGCCAAGCCGGGGGGAGAACCAAAGCCCCCGTCCGCTCCGCCAGTTGCGAGAAGGCGCATCCTTGGATGCGCCTTTCTTATATCCGTACTCTACCCACGCTCCACGGTTGCCAATTTCTGAAGTTCAACCGTTTCTGGGGGACGCATGCTGCAAAATATCAGGGACAATTCACAAGGCTGGATTGCCAAGACCATTATCGGGATCATCGTCGCATTGATGGCGTTCACCGGTATCGAGGCCATTTTCCAGGCTTCGGGTAACAGTAAGCAGGACGTAGCCAAGGTCAACGGTGAAGAAATCACCCAGACCGAACTGAGCCAGGCCGTCGACATGCAACGTCGCCAGCTGATGCAACAGCTGGGCAAGGATTTCGATGCCTCCCTGCTGGACGAAAAACTGCTGCGCGAAGCGGCCCTCAAGGGTCTGATCGATCGCAAGTTGTTGCTGCAAGGTGCAGCTGACTCCAAGTTTGGCTTCTCTGAAGCTGCGCTGGATCAAGTGATCCTGCAGACACCGGAATTCCAGGTAGACGGCAAGTTCAACGCCGAACGCTTTGACCAGGTGATCCGTCAACTGGGCTACAGCCGTATGCAATTCCGTCAGATGCTGACCCAGGAAATGCTGATCGGCCAGGTTCGCGCAGGTATTGCCGGCAGCGGTTTCGTCACCGATGCCGAAGTGCTGGCATTTGCGCGTCTGGAAAAACAGACCCGCGACTTCGCTACCGTCAACATCAAGGCCAACCCTGCCGCGGTGAAACTCACCGACGACGAGGTCAAGGCTTACTACGACCAGCACGCCAAAGAGTTCATGACCCCGGACCAAGTGGTCATCGACTACCTGGAATTGAAGAAGTCTTCCTTCTTTGACCAGGTCAGCGTGAAGGACGAAGAACTGCAGGCGGCCTATCAGAAAGAAACCGCCAACCTCGCTGAACAGCGTCGTGCGGCGCACATCCTGATTGAAGTCAACGACAAGGTCACCGACGCGCAAGCCAAGGCCAAGATCGAAGAGATCCAGGCACGCCTGGCCAAGGGTGAGAAGTTCGAAGCCCTGGCCAAGGAGTTCTCCCAGGATCCAGGTTCGGCCAACAGTGGCGGCGATCTCGGTTTTGCTGGCCCTGGCGTCTACGACCCGGACTTCGAAACCGCCTTGTACGCGTTGAACAAGGATCAGGTCTCGGCACCGGTGCGCAGTTCCTTCGGTTGGCATCTGATCAAGCTGTTGGGCGTTGAGGCACCGCAAGTGCCGACGTTTGCCAGCCTGAAAGACAAGCTGACCAAAGAGCTGAAGACCCAGCAGGTTGAGCAACGTTTCGTCGAAGCAACCAAGCAATTGGAAGATGCGGCATTCGAAGCCTCCGACCTGGCCCAGCCGGCATCTGACCTGAAGCTGACCGTGCACACCTCCGCGCCATTTGGCCGTGAAGGTGGCGAAGGTGTTGCGGCCAACCGTGCCGTGGTCACCGCTGCGTTCAGCCCGGAAGTGCTGGATGAGGGTGCCAACAGCACCGCCATCGAGCTGGACCCGGAAACCATCATCGTGCTGCGTGCCAAAGAGCACCTGAAGCCTTCGCAACTGCCGCTGGAAAGCGTCAATGCGGCAATTCGCACGCAGATGGCCAAGGAGCGCGCCAGCGCTGCTGCCAAGGCTCATGCTGACGAGCTGATCGCCAGTCTGCGTGATGGCAAGACCCCGCTGAACCAGCCGGTCGACGGCCAGGCGTGGAAGGTCACTGAAGCGGCTACCCGTAGCCAGGACGCGATCGACCCTGCCGTGCTGCAAGCCCTGTTCCGCATGCCCAAGCCCGCGGCCAAGGACAAGCCGACCTTCACCACGGTGACCCTGGCGGACGGTAGCCTGGTGATCGTGCGCTTGAACGGCGTCAACGAAGCCGCGGCCCCAACGGACGAAGAAAAGGCGCAATACCGCCGCTTCCTCGCCTCCCGTGTCGGTCAGCAGGACTTCGCGGCGTACCGCAAACAGTTGGAAACCAAGGCTGACATCAAGAAGTTCTGATGTCGGTTTGAACAAGAAGCCCCCGGCCTGAAAAGACCGGGGGCTTTTTTATGGGCGCTGGAGTGGGCTGCTCGGATGTGAGGCCCCCGCCGTCCTGCTCCTTTTCAGTTTGCCTGCGGCGACTTTTAGCAGACGTTGGAAGTTCGGGCATTGGCCATGGTCAGTCGCGGGGCACTCTGCGGCATGGCGCAATCCAAGGCTCATCGCCTTCAGGCGTTTGATGGTCGCGTCTATGCTGTCGGCCTTGTCCAGCAGCACCTGCCTGTCCACCTGCAAGGCACCCTCGACCGGGAGCATGGTGCGGATCTCGTCCAGGGACAGGCCGCCAGCTTGCCCAAGGGCAATCAGCGCCAACTGATCGAGCACATCGGGTTTGAAGTGCCGTCGTTCACCGGGCGCGCTGGTCGCGGCGATCAATCCGGTCTTTTCATAGAACCGCACGGTGGAAGAGGGTAGTCCGGTACGCCGGGCCACTTCTGAGATATCCATGATGCATCCCTTGACTTGAAGTTGACTTCAACTTCTATCCTGCCTGTGAACGAGAGTCTCATCAATCAGAGGGCAGGCAATGTTGTCGATGGCAGAAGGGGTCAGGTTGGTATTGGTCGGGGTGGGTGCGACCGTGGTGATGGACGTGTGGTCGCTGCTCCTGAAAACCTTGGGGGTTGCGACACTTGACTACGCCATGGTGGGTCGATGGGCGGGTCACCTCTGTCGTGGCACGTTCGCCCATGCCAGTATCGGCAAGGCGACGCCGGTACGGGGGGAAGCCTCCTTGGGGTGGGTGATTCACTATGCCGTCGGCATCGCCTTTGCGGCGCTGCTGGTGGGCCTCTACGGCGTGCAATGGTTGCATGTGCCTACGGGATGGCCTGCGCTGATAGTGGGCACGGTCACGGTGGTGATTCCTTACTTCGTCCTGCAGCCGGCCATGGGCGCGGGTGTGGCGGCGTCTCGCACGGCCACGCCTTGGAGAAATCGCCTGCGAAGCTTGGTGTCCCATGGCGTGTTTGGTGGCGGTTTGTACCTTTCGGCAGCGGCGCTTGCGCAAACAGTGGGGTAGGTGGATGGCCGGGCCAGTTATTGGGGCGCAGTCTTTAGCGCACCGGCAAAGGCCAGCAACATCAACAGCATAACGGCCCAGGCAAATGCGCCGACGCCCCAGCCCTGCAGCAACACCCCGCCTGCCAGGCCGCCGCCCGCTATGCCCAGGTTCCAGACGGTCACCAGCATCGATTGCGCGGCATCGGCCGACTCGCCCGCCGATTGGGCCAGTGCTGTTTGCAGCAATGCAGGCAACCCGCCGAACGCCAAGCCCCATAACGCCACGGCGACGTAGATGACCGCTGGCAGGTTGATCCAGAACGCCAGCGCCAAGGCAATCAGGCCAAACATCGCGCAACTGATCAGCAGCAGCCCGCGCAGCCATCGATCAATCAGCACGCCAGCCAGCCATATGCTCAATAACGCCGCGAGGCCGAACACCAGCAGCACCTGGTCGATATCGGCAGCCATTCCTGCCGGCCCCAGCAGCGGCGCGATGTAGGTGTAGAGAATGTTGTGGGCCAGTACGTAGGTTAAGGTCACCCACAACACCGGACGAATGCCCGGCAACGTCAACACTTGATGCAATCCCAAGCGTTTGCCTGCCGGTTCGCCTGCGAAGTCCGGCAGTTGCCAGCGCGCCCATGCCAACAGCACCAGCGTCAGTCCGGTCATGATCGCAAAGCTCAGGCGCCAGCCAACGGCAGCCCCGAGGAAGGTGCCTGCGGGTACACCCAGCGACAGCGCCAGCGGTGCGCCAAGCATGGCCACTGCAATTGCCCGGCCTTGCAGGTGTGGCGCAACCATCCGGCTGGCATAACCGGCCAGCAGCGCCCACAGCAGGCCGGCAAATACACCGGCAAAGAAGCGCGCCACCAGGGTCAGCCCGTAGTGGCTGGAAACGGCGGTCACGCTGTTGACCAAGGCGAAGCCGCCAATGGCCAGCAGTAGCAAGGGTCGACGTCGCCAGCCTCGGGTCAGCAGCGTCAGTGGAATGGCCGCCAGCAGTGAGCCCAGTGCGTACAGCGTGACCATTTGACCGACCAGCGCGGGCGATACGGCCAGTCCTTCGCCTATTTGCGGTAGGAGCCCGGCGGGCATGGCTTCGGTGAGGATGGTGATGAAGCCGGCGCTGGCCAGGGCAAGCAGACCGCCCAGCGGCAGTGTTTCGGGTCGGGCGTTTACGGGGGAATCGGTGAAGGCAGTCATCGTGCTCTGTCCATGCAAGAGGGCAAGGCGCCAGAGTAGGGGGCTGTGCCTGGTGGAAAAACAGGCTAAGGTTCCGAACTTATCGGACTTGAATGTCCGCAATCATCAAGGGCCCTTTCATGGACAGCCTGGGCAGTCTTTGCGTATTCGTGCAGGTGGCGGAGACCCGCAGCTTCACCGCTGCCGGGCGGGTACTGGGCGTATCGTCTTCGGCCATCGGCAAAAGCATTGCGCGGATGGAAGAGCGCCTGTGTGTGCGGTTGTTTCACCGCAGCACCCGCAGCATCACCTTGACCAGCGAAGGCGCGCTGTTCCTTGAGCGCTCGCGACGCATCCTGGCCGAGGTCGAAGCCGCCGAGCGAGAGTTGAGCGAAGCCAGCGCCACCCCTCGGGGCAAGTTGCGTATCAGCCTGCCGCAAGTGCGTGGCTTGCTGATGCCGGTGCTCAGCGATTTCATGCGCGCCTACCCGGACATCGAGCTGGATGTGGATTTTTCCGACCGCATGGTGGACGTGATCGAGGAAGGGTTCGACGCGGTGATTCGCACCGGCAAGCCAGAAGATTCGCGGCTGATGGCCCGTCATCTGGGGCATTACCAGTTGGTGCTGGTGGGCACGCCGGGCTATTTTCGCGAATATGGCACCCCGCTACAGCCGCAGCACTTGAGCGACCATGCCTGCCTGCGCCACAAGTTCTGCGCGACCGGCAAGCTGGAGCCTTGGCCGTTGCGACTTGCGCCGGGCGCCGCCGAGCCCGTCTTGCGTGCGCCGTTGATCAGTACCACCATTGAGTCCCTCAACCACGTGGTGCACGAAGGCTTGGGCATTGCCTGCCTGCCGGACTACATGGTCAATAAGGCCGTGCGCGAGGGACGCCTGCAAAGGGTGCTGGATGATCACCTGGAGCACCGCGGCAGTTTCTGGATGCTCTGGCCCTCCAGTCGCCACGCCTCGGCCAAACTGCGCGTGTTTATTGATCATATGTGTGCCGGGCTGTTTCCTACGGGCGGCGTCGTGTAAGGCTGTGACGTTTTACCGACAGGAATGCGCGCGCCAAGGCCGTGTTCTGTTGCACAATACCGCCCGGACCGTTTTCCTCAGGATTTTCAATGTCGACATCATTTCACTTGCGTAGCCTCGGGCTGGCGCTGGTGCTGGCGGGCGCCGCGGGCTGCTCGTCACCCAAGACCGCCATTTATGAACATGAAAATTTCGACGACTCCGGTACGTTTTCCCGTGATTACCCGGTCACTGACGTCGCGGCGTGCGAAGCCGCGCGGCGCGCCTTGCTGAGCCAGGGCTACATCATCACCAGCAGCGATCCGAAACTGGTCGTGGGTAACAAGAGCTTCCAGCAGACCGGCGAGACCCACCTGCAGATCAGCTTCAACGTGGTGTGTGCCGATGATGGCAAAGGCACCAACCATTCGACGATGTTCGCCAACGCCTTGCAGGATCGCTACGCGCTGAAGAAGGTCAACAACTCCGCGAGCCTGGGTGTGGGTGTGCTGGGTTCGGTGTCGATGCCGATCGGCTCCACCGATGACTCCATGGTGAAAGTGGCGAGCGAGACCGTGTCCGCGCCGAAGTTCTACGAGCGTTACTTTGCGCTGGTGGATGTGTTCCTGCCGCAAGAGGTAAAGAAGGCCGAGAACATTCCTGAGAAGCCCAAGGCTGAGCTTGGCGTGCCGGAACCTAAAGCCGCGCCCGTCGCCGAGAAGGTCGAGCCGCCGAAGGAAGAGCCCACGGTGTCACAGCCGGTGGCGCCTCCCGTCGAGGCTGCGCCGATTGCGCCGATTGCACCGCAGGCCGAGCCTGCACCTGCGCCAACCAATCCCGAGCTGCCACCGCCGACAGAAGCCATTCCGCCGCTGCCGACGCCTGCGCAGTAACTCAGACTGCTACGGGATTCGCCTTGTCGACGTTGATCCCGTAGCGGCTGATGGCTTCACTGACTTTTTCACGCCCCATCACGCCGTCATCCGCCAATGCCTTCAAGGTCGCGAGTACGATGAAGTGCCGGTCCACTTCAAAGAACGCCCGCAGGGTTTCACGCGTATCCGATTGCCCGAAGCCGTCCGTGCCCAGCGCTACAAAACGCCGACCGGGAATGAAGGCGCGGATCTGATCGGCGAAGAGCTTCATGTAGTCGGTCGCCGCCACCACCGGCCCGGCTTGCCCGGCGAGGCATTGCTCCACATAGCTCATTCGTGGGTCGCTATCCGGGTGTAGCAGGTTCCAGCGCTCCACCTCATGCCCTTCACGGCGCAATTCGGTGAGGCTGGTTGCGCTCCATACATTGCTGCGCACGCCGAAGTCCTTTTCCAGCAGGTCAGCCGCAGCCATCACCTCGCGCAGGATTGAGCCACTGCCCATCAGTTGCACCTGCGCCTGGTTGCTTCCACTCAGCCGGTACATCCCCTTGAGAATGCCGTCTTCCACCCCTTCTGGCATTGCCGGGTGCGGGTAGTTTTCGTTGAGCAGGGTGATGTAGTAGTAGATGTCCTCCTGTTGCACATACATGCGCCGCATGCCCTCGTGAATGATCACTGCCAACTCGTAGGCAAACGTCGGGTCGTAGGACACGCAGCACGGGATAACCGACGACAGGATATGACTGTGCCCATCGTCGTGCTGCAAGCCTTCACCCATCAGCGTGGTGCGTCCGGCCGTAGCGCCCAGCAGGAAGCCACGCGCACGCGCATCGCCTGCCGCCCAGGCGAGGTCGCCGACCCGCTGGAAGCCGAACATCGAATAGAAAATATAGAACGGCACCGTCATCAGGCCGTGGTTGCTGTAGGACGTACTGGCCGCAATCCAGGAGGAAATGGCGCCGGACTCATTCAGGCCTTCCTGCATGATCTGCCCGTCTTTGCTTTCCTTGTAGTAGCTCAGTTGCCCTGCATCCTGTGGGGTATAGAGCTGGCCCACGGCGGAGTGGATACCGATCTGACGGAACAGACTTTCCATCCCAAAGGTGCGTGACTCATCTGGCACGATGGGCACGATCAGTTTGCCCAGCTGTGGATCTTTGAGCAGGGTGCCGAGGATACGCACAAAGGCCATGGTGGTGGAGATCGAGCGCTCGCCCGTGTCCTTGAGCTGGGTAGTAAAGGCGCTCAGCTCAGGGATTTGCAACGATTCGACCGCACTGTGTCGTGCCGGTACATAGCCGCCCAAGGCCTGGCGGCGTGCAGCGAAGTAGCGGGCTTCCTCGCTGTCAGCCGCGGGTTTGATGTACGGAATGTCGGCAAGCTGGTCGTCGGCCACTTTCAGGCCGAAGCGGTCGCGGAAAGCTCTTACAGCCTCTGCGCCCATCTTCTTGAGCTGGTGGTTGATGTTCTGGCCTTCACCGGCTTCACCCATGCCAAAACCCTTGACGGTTTTTGCCAGGATTACCGTGGGCTGGCCAGTGTGGCGTACGGCAGCGGCGTAGGCGTTGTAGACCTTGTCCGGGTCGTGCCCGCCTCGTGAGAGTTTCCATATTTCGTCGTCGGACATATCTGCAACCAACGCGAGTAATTCCGGGTATTTGCCAAAGAAATGTTCGCGTACGTAAGCGCCGTTCTGTGATTTGTAGTTCTGATAGTCGCCATCCACGCATTCCATCATGCGTTGGCGCAGCAGCCCGGTCGTGTCTTTGTCCAAGAGCGCATCCCAACCACCGCCCCAGATCACTTTGATCACGTTCCAGCCGGCGGCGCGGTACAGGCTTTCAAACTCTTGGATCACCTTGGCATTGCCGCGCACGGGGCCGTCCAGGCGTTGCAGGTTGCAGTTGACCACGAAGATCAGGTTGTCGAGTTTCTCGCGTCCGGCCAGGGAGATGGCCGCCAGTGATTCCGGTTGGTCCATTTCGCCATCACCGAGAAAGGCCCAGACCTTGCGCCCCTGGTGTTGCTTGAGGCCACGCAATTCCAGGTAGCGCATAAAACGCGCCTGGTAAGCGGCGGTGATGGGCCCGAGCCCCATGGACACGGTGGGAAATTGCCAGAAGTCCGGCATCAGTCGTGGGTGCGGGTAGGATGAGATGCCCTCGCCACCGGACTCGCGACGGAAGTTGTCGAGTTGCGTTTCGCTGATGCGGCCTTCCAGGTAGGCGCGGCCATAGATGCCGGGGGAGGAGTGGCCCTGGATGTACACCAGGTCGCCGTCAAAGGTATCGGTACGCCCACGGAAGAAGTGATCGAAGCCTACGTCATACAGCACCGCGGCTGACGCATAGGTCGCAATATGCCCGCCGACACCAGAGTGTTTACCTGCGCGGAGCACCATCGCCATGGCATTCCAGCGGATATAGGCGTTGATGCGACGTTCTATTGCCAGGTTGCCGGGGTAGGGCAGTTGCCGGTCCACCGGGAGGGTGTTGACGTAAGGGGTGGTCACCCGCCCGTAGAAGTCGCCATGCCGCGCCACGTCGAAATCCAGCAACTGATCGATCAGGTAGTGCGCGCGCGGGCGGCCTTCGGTGGACAGCACCGATTCGATGGACTCGAGCCATTCGCGGGTTTCCTGTGGATCATCGTCGCGTCTGACTGCGTTGTTCGGGGTCATATGAGGCTCCAGGGTAGGCGGATTTCAAGTGGCGGGCTCCTTGTGGGAGTACCGGCTAAAGTAATTGCAATTGCAACTACATGACCGAATCTAGCGCGAGATGAGCTACTATTGCAACCTTCTTGAAATGTCCCGGATGGTGTTGCATGTCGTCGAAAGAGCCTGATGTATGGTTCCGTTTTGTCAGGGCCCACAGGACAGTCATCCGTGAAATCGAGCGTCGCCTGGCCGAGGCGGACCTGCCGCCGTATGCCTGGTATGACGCTCTGTGGGGCTTGGAAAGCGGCCCCGACGGCACTCGCCGCATGCACGAATTGGCTGATGTGCTGGCCATCGAACGCTACAACCTCACGCGCCTGGTCGATCGTCTGGAAAAAGACGGCCTGGTGGTACGTTCGCGCTCCGACGGCGACGGCCGGGCGGCGTTCGCCTCAATCACCGAGGCCGGTCGGGTGCTGCGTAAAAAGATGTGGAAGATCTACGAGAGCACGGTGGATGAGTTGTTCCTGTCACAGATCGAGCCCGAGCAGCGCCAGTGCTTTGCCGACGCACTGGAGCGCACCGCCGGGCTGGCGATGGACGCGGGCGTCCAGACCCGCAGCCGCCGCAAAACTTAAGAACCTTGTAGGAGCCGGCTTGCCGGCTCCTACAGTCCAGCTCGGTCCATTGCATAGCGATTCATCGCGGCCTGCACCTGCCGTGCGTCGATCCGCCCTTCATCCGCTAATGCCCTGAGCGCCGATACTACGATCCAATACCGACTCGGCGCCGCCGCCTGCACCGACCCCGCGCCCAGCGCCACAAAGCGTGCATCCACGTGCGCCGCTAACTGATCGACAATCGCTTGCGGATAGCCGGTCACTGCAATCACTGGCGCTGCATTCCCGGCCAGGCAATCGCGCAGGTGGCAGCTGCGCTTGGGCCCCCCGGGGTGCAGGCGATTCCAGCGTTCAGCCACTGCAGCCTCACGCGCCAGTCGTGTGTAGCTGGGGCAGCTCCACAGTTGCGCGGTGATGTCCCAGTCCTGTTCCAACAGCTGTTTGGCCTGCAGCACCTCTTCAAGCGCCCGGCCTGCGCCGAGCAGTCGCACATCCGCAGGGGTGTCAGGATGGAGTCGGTACATGCCCTTGAGCGCGGCTTTTCGGTCCGGTTCACTCAGGGGCGCCGCGCTTTCATGATCATGCAGGGCCAGGTAATAGAACCCGGGTTTGCCGTCGACATACAGGCTACGCAACGCCGCCAGCACAATCGCTCGGGCTTCCTCGCCGGAGGCCGGGTCATACGGCGTGCAGCGCGGGTGGGTGGCGAGCCATAACGGCAGGGAAGGCTGCGCGCCCTTGGGCCACCGGGAGGGTTGGTTTTCAATGTCGTTGCACAGGATGCCGCGCTGTTGTGTGGCGTCCGACAACGCACTCAACTGCGCCGACGAGTGCGCGCTGTGCAGGTACAGCAAGGGTTTTTCGGCAGTGTTGCGTGCAAACCAACTGGGCCAGTTACCCACACGCCGGGAAAGTGACTGGCCGCGAATCACCCAGGCCTGTCGGCTGAATTCCAGGGTGTTGGCCATGCTCATCACGGTATACAGCGGTGAGCTGTCGACGGTGGCGGTGGTGTTCAATGCATCGATACAGAGTTGCGCGGCGTGAGCAGTAGTGGCGGACATCGGGAGAGTCACCTGGCGACGAATGCCATTACCCTAAAGGAAATTTGTATTTGATTGCAATTGCAATCATTTCAATAGTTCCTCATAGCCCCGGTGCTAAATCCCGGTAACGCTGCTACGTTTAATCCCTAAGTGCAGGAACGTCATGACTCCGACATTTTTTCGTCATGACGGCACTTTAGGCTGGTGATGCAGGTCATTTATCTGCAGCCACACTTAACTCAAGAAGGAGTCCACCATGGACGATTACCAGGAAGAACTGCTGGAGTACCACGCGATCGAGTTGGACCCGCTGGAACCGGCTGACGACGCTACAGAGCTGTAACACCGACTTCAGGCGGAATGCCGCTGACTGCGGCGAAATTCCCCTGGGGTCTGGTTGTTCCACCGCCTGAAGGCCCGTTGAAACGCCTGGGCCGAGGCAAAACCGAGCAAGTAGGCGATCTCGCCGAACGCCAGTTCCGTATCGCGGATGTAGGTCATGGCCAGGTCGCGGCGGGTGTCGTTGAGAATTGCGCGGAACTGAGTGCCTTCGTCGGCCAGTTTGCGGCGCAGCGTCCAGGTAGGCAGCTTCAAGCGTGCCGCCACTTCTTCCAGGTCGGGTTCCCGGCCGCCATTGAGCATCGGCCCGAGCAACCGGGTAATGCGCTCGCGCAGGCTGCGGGTGCGGGTCAATTGCTCCAACTCTCGCTCACACAGTTGTAACAACAGGTTCCAGGTGCTGGGGCAATGCTGTGGATTGCGCAGGGCCAGGGTCTGCTGGTTGAGGCGTAATTGGTTGGCCTCGGCGCCGAAGTGGATGTCTCCCAGCACGCTGTACTGATCGCTGTATTCCGGCGCTTCAAATTCGATGTCGATGCGTTGTGCCTGCACCGGCTGCTGGGTCAGGCTCGACAGTTGATGCAGCCAGCCGGCGATGATCGAGTCCACCACAAAGCGGTTGTAGGCGTTGTAGGGGCTGATGGAATAGAAGCGCAGCCAGGCGCCTTCAGCATCTTCGACAAAGCTCGACTGCCCGCGATAATTGGAGCCGTACAGCGCTTCGAAGCGGGTGAGTACCCGCGCCGCTTCGCGCACGTTGGGGGCCTGGGCGGCGGTGACGCCCGCCAGTCCGCCTTGGCTCAGGCGGCTGAGCTGGCCCATGCGCAGACCCAAACCCGGGTCGCCGGTGAGTTGGATGGCCGCATGACCAAGACGCATATAGCGCGGGATCGACAACCGTGCACCGGCCTCAGCCAGGCGCGCCGGGTCGAGGCCGTATTGCAGCAACAGTGGCTGCGGGTCCAGGCCGTGACTGTGGACGGCGTCGGCCAGGGCGTGCACGAAGCCCACCGACAAATCCCCCAGCCGTACGGGCTTCACAGCCAGATATTCAACAGGCGCGCGCCACGGGCTTCGCCATCGGCGTTGATTTGCCCGTTGCTGCTGAGAAAGCTGTGCCCGGCAGTGCCCAGGTCCCAGAATTGCCCGCGCAGGAACACGCTCATGCCGGCGCTGGCCTGGCTGATGGGTTGCTGGCTGATCAGCGTAAGCCGACGCCAGGCTTCGCCCTCACTGAGTTCTTCGGGCTTGAGGCTGATTTCGGTCGGGGTCGACACGCTTTTGAAGCCGCGCCAAGGGCGGTCCCAGGTATCACGACCCAGCACAAAAGCCGGCACCGCGATCAATTGCGCGCCTTGTTCGTTGAGTTTGCGGTAGTTGTCCGGGTACCAGCTGTCGCTGCCCACCAGTACGCCCAAGCGGCCAGCCGGAGTGTCGACCACGCTGACGACATTTTCGTCACCCGGTTCGATAAAGCCGCGCTCATCGTAGATCGGGTAGAGCTGGCGCTGCGGATCGCCGATCGGCAAACCATCGGCGGCAAACACCACGCTGGCGTTGTACAAGGCGCCATGGCCGACGCGCAGTTGGCCCTGGCTGACACTCGGGTTGGGCAGGGTGATGGAACCGGCGACCAACGTCACGCCGAACTCCTTGGCCAGGCCGCCGAACAGCACTTGGTAGTCCCGTGCCATGCCGTCGGCTTTCATGCGCAGGTAGGCGTCATCGGTGCGGTTGTCGCCAGTGGCGCTGATCCAGGCGCGGGCGAACAGCAGTGGGTTGCTCACTGACATCCAATTCATCGCATCTTTGGCGTGTAGGGCCTGGTACACCTCGTTTTTCTCGCCGGTGAGCATCAGCCAGGTGCCGATATGCTCGGGCAGTACCACGATGGTCTTGTCGTTGATCAGCCCCTGGTCCCGCGCTTTTTGCAGGTAGGCCGCGAGCTTCAAGTGCAGGCGTTCAAGGCTCTGGTAGTCGGCCGGGAACAGCTCCGGCTGGATGCCCAGCAAGTTGCCACGGTCGGCTGGCAGGCCTTCATTGACGGCGAGGGTGATGCGCAGGTCCGACAGGTAATGCGCCACGGGGCGCTCCTGGGTCCAGACCAGATACGCGGCGACGGCGGCAACCAGGGCCATGGTGACAGTAAAAGCTAGAAGTTTACGCATGGGGGAACAGACAACAGACCGTGTGCAGGGTTCGCGACTAGGGTAGGGCCCATGGACGGGCTTGCCAAGGGCCGCTGCGCATTTGGATCAATAACTTGTCAGTTTCAGTCATTGAGCCGTCGTCCACCGCCTCTTAGTCTGTGGGACATAAACCGATGGCAGGCCATTCGAGCCTTCCACGTCCCGTGATGATCCGTTGTGGAGCTTGACCATGACCGCTGCTGCCTACCCGCACCTGCTGGCCCCGTTGGACCTGGGTTTTACCACCTTGCGCAACCGTACCCTGATGGGCTCGATGCACACCGGCCTGGAAGAAAAGCCCGGCGGTTTCGAGCGCATGGCGGCTTACTTTGCCGAGCGCGCCCGTGGCGGCGTGGGCTTGATGGTCACTGGCGGCATTGGGCCGAATGACGAGGGCGGTGTGTATGCCGGTGCGGCCAAGCTGACCACTGACGAAGAAGCGCAGAAACACAAGATCGTGACCCAGGCCGTGCACGAAGCCGGCGGCAAGATCTGCATGCAGATCCTCCACGCTGGCCGGTATGCCTACAGCCCCAAGCAGGTAGCACCGAGTGCGATCCAGGCGCCGATCAACCCGTTCAAACCCAAGGAACTGGACGAAGAGGGCATCGAAAAGCAGATCCAGGATTTCGTCACCTGCTCGCTGCTGGCCCAGGTCGCCGAGTACGACGGCGTGGAAATCATGGGCTCCGAAGGTTATTTCATTAACCAATTCCTCGCCGCTCACACCAACCACCGTACCGACCGCTGGGGCGGCAGCTACGAAAACCGTATGCGCCTGGCCGTGGAAATCGTGCGCCGTGTGCGCGAGGCCGTGGGTCCGAACTTCATCATCATCTTCCGCCTGTCGATGCTCGACTTGGTGGAAGGCGGCAGCACCTGGGAAGAAATCGTACAACTGGCCAAGGCCATCGAAGGTGCCGGCGCGACGATCATCAACACCGGGATCGGCTGGCATGAAGCGCGTATCCCGACCATTGCTACCAAGGTGCCCCGTGGCGCATTCAGCAAAGTCACCGCCAAGCTGCGCGGTGCGGTGCAGATTCCGCTGATCACCACCAACCGTATCAACACCCCGGAAATCGCCGAGCAAATCCTCGCCGAAGGCGATGCCGACATGGTCTCCATGGCGCGGCCATTCCTGGCCGACCCGGACTTCGTCAACAAGGCGGCCGCCGGGCGTGCCGATGAGATCAACACCTGCATCGGCTGCAACCAGGCGTGCCTGGACCACACCTTCGGCGGCAAGTTGACCACCTGCCTGGTCAACCCACGGGCGTGCTACGAGACTGAACTCAATTACCTGCCGGTCAAACAGATCAAGAAGATCGCTGTGGTGGGCGCCGGTCCTGCGGGCCTGGCGGCTGCCACGGTGGCGGCAGAGCGCGGGCATCAAGTGACCCTGTTCGATTCCGCCAGCGAAATCGGCGGCCAGTTCAACATTGCCAAGCGTGTGCCGGGCAAGGAAGAGTTCGTCGAAACCCTGCGCTACTTCAAACGCAAATTGCAGACCACCCACGTCGAGCTGTGCCTCGACACCCGCGTCGATGTGGCGCAACTCACGGCAGGCGGTTACGACGAGATCATCCTCGCCACCGGCATTGCGCCGCGTACTCCGGCGATTCCAGGCGTCGACAACGCCAAGGTGCTGAGCTACCTGGACGTGATCCTGGAACGTAAGCCCGTGGGCAAGCGCGTTGCGGTGATCGGCGCGGGCGGTATCGGTTTTGACGTGTCGGAATTCCTCGTGCACCAGGGCGTGTCCACCAGCCTTGACCGCGAAGCGTTCTGGAAGGAGTGGGGCATCGACACCCAGCTGCAAGCCCGTGGCGGTGTGGCTGGGATCAAGGCCCAGGTGCATGCCCCAGCGCGTGACGTGTTCCTGCTGCAGCGCAAGACCTCCAAGGTCGGCGATGGCCTGGGCAAGACCACCGGCTGGATCCACCGTACTGGCTTGAAGAACAAACAGGTGCAGATGCTCAACAGCGTCGAATACCTGAAGATCGACGATGAAGGCCTGCACATCCGCATAGGTGCCGAGGGCGAACCCCAGGTGCTGGCGGTGGACAACATCGTCATCTGCGCCGGCCAGGACCCGTTGCGCGAATTGCAGGATGGCCTGGTCGCGGCCGGCCAGAACGTGCACCTGATCGGCGGCGCCGATGTGGCGGCCGAGCTGGACGCCAAGCGCGCCATCAACCAGGGCTCGCGCCTCGCGGCCGAGCTGTAAGACCCGAAGCGGGGCGGTGTTAGACTACCGCCTCGTTTTTCATGCAGATGTCCTCCGATGGGTCCCTACGATTGGCTGCCCCACGCACCGCTTGAACCTTTGCGCCTGGATTGGCTGAAAGGTGTCGAGCTGGCCGTGTTGCGCCTGGACCGCATCGACCCGCTGATCAGCGGCAACAAGTGGTTCAAGCTCACCGGGCACTTGGCGCAGGCGCAGAACGCTCGCGGCATCATCAGCCTGGGCGGTGCGTATTCCAACCATTTGCACGCGTTGGCGGCGGCGGGGAAACGCTTCGGTTTTCCTACGGTTGGCCTGCTGCGTGGGCATCCTCAAGACAACCCCACAATCCAAGACCTGAAAGCCTTCGGCATGCAGCTGCACTGGCTGGGGTATGGTGGCTATCGTGCGCGGCATGAGCCGGATTTCTGGCTGCCGTGGCGCGAGCAATATCCCGATCTCCATCCCGTGCCCGAAGGCGGTGGCGGGCTTGCCGGTGCCATAGGCTGTGGTGTGCTGGTCGAGCAGGCTCGCGCGCAGTTACCCACGCTGGGCTGGGCGGATTACGACGCGTGGTGGTTGGCGGCGGGTACAGGGACGACCTTGGCCGGATTGGTGTTGGCAGAAGCGGGAGCGCACCCGGTGTATGGCGCAATGGCGGTGCCGGATGACCACGGCGTGGCACAGAACGTCGACGCCCTTGTGCAGGGCGGCTATAAACTGCTGGACGCCAGCCGAGGTGGCTTCGCCAAAGTCGACCCGGTGCTGCTCGACTTCATCGACGCCACGCAACAAGCCTGCGGCTTACCCTTGGAGCCGCTCTACACCGGCAAGGCCTTACTCGCATTGAAGCAACAGATCGAGGCCGGGCGCTTCACCCCCGGCACTCGCCTGATCTTCGTTCACACCGGCGGCCTTCAGGGCAGCCGAGGCTTTGCAGCCTAGCGCAAATCCACTGTGGGAGCGGGCTTGCTCGCGAATGCGATGTGTCAGTCGACATATTTATTGACTGATACGCCGCCTTCGCGAGCAAGCCCGCTCCCACCTGGCATCATGCGTAACGCCGTGTTGTCCCGCAGGATGTAATGGTGGGCAATCCCCGCCAGTGCATGCAGACCGATCAGCCAATAACCGACTTTGCCGAACCACACATGCCAGCCTTCGATCTCCTTGGCCAAGGCCTTGTTCTCGCCAATCAACGGCGGCAATTCCATGCCGTAGAACATCACCGAATGCCCCTCGGCACTGACGATCAGCCAACCGGCAATCGGCATGCCGATCATCAACGCGTAGAGCGCGACGTGCATCAGGGTCGCCAACAGGCTCTGCCATTGCGGCGGTGCCGGCACGATCTTCGGCGCCACCCCCAGGCTGCGTGCGAACAACCGCAGCCACACCAGTACAAACACGGTGAGGCCGAACATAAAGTGCATCTCGACGATCAACGTTCGCGCACCGCTGCCTTTGGGAAACTGGCCGCGTAATTCAATGCAGGCGTAGACCACCGCCAGCAGCACCACCATCAACCAGTGCAACGCGATCGACATGGTGCTGTAACGTGTATCGGAGTTTTTCCACGGCATCGCTGGTTTCCTCACTCATCAGGGCAAACCTCCATTCTTTGGTGATGGAGTCCTTTAACTGTATGCCGGTTTTGAGCGGTTTGCCTGGCGTAAGTGCCGTGGTTTTGACCTCGGTCAGTGGCTCTGCGGCATTTCCACGCGGGCCAGGCGTGCGTTGATGTCGCTGATGACCGCAGGCAGGTCATTGATCGTGTCGATCAGGTAGTGCGGGCGCGAGCCTTCGAACATTGCCTCGATGCGCTTGCGCTCGCTGGCCAGGGTCGCGGCATCCAAGCTGCGGAACTGTTCGTAGGTCAGGCCCAGCGCATTGCCGGAGCAGGTCAGGGCCACGGTCCACATGCCGGCGCGACGGCCTTCGAGGATACCCGGCACGGTGTCGTCGACCTTCACACACGCCGCCACATCATCGATACCCAGCGCGATCACGTTGGCCAGGGCCTGGGCCGGCCAGGGGCGACCGTTGGGCACTTCGTCGGTGGCGACCACGTGGTCGGCGATATAGCCGTTGGTGGCGGCCAGGGCGACGACTTTATCCATGACTTGCTTGGGGTAGCCGGAGCAGGAACCGATCTTGATGCCTTGCACACGCAACCGGGCGATGGTGTCGAGGGCGCCAGGAATCAGCGCCGAGTGTTCGGCGATCTTCTCGATCTGCAAGGGCATGAAGCGCTGGTAGATGGCAGTTACGTCGTCATCGGTGGGCGTGCGGCCAAAGGCCTTGCGGTAGCGCTCGGCGACCTGCGGTTGGTCGCAAAGGGTGCGGATGTGGTCCCACTTGCCCATGCCCATCGGGCCACGGGCTTCTTCGATGGAGACTTGCACGTCGAACTCGGCAAAGGCCTCGACAAAGATCTGCGTCGGTGCGAAGGAGCCGAAGTCGACCACGGTGCCGGCCCAGTCGAGGATCACCGCTTGCAGGGTGTTGGGGTTCTGATAGTTCATGCGTGTGCTCCGGAAGAAGTAAGGGTGATGCCCATGGCGTGCAGTACGTCGGCGATGGCGGTGACAGCGGCGTGCATGTCGGCTGCATCCACATGCCCGATGCAGCCCACGCGGAAGGTTTCAACCTGGGTCAACTTGCCCGGATACAGGATGAAGCCCTTGGCCTTGACCCGTTCGTAGAAGTCCTTGAACTGGTAGCGCGGGTCGTGTGGGGCGTGGAAGGTGACGATGATCGGCGCCTGGATTTGCGCCGGCAGGAAGCTGCGCAGGCCCAGTTCGGCCATGCCGTCGAGCAGTGCCTGGCAGTTGCGTGCATAGCGTTGATGACGGGCGGGCAAGCCGCCTTCCTCGGCGTATTGCAGCAGCGCTTCGTGCAGGGCCGCCACCACGTGGGTCGGCGGGGTGAAACGCCATTGGCCGGTCTTGGCCATGTAGGCGTGCTGGTCGAAGAGGTCCATCGCCAGGGAGTGGCAATTGCCTTGGGCCGCAGCCAGTGCCTGTTTATCGGTGAAGACAAAACCCATCCCCGGCACGCCTTCCAGGCACTTGCCTGACGCGGCGATCAACGCGTCGAAAGGCACTGCGCGGGCATCGATCGGCAACGCACCAAAGGAACTCATGGCATCGATGATCAGGCGCTTGCCGTGGGTTTTCACGACCTGGGCGATCTCGGCCAGCGGGTTGAGGATGCCGGTGCTGGTTTCGCAATGGATCAGCGCGACGTGCGTGATGGCCGGGTCGGCTTGCAGCAGACGGTCCACATCGGCAGGGGTAGTGGGTTGGTCTTCGGCGGTTTCAAAGGTGCTGAACTCGCGGCCCAACACTTCACAGATTTTCGCCAGGCGCTTGCCGTAGGCACCGTTGATCAGTACCAACACCTTGCCGTTGCGCGGCACCAGGGTGCCGATGGCAGCTTCGACGGCGAAGGTGCCGCTGCCTTGCAACGGTACGCAATGGTGGCTGGCCGCGCCGTCGATGATTGCCAGCAACTGCTCACAGACGCTGGCGGTGAGCTGGTTGAAGCGGTCGTCCCATGAACCCCAGTCCACCATCATGGCCTGGCGGGTGCGGGCGGAGGTGGTCAGCGGGCCGGGCGTGAGCAGGATGGGCGTCGTCATTACAAGTCCTCGCGAAGCATCGGATGAATCTACGGCGCCTAAATTGCAGTTTGGCTTGTCATCAATCAAATTGTTTGTTGTTATGCGAGCTATCAGTGAGGCCGATAGCTATGAACCTGTTTCAACTGCGTGCATTCGATGCCGTGGCCCGCGAGGGCAGTTTTACCCGTGCGGCGGCGCGGTTGTTCATCAGCCAGCCGGCGGTGACCGGGCATATCAAGGCACTGGAAGAGCACTACCAGATTCCGCTGCTGCGCCGCACCGCCAGGCGCGTGGAATTGACGGAGGAGGGCGCGCGGTTGGCGGCGATCACCCGGGCCATCTTCGGCCTGGTGGACGAAGCGCAGACGATGCTGGAGGCCAACCGCCAATTGCTCATCGGGCGCCTGGAAGTCGCAGCCGACGGCCCGCACCTAGTGATGCCGATGATCGCCAGCTTGCGTGCGCGCTACCCCGGCATCACCGTGAACCTGCGCCTGGGCAACGCCCAGGAAACCTTGGCGGCATTGTTGTCCGAGCATGCGGATGTCGCAGTGCTGACGGAGGTGGAGCCACGCAATGGCCTGCACCTGCAGCCTCTGAGCGAATCACGGATTTGCGCGCTGGTGCCGGCCAGTCACCCGTGGGCGGCGCTGCCCAAGGGGATCCGCCTGGAGCAACTCAATGAGGTGATCATGGTGCTGCGCGAGCCGAGTTCCATCACCCGGCGTACGTTCGATGACGCCTGCCAGGCTGCCGGTGTACAGCCCAAGGTGCTGCTGGAACTGGACAGCCGGGAGGCGGTGACCGAAGCCGTGGCCGCTGAGTTGGGCGTGGGCGTGGTCTCGTCGATGGAGGTCAGCCCGGACCCGCGCGTGCGTGCCGTACCGATCCAGGGCGATGGGCTGGTGAACCGGCACATGCTCGGCTGCATGGAGCGGCGCCGCTCGCTGCGCCTGATTCAGGCGTTTTTCGAGTTGGCGCCCTGACGGTTTTTTGGTGGAACGTTGCGTTTTTGCGCTATAAACTCTGCCCCCAAAGCGCCGGCCAGTAGACGTTTGGGCGCGATGGACAGAAGAGAGTGAGTCATGGGCGCACAGTGGAAAGTCAAACATAAAGAAGCGGCAGCCAATGCCAAGGGCAAGATTTTCGGCAAGCTGGTGAAAGAAATCACCATCGCCGCCCGCAACGGCGCCGACACCTCCACCAACGCCCACCTGCGTCTGGTGGTGGAACAGGCCAAAAAGGCCTCGATGCCCAAGGAAACCCTGGACCGCGCCATCAAGAAAGGCGCCGGTCTGCTCGGCGAAACCGTGCAATACCATCGCGTCACCTACGAAGGCTTCGCGCCGCACCAGGTGCCGCTGATCGTCGAGTGCGTGACCGACAACATCAATCGCACCGTGGCGGAAATCCGCGTGGCCTTCCGCAAGGGCCAACTGGGCGCTTCCGGTTCCGTGGCCTGGGACTTCAACCACGTCGGCCTGATCGAAGCCTCGCCGGACAGCCCGGACGCCGATCCGGAAATGGCCGCTATCGAAGCCGGCGCCCAGGATTTCGAAGAGGGTGAAGAAGAGGGAACCACCCTGTTCATCACCGAGACCACCGACCTCGATGCCGTACAGAAAGCCTTGCCGGAGCAGGGTTTCACCGTGCTGTCGGCCAAGCTGGGTTACCTCTCGAAGAACCCGGTGAGCGGTTTGAGCGACGAGCAGATGGCTGAGGTTGAAGCCTTCCTCGAAGGCTTGGACAACCATGATGACGTGCAGGATATGTTTGTCGGGTTGGCTGGCTAAAACGCGATAGAAAATGTGGGAGCTGGCTTGCCTGCGATGAGGTCGTGTCATTCACTTTTCAGTGACTGATATACCGCTATCGCAGGCAAGCCAGCTCCCACATTAAGATTGGGTTTCAGCCCTTTTTCAGCAGTGCTTCGATTTCCTTGAACCCCGGGCGTGCCAAGACATCAGGCTGACAGCACATTATCTGCAGCGCTTTCAATTCGTCCGTTTCCCCTTCAACCCGCTCCAACAACTCCCCCAGCAAAATCCCAAACGCCCGCACTTCAATCCGCTGCAACGCCCTGGTTTCCACGCTATCCGCTGTTGCATGGAACGATGCCGCGCCAAAATCCCCCAGCAAGCAGTCGCCGGCTGCATTCCACAGGATATTGTGGCCATACAGGTCACCGTGAGTGATGCCGTGCCGGTGCAGGTGCGCGGCGACCGAAGCGATGCCCCGCGCCATGCGCAGCGCCACTTCAAGGCTGAAGCGGGTATCCGGTTCATAGACGTCGCGGGTGCACGACGCCAGGCTCGGCAGGGCCGCGAGGTTGCGGTAGCTCGGATCGATCAGGTCCATGACCAGTGCGGCCTGGTCATCCGGGTGGCCGACCACGCGGCCCTCTACCTTGATCAGGTTGGGGTGCAGCCCGGCAGCGATGCAGGCCTGCATTTCGTGCAGCGGCGAGCCATCGCTGGTGATGGTGCCTTTGTAGAGTTTGACCGCGACGGGCTGGCCTGACGGTTTCCACAGGGCCTTGCGGATAATGCCGGAAGCGCCTTCGCCAAGGACTTCGGCCAGTTCCAGCTCTGGCCAGGGAATGTTTGGCGTAGCGTCATCACCCGCCACCTCCACCGCCATTTCCACCGGGTTACCGGCATAGGCCAGCCAAGTCAGGCTTGGCAGTGCCAGTAGCCATTCCGGCAGCTGGGTGAAGCGGTTGGAGGCGATGCGCAGCAATTCGAGGTTATGGCAGTTGGCTAGGCTTTCTGGCAGGTGCGCCAGTTGGTTGCCGGCCAGCATCAGCTTTTGCAGGAGCGATCGCTTGCCCAGTTCGTCGGGCAACTGGCTGATCCGGTTATCGGTCAGGATCAACCAGCGCAACAACGGCGGCAGCGCGGCGGCGGGCACGTGGCTGATCTGGTTGGCCTTGAAGCCGATCATGCTCAGTTTGGCGCATTGGCCCAAGCAAGCCGGCAGCTCGGTGAACCGGTTGTCCGAGCAGAACAGCACGCGCAGGTGGGGCAGCCGGTGCAGGTCGTCGGGCAGGCTGTTCAGGGCGTTGCCGCTGAGGTTGAGGATCTCCAGGGAGTCGGCCAGTTCGAAGATTTCCCGGGGGAATTCGGTCAGCCCGCAGGACAGGTCCAGGCGCGTGATACCGGCCAGTTGGCCGGCCTTGAGTTGGGCGAGGGTATGCATGAACGGGGTGGTCACTCGAAAAAGGGGCATCAATGGCGCTCATGATACCGGGTCGGGTGCCGGTTGCGGGTCAGCCTGTTGCAATTGTCCCAGACGGCTGGCGGTGCGGGCCAGGTCGATGGCCTGGCCGCCCAGGGCAATGGCGAGGGGCTGCGCGCCGATCAGGATCAGGTGCTTGTCCCGGTCGTAGAGCACGTCCACCAGGTTGATAAAACGTTGCTGCACGGCGATTGGGCAGTCCGCCAGTTGAGGCAGGCCGTCGATGACCCAGTGGTCGTAGTCCTGGCACAGCAGCAGGTAGTCCATGACTGCGGTCAACTGCTCGCAAAGATCGCTGAAGGTGAAGGCGATGGAGCGGCCTGCGCGGTGACGGCAGATCAACGTCCGATTGCCGACGGCCAGGGGCTGTGGCGGGCAGTCGGCAGCGGGAAGACCCAAGGCTTCGCGCTGGCGCGCAGTCCCCGGCCAAACGTACTGACCGCTGGTAAAGCGTTGTGCGCTTTGGGCCTGGGGCAGGCTGCGAAAATCCTGGGGCGAACTGACTTCCAGCACCTCCATGCGCGCATCGATCAGGTCGATCACCGGCTTGAAACGCTCGTGGTACAGCGGGTTGGGCAGCAGCCCCTGTGGCGCATAATTGGACGTCACCAGCACCAGCACACCGCGTTGGAACAGGGCTTTGAACAGCCGCGTGATCAGCATCGCGTCGCCGATGTCGTGGACGTGAAACTCGTCGAAACACAACACCCGGCAGTCCGTCAGCAGTTCGTCGAGGGTCACGGCCAGGGCATCGTCCTGTTCACGATGCGTGAACATGCCGCGATGCAGGCGCGCGAAAAAGTCATGGAAATGCACGCGCTGCTTCTCGGTAATCGGCAACGCTTGGAAAAAACCGTCCAGCAACCAGCTTTTGCCGCGCCCCACTGGCCCGTACAGGTACAGGCTGCGAGTGGGCTGGCCGGCGAGCAGGTGCTGGGTTTCTCGGGCCAACGCCGCGATGGCGCGGGTTTGGCCGGCGCTGAGGGTATATCCCTGTTGCTCGGCTTTTTGCTGGAAGAACGCGGGTATAGGCGAGGCGTCAGGGGCGTCGGTTTTCTTGCCGAGCAGGCGACGGATCAGGGAAAGCGCGGCCAATGCGAGTCACTCTGTATTTCAGTGGTCGCTCACTTTAGGGCGACGGCTGCGTTTTGACCAATAGAGAAGGGCGCTGCCGCTATCTCGAAACGGCATGTCACGCTTGCAAAGCTGCCCAGACTGGCAGTTTCTCGTTGAGTGACTAACCTCCTACAGAGCAGTCACCCCTGTACAAGGATTTGGGGCAGTGAAGGGACGAGCAGTATTGGCAGTCATGGGCGCGATGCTCGGCAGCACGGCTTTCGGTGCACAACTCCAGGTTGAGGTGCGTATCGACGTGCAGCGGGGCTGCCAGTTGGTGGGCACCACCCGCAGTGCTGGCATCGAGCAACTTGGCGTACTGGATTTTGGCAGCGGCGCGCGTCTGGATGACCCGGCCGGGCCCCTGAGTGCGGCACTGATCAGCCAACGCCAGCCGCGCCTGGAGTGCAACCCCGACACGCCGTATCAGGTGCGCGTGGATGGCGGGCTGCATGGCGGCACCGGTGAAGTGCGCTACCTCAGCGCCACCCCTTCGATCAAACCCATTCCCTATCGCATTTATGCCGACGCCGCGCGGCGCGTGCCGTTGCCGGTGGATGTGCCGATCAGTGGTCGCGTGCCGGACGCAGGCTTCGTTGATCTGCCGCTGTATGGCCGCATCGAGCCGCTCAAGGACATCCCCGCCGTCGGCCGCTACACAGACCTGCTGAAGGTCACGGTCACATGGTAAGCCGCTATCTGGCCGTTGTGGCCATGGGCGGCCTGCTGGTGCTGGCGGATGACGTGCAGGCGGCTGTCGCCACCGGGTTTATCCAGGCGCGACTGGTGATCACCGCCAGTTGTGAAGTGAGCAAAGGCGTCGAGAGCGCGCCGGTCAACCCCACGGGCGGCACGGCGCTGCTCGACTTCGGCAGCCAGGGCCCGACCTGGAACAACACGCTGGGCGCAGGCGTCACCGACGGCGAAAAGGCGCCGCTGGCGGTGTCGTGCAACCCTTCGGTGTCGAGTTTTACCGTGACCATCGACGGCGGCGCCAATGGTGATGGCACTACGCGGCGCTTGAGCAACGGGCGTCAGATGATTCCGTATCGGCTGTCCGCCGACCCGCAAGGCCGCAGCACCTACAGTATCGGCCAGCAACGCAATTTTGTCGTAGCCAAGGGCACCCAGATACCGATCCCGGTGTTTGGCTCCGTGGTGGCAAATACCAGTGCCTTACCGGCAGGGATCTACACCGACACGTTGACGGTGACACTGGACTGGTAACTCAAGAGGATGAACATCATGCATGTACTTGTTTCGCGATTAGGCGCTTGTGCGCTGGGGCTGGCGATGGCCTCCAACCTCAATGCGGCAACCACGGTCACCGGGCAGATCACCTCCAGCCTGATATTGATCGCCAGTTGCCAGGTCAACGGTTCCGGCGCGGCGACCGGGCTGAACTTCGGTAGCTTGAACTTCGGCACCACCAACAGCCTGTTCACCAACGCCGATGCCCAGTTGCTCGGCGGTACTGGCACCGGTGGCGCGTTATCGATCCTGTGTTCCAGCGGCACTACGCCAGCGGTCAAGGTGCGCGCCGGTGCCCATGATGGCGCGTCCCCGGGTGGCAGCCGTGCATTGGCCGACGGTGCGGGCAACTTCGTGCCCTACGACTTCTACACCGACAGCGGTCACTCCGCGCTGCTGGCAATCGACGGCGTGATCACCCTCGCCACCAGTACCGGCGTTGCGCAGACCGTCAACCTCTACGGTCGGGCGGTGGGCAAGGCGGGGCTGCCAGCCGGCACCTACACCGACACCGTGGCCGTGGAACTGACGTTCTAGCGATGTGGCTCAGAGCGTTGCTGGCCTGTGGGTTGGCGGTGCCGCTGCCGTTGTCGGCGGTGACCAGCCAGAGCTTCCAGGTGAGCGCGACCATCACACCGGGTTGCCTGATTGTGGGCGGGGGCTCCAATTACGGCGCGCTGACCTACGGCAGTTATTCGGCCCTGGCCACCAGCACGGTCACGGCGGCGCTGACCGGGGGCGTCACCTTGCAATGCACGCCGGGGGTGACGCTGAGCATGAGCGTCGACGGCGGCCTGCATAGCGGCACCGGGCGCAATCTGCAGCTCAACAGCGGCAGCGCGCGGGTGGCTTACCAACTGTTTCGGGATGCGGCATTCAGCCAAAGCCTGGGGATTGGCCAGAGCGTCAATGTGGTTTACAGCGATGCCAATAACATCAACCTGCCCATTTACGGGCGGGTGCAATTGCCGGGCAATCAGCCTGGGGGGACATACAGCGACACGCTGCAGGTGCAGCTGACGTGGTAAGGCTATCGGTATAAGGAGTGGGGTTATGCGTTTACCTTCCCGGCGGCTGTGGGCCGCGGGTATTGCCTTGAGTGCGGTGTGCACGGCGGGGTTTGTGCAGGCGGCCAGTTCGGTGCTGATCTGGCCTATCGACCCGGTGCTGGAGGCTGATCAACAGGCCAGCGCACTGTGGTTGGAAAACCGTGGGAGCGAAACCGCAAGCCTGCAGATTCGTGTGTTCGCGTGGAGCCAGAGCGGCTTTGACGAGCAATACCAGAACCAGCGCGATGTGATCGGCAGCCCGCCGGTGGCGCGAATCGAGCCAGGGCAAAAACAACTGGTACGCCTGACCCGCACCCGCGAAGTGCCACCAGGGCAAGAGTTGGCCTACCGCATCATCATCGATGAAATCCCTTCGCCCTTGCAGGTGCCGACGCCGCCGGAAGGCAAGAACACCGCAGCGGCGATTCGCTTCCAGATGCGCTACTCGGTGCCGCTGTTTGCCTATGGCGCGGGCCTGTGGAGCAAGGAAGACAGCACGCGCCAGCGCGACCCCAAGGGCGCCGGCAAGCCGGACTTGAGTTGGCACAAGGTCACGGTGGCGGGGCGCAACTATATCGAGGTGCGTAACCAGGGTGCCGTGCATGCGCGCCTCACCGATGCTTCATTCAAACAGGGCGGGCAGACCAAACCGCTGGTGGACGGCCTGTTGGGCTACGTGTTGCCGGGCGCGACCATGCGCTGGCCGGTGCCGGATGGGCTGTCGGCTGACCAGCCCCTGCAAGTCAGGGTCAACGGTGCGCAACAGTTGGAGAACCTGGCGCCGCAGCGGTAACCGAGTGTAGCGGGGCGGGACGCTCCGGGATTTAAACGGATGGAGATGTCCATTGAAGGACACAACGCCATGTGTGAGTCGTGGTCGGGCTCGTCGTCTATGGCCGTCGGTGGCAGTGGTAAGCGGGCTATGGGCTGCAATGGTTGCGCCCCAGGGCGTGGCTGGCGACCTGCCGCCGCCGCCAAGCAGTATGGAGGCTGTCGCCGATGCACAGTTGTTTCTGGAACTGGTGGTCAACCAGATGGACACCGGGCGCGTCATCGCGGTCGATCAACGGGCCGGGCAACTCTATGTCCCCGCCAGTGCGTTGCAGGATGTGGGCATGAAGCTGCCCGGTGAACTGAGTGGCAGCGTGGCGTTGGACACCATCCCAGGCCTGCACAGTGACTACGACAGCAATGGCCAACGCCTGTTGCTGGATGTGCCGCCCACATGGCTGAAGGAACAGTTCATCGGCAATCGCAACACCTACCCGCGCACCCAGGCGATGAGCAGTTTCGGCGCTTTGCTCAACTATGACCTGTACTTCAACGACACCGACGAAGGCGGCAGCTACCTCGCCGCCTGGAACGAAGTGCGGCTGTTTGACAACTGGGGCACCCTGTCCAATACCGGGCAATACCGCCAGACCCTGGCCGATGGCGTCAGCAGCAGTACCTTCAACAACGGCTACCGGCGCTATGACACCACCTGGCGTTTCTCCGATGACGAACGACTGCTGACCTACGAGGCCGGTGACGTGATCAGCGGCGCCTTGCCCTGGAGCAGCTCGGTGCGTCTGGGCGGGGTGCAGTTTTCACGGGACTTCGCCGTGCGCCCGGACCTGGTGACCTACCCCTTGCCGCAATTTGCCGGTGAGGCCGCGGTGCCGTCGTCGGTGGACCTGTTTATCAACGGCTACAAATCCGACAGTGCGCTACTGCAACCGGGGCCTTACACCCTGACCAACGTCCCATTTATCAATGGCGCCGGTGAGGCGGTGGTGGTGACCACCGACGCTCTGGGTCGCCAAGTGTCAACCACGGTGCCGTTTTATGTGACGAGTTCGCTGCTGCAAAAAGGCCTGACGGATTTCTCGGTGGCCGCCGGTTCCTTGCGCCGTGAATACACCTTGAAGGATTTCGCCTACGGGCCTGGCGTGGCCAGCGGCACCTTCCGTTATGGTGTTTCCGACAACCTGACCCTGGAGAGTCACGCCGAAGCCTCCAGTGACCTGACCCTCGGCGGCCTGGGTGGCAACCTGCGGCTGGGCAACTTCGGCGTGCTCAACACCGCCGTCAGCCAAAGCCAGTTCGAAGGGCGCGGCGGCCAGCAACTGAGCCTGGGGTATTCTTACAACAGCACGCGCTACAGCCTGTCGTACCAGCGGGTCGAACGGCGCGACGAGTACGCCGACCTGACCCTGGTTGACACCCCCTATGCCAGCCTCAGCAAACGCAGCGAGCAAGTGACCTTGAGCCTCAACCTTGAGCGCTTCGGCAGCCTGGGCGTGGGTTACTTTGATGTGCAGGCAGCGGACGATTCGCGCACGCGCTTGCTCAACCTGAGCTGGAGCAAGCCGCTGTGGCGCAATACCAGTTTCTACCTGTCGGCCAACCGTGAGATCGGCGACAGCAACTGGGCGATGCAGGCGCAACTGGTCATCCCGTTCGACCTCAACGGCAGCCTGGCCGTGAGCACCGAGCGCAGCAAGGATGGCGCCAGCCGCCAGCGTCTCAACTACAGCCGCGCAGTGCCCAGTGAAGGTGGGGTGGGTTACAACCTCGGTTACGCCCAGGGTGATGGTCCGGCGTACCGGCAGGCCGACCTGACCTGGCGTTTGCAGTCGGTGCAGTTGCAGGCCGGTGTGTACGGCAGCAGCGACGCCGAGACGCGTTGGGCGGATGCCAGTGGTTCGCTGGTGTGGATGGGCGGCGATATGTTTGCCGCCAACCGTATCAATGATGCGTTTGTGGTGGTGAGTACTCAGGGCTTCGCCGGGATTCCGGTGCGCTATGAAAACCAATTGGTCGGCGAGACCGATCGCAACGGCCACTTGCTGGTGCCCTGGAGCAGTGCGTATTACCGCGGCAAATATGAAATCGATCCGCTGAACCTCCCGCTCAACGTGCAGAGCCCGAATGTGGAGCAGCGTGTGTCGGTGCGCCGTGGAAGCGGTTACCTGCTGGAGTTTCCATTGCGTCGAGTGCTCGCGGCCAGTGTCACGCTGGTGGACACCCAGCATCAGGAATTGCCCCTCGGCAGCCTGGTGGTGCATGAGCAAAGCGGCCAACAGGCGGTGGTGGGCTGGGATGGCCTGGTGTACCTGGAAAACCTCTCGGCCCATAACACGTTGCAGGTCACGTTGGGTGAAGGGCGTACGTGCCAGGCGCGGTTCGAGATGGACGAGCAGCAACAGGGCGTGCCGTTGATCGGGCCGTTGGTGTGCCAATGAGAGGGCGCTGCATTGCGTTGATAGGCAGTGTGCTGCTCTGCGGTAGTGCGTCGGCCGCTTGCTCGGTGGTGGCGACCGCGCCGGTCAGTTTTGGCTCCGTCAGCTCAATGACGGTGAACACGACGGTGCAAGGCAGTTCCACTGCCAATGCCGGGCTGCGCTGCACGCCGACCCTGATCGCACTGGTGCCGGGCAGCGATCACTTCATTGCCACTATTACCTCGGCCACGTCAGGTATGGTGGGACCGACCGGAGACGTGATCGGTTACACGATCTATGGCAATAACAGCGCCAGTTTCCCTATCAGCCGCGGGGTGGCTTTCGATTTTGGTACCAATGGCATTGCCTCGTCCTTTGGCTTGGTCGCCGGGCCCGGTGCCAAAACCCTGCCGTTGTATGTCGGGAGCATTACCGGCAGCAACGTGGCGGCGGGGGTCTATACCGAGACCTTGAACATTGTCTGGAGTTGGGACTATTGCTCACTCCTGAGCCTGGGCAATGTATGCCTCGCGCGCGACAAGAGTTCCAACCCGCCGGTGGCGACCCTGACAGTGAGCATGACGGTCACCAACGACTGCCAGATCACCGCGCCCAACATCAGCTTTGGCAGCGCCCCGGTCATCAGCGGATTTACCGCCGTGACCGGGCAGACCATCAATATTGCCTGCACCAAGGGCAGTGCCTACAGCGTAGGGTTGAGCGACGGCCAGAACGCCGTCAGCGTGGGCGGTCGGCGGCGGATGATCTCGGGCAGCAACTACCTGGCGTATGACATCTTCAAAAGCGCCGGCACTACGCGCTGGGGCAGCGTCGGTGCTGCACGGCGCGCCAGCTCCACCGCCGAGATCAATCCCGGCAATGGCCTGGGCACCGGTAGCCAGGTGTTCAATTACAACGCCCGGATCTACACCGACCAGAGCACGCCCCCCGGCGGCACCTATGTGGACAACGTGGTACTCGATGTGGGTTTCTAGAACGTCAGCAGCGGCGGGGCAGGCTGATCCACCGGGCTGACCACCGCGTAGTTGTAGCCTGCGCCGGACCAGTACTGCGCCTGCAGACCATCGGCACTGCGGCTGCCCCTTGGCAGGAAACCGTTTTCCGGTCCTGGTGGGCGGATGTAGAAACTGATGCGCCGGCCTTGCGGGTCTTCATACAGCACCATGGCAGCAGCGCCTTGCTCGGTGGTGAGCAAACGCCCACTGACCGGTGTGAATCCGGAAGCGCTCAAGTCGGGTAGGCGATGGGCCTGGTTGAAGTAGCGGTCGAGCCAGGCCTGCATCGTGCCACTGCCCTGCACTTTGTAGTCGGCGGGCATGATGCCGTCTTGGGCAAACAAGCGGAACGCCTGCATCGCATCGGCCATCGGCAGTTGGGCCGGCTGGGTGGCTTCACGGGCGTGCCAGCCACCGACACCGCCGAGGCTGATGGCGATCAGCAGTACGGCGGCTGTAGCCAAGTGGCGTCGTGATTGACGCTTGATGCGCTGGCGGATCAGTGCCGGATCCAGGTCTGGGTTGGCCGGCTGTTGCAGGGCGCCGCCCAGCGCGGCACGCAGCAACTGCGCATCGTGTTGCCAGGCGTGGACCTGGGCGGCGACATCCGGGTGGGCGGCCAAGTAGGTTTCAAGCACGCGGCGATCACTCTCCAGCAGTTGGTGATCGACGTAGGCATGCAAATCGTGTTCGCTGGGGGGCAGGCTGATCATTTGAGTATCCGCAGGGAAGGGCTGGCAATTTCGCCATCACTGAGTTGACGCAGGGCTTGGCGCGCCCGGGACAGGCGCGACATCACGGTGCCGATGGGCACCTCAAGGATCTCGGCGATTTCCTTGTAGCTCAGGCCTTCGACCGAAACCCACAGCAGCAACGCGCGCTGCTCGGTGTTGAGTTGATCGAAGGCTTGCAGGGTCGCTTGGGCGATCACCGTGCGTTCCACCGACGGCTGTGCATCGTCGCGTCCGGTGAAGAATTCCAGCATGCGCGCATAACGCCGGGTGCGGCGGTGGGCATCGAGGAACTGCCGGTAGAGGATCGAAAACAGCCAGGCGCGCAAGTCGCCTTCGACGCGTTTGTCGGCCCAACTGATGATCGCCCGCTCCAGGGTCGACTGCACCAGGTCGTCGGCGCTGCTGGCGTTACGGGTCAGGGACACGGCAAAACGCCGCAGCCTGGGGATGAGTTCACGTAACTGTTCGTCGAGTTCATGCATGGGAATCTGGCTGGTCACTACGCTGGGACTAGAGAGACGTGCGGCGTGAACGGTTATTCCCGATCCTGGGAAATAAATCAAAGGCCAGGGAATAGAGCCGATCGGCATTCGTCTTAATGCTCCGACCTTATATTTACCCCTAAGGCCTTTGGCCCTGGAGTTCCTTCATGGTAGATCACTCATCACCGCCCCGTCCTCCGCTGAGCACTGCGAGCCTGATCGCGCGCCTGGCAGGTATCGGTGCCGTGGTTGCGGTTATGGCGGGGGCTTTTGCCTACGTCAACGGCACCCTAGACCCACAGCGCCTGCGCCCGAAAACCCTGGTCAATGCCTTGGAAACCAACAACGGCGTGCACCCTGGCTTCCGGCGTAACCACGCCAAGGGTGTGTGCGTGGCCGGGTATTTCGAGAGCAGTGCCGAAGCCCGTGCCTACTCCAGCGCCCAGGTGTTCAGCGAGGCCAAGACGCCGTTGATCGGACGGTTCGCCTTGCCGAGCGGGAACCCCTACGCGCCGGACAACAGTGTGCCGATCCGCAGTTTTGCCGTGCAGTTCAGCCAGGTCAATGGCCAGCAGTGGCGCACCGGCATGAACAGCATGCCAGTGTTCCCGGTCGGCACGCCCGAGGCGTTCTACCAAATGCTCAAGGCCGGTGCGCCGCAGCCTGCCACTGGCAAGCCGGACCCGGCGAGCATGCCGGCATTTTTTGCCGCTCATCCCGAGACTGCGCCGTTCCTGGCGTGGGTCAAGACCGCCAAGCCTTCGGCCAGTTATGCGACCGAAACTTACAACGGTATCAACGCGTTCTTCCTGGTAGGGGCCGATGGCAAGCGCCAGGCCGTGCGTTGGGGCGTGGTGCCGCAGAGCCAGGATGCGGCGGGCGATACCGCACCTGCCGGCAGTGATTTCCTGGAAAAGGACCTGATACAGCGCCTGGCGACCGGGCCGTTGCGCTGGCAGTTGAACATGACGCTGGCCAACCCCGGCGACCCGGTGGACGATGCGAGCAAGGCCTGGACCGGCGAGCATAAAGTCATCAACGCCGGCACCCTGGTGCTGCAAAGCAGCCAGCCGCAGGCGGATGGGGATTGCCGCGATATCAACTTCGATCCACTGATTCTGCCCAGTGGCATCCAAGCCTCCAACGACCCGTTGCTGGCAGCTCGCTCGGCGGCGTACGCCAGTTCGTACCTGCGTCGCGCCGGTGAAGTCAGCCCGTTGCACAGCGCCCTTCAGGAGTCGAAACCATGAATGCCCAACCGCGGTTTTTCGCACCCCTGGCGCGCCTGCTGCACTGGCTGATGGCGCTGATGGTCATCGCCATGCTGTTTATCGGCGCGGGCCTGGCGGCTTCTGTTTCAGAGCGCCATGAATGGTTGATCCACCTGCACAAGCCGTTGGGTATCGCGATCCTGGCCTTGGTGATCGTGCGTTTGGTCGTGCGCTTTTCCACGCGCCAACCGCCGTTGCCTGCCGACTTGCCGCTGTGGCAAGCGCTGGCGGCCAAAGCTTCCCACCTGGTGTTGTATGCCCTGATGCTGGTCTTGCCGTTGCTGGGCTGGGCGATGATTTCGGCGGCGGGCGACCCGGTGATGCTCAGCAGTTCGGTGCAGTTGCCGGCGCTGGTGGGGGCGAACGCGCCGTTGTTCGCGGTGTTGCGCAGGGCGCATGGGTTCCTGGCCTATCTGCTATTCCTGACAGTGCTGTTGCACCTGGCGGCGGCATTGTTCCATGGGTTGATCCGCCGTGACGGCGTGCTGCAAAGCATGACCGGCAGCAAGAACTGAAACAGGTTTGGGGGGGAGTGTGGCCAGCCAGTAGACCAGCGCCAGCAGGTTGATGGCGGCACCGAGGCCGCACACCCCGATCCAACCGGCCCTGGCATACAGGGCGGTTGCGCTGATGGAGCCCAGCGCACTGCCCACTGAGTAAAACAGCATGTAGCCGGCTACCAGCCGGCTCTGGGCGTCGGGGCGCACGGCGTAGATCAGGCTCTGGCTGGTGACATGCACGGCTTGCAGGCCCAGATCGAACACAATCACGCCGAGCACTAATGCCCACAACGATGATTGGGTAAAGCCGATGGCGACCCAGGACAGCAACATCAGCAGCAGGGCCGTGCCGCTGGTCCACTGGGCAAAGCCTTTGTCGGCCAAGCGCCCGGCGTGGGCAGCGCCAAGTGCTCCGGCGGCGCCGGCGAGTCCGAACAAGCCGATTTCTGTGTGGGAAAGCGACAGCGGCGGGGCGCTCAAGGGCAGCACCAGCGGTGTCCACAAGACAGTGCCTGCGGCGAAAATCAACATCGCCAGCACGGCGCGGTCACGTAGGACTTTTTCCTCCTTGAACAAGCTGAAGACCGAGCGGATCAACGCGCCATAAGTGCCGGTGGCGCGCGGTTGTTCGGTGTTTGGCAGCACGCGCCACAGCAAGATGGCCATCAATAGCGTCAAGCCCGCTGATAGCAGGTAAACCGAGCGCCACCCCGCCAGGTCTGCCATCGCGCCGGACACCGAGCGGGCCAGCAGCAAACCGACCACGATACCGCTGGTGACCAACCCCACCACATGCCCGCGCTGTTCCGGCGACGCCAAGTGAGCCGCCAATGCCACCAGCACCTGGGCTACCACCGCCAGCAGCCCGGTCAGCAACATGCCAGCCAACAGCCAGAAACCGCTTGAGGACAATCCCACCATCAGCACGGCCAGGGTGGAGAGCAGCAGTTGGCTGACAATCAGGCTGCGCCGGTTGAGCAAGTCCCCGAGTGGCACCAGCAACAGCAGGCCCACGCCATAGCCGACCTGAGTGAGGGCGATGATGATGCCGACGGTGGCGTGGTCCATGGCGAAGGTTTGTGCCATGGCGTCAAGCAACGGCTGGGCGTAGTAGACATTGGCCACCGACAGGCCGCAGGCGATGGCGAACAGCACCACCACTTTGTTACTCAAGGGGGCGGAAGGCATGGGGATATCCTTTGTGGTTTTAAAATGAAACCAGTTGTACGGTAAGGATTCTGGTTTTATATTGCAACTACATTATTGGTCGACGACAGGCAGCCCTCAATGGTCAAGCTCACCCGCTTTGAAAGCGCCGAATGCCCGGTGGCGCGCTCGCTGGATGCGATTGGCGATGGCTGGTCGCTGCTGATCATTCGCGACGCGTTTGATGGGATTCGCCGGTTTGGTGAGTTCCAACGCAGCCTGGGCATGGCCAAAAACATCTTGTCCACGCGCTTGCGCAGCCTGGTGGCCCATGGCGTGCTGGAGATCGTGCCGGCGTCGGATGGCAGCGCTTATCAGGAATACGCCCTGACGGAAAAGGGCCAGGGCCTGTTCAACGTGATCGTCGGGTTGCGGCAGTGGGGCGAGGGTTTTTTCTACGGGGAAGGCGAGGCGCATTCGGTGATGGTGGACAGCGCACACGGCGCGCCGCTGCGAGCGCTGGAGCTGCGCTCGGCTGATGGCAGGTTGCTGGGGCCCGAGGATTGTCGGCGGGTGCCGGCGGGGGAGCTACTCAAGGTTTGAAGGGTGTGGTGAGTGAGCTTTTGTGGCGAGCGAGCTTGCTCGCCACAGTTTTAGCGCAACACGTCGACGATATCGGCCACGCTGCTCAACACATCCTTACCCAGTTGCATCGAACGTTTACCTGACCAACCGGTGAGCGCGTTGGGGGCATCGTCGTTGTCCTTGAAGGGCATTTCCAGGGTCAGGGACAGGCAGTCGTACTGCTGGCCGACGGCATTGCACGCCAGTGTCATGTTGGCTTCGCCTGGCAGGTCGCGGGTGTAGCCGTAGGTGGTCTGGAAGTCGCGGGTCAGGGCGCTCAAGTGGCTGCGGAAGTGTTTTTCCAGCATCTCGATGCGCGGTGTGTAGCCGGGGTTGCCTTCGCAGCCGGCGGTGAAAACATAGGGTATTTCCTCGTCGCCGTGGATATCGAGGAACAGGTCGACGCCGTACTTTTCCATCTGCTGTTGCACGAACAGCACTTCCGGGCTGATCTCCTGGCTGGCGTTCTGCCAGGCGCGGTTGAGGTCCTGACCCATGGCGTTGGTGCGCAGGTGGCCATGGAACGCGCCGTCCGGGTTCATGTTGGGCACCAAGTACAGGTCGGCGACTTTCAGCAGTTTTTTCAACTCGGCGTCACCGTCTTGTTGCAGGCGTTCGATGATGCCTTCCATAAACCATTCGGCCATGTGTTCGCCGGGATGCTGTTGGGCGATGATCCAGACTTTGCGGCGGCCTTCGCCACCTTTGCCGCGACGCAGCAGTGGGATATCACGGCCTTCGACACTTTTACCGGTGGCCAACAACTGGGTGTCGGCGCGGCTCAAGGCCTGCTCGATCAGCCAGTCATGACGCTCACGGCTGTAGGGTTCGAAATAGGCAATCCAGGCTTGCTTCTCGCGGGTCTCAAGGCTGATATGCAGGATTTCCCCATCAAAGCGCGAGGGTACCCGAAACCAATTGATATGGTCGTAGGACGCTACGGCGTTGTAGCCGCTCCACGCGTGCGGGTAAGAGGACTGGCTCGCATTGCTCAGGCGAAACGTGTGGGTGTGGCCCACGTGCATGCCTTCGGCCTTGAAGTGGAACCATTGGAAATGTTGGCTACGGGTGTCGGGTTTGATCGCCAGCAGCAGTTGATAGGAGTCACTGGCATCCAGTACCTGAATATTGCCACTGTCAAAGTCGGTGCTGATCCTGATGGAGGTCAAGGCCACGGTCATAGTCTGCTTGCCTGAATATGAGTGTTGTGGCGGCTATATTACACAGGAGTCTGGTAAAGACTGGATGCAAAATTGTTGCACGGGGGAAGGGGGCGTCATCCTTGACGCCGCAGCAGCTTAGAATCTATGAGATTGATTCTCAAGCGCTATTTCGCAAAGGTTTGGACTAGAGCGTTCGACTGACTTTCTTTTGGCGATGGTCTTTTGCTACCATGCGCGCCATTGAGCAACACACAGTCTTCATTAGCCTGAAGCCATGCCAGGGAAACTGGCAAAAAAAAGACCCGGCCAAAGAGCCGGGTCAAAAACCGTGATTAGCCTGATGAGGAGATAATCCAAGAGTCCGACCTAAGGTCCCTTGGTCTATCGACTGATCTCGCGATCAGCTAGGTCCAATAATAATCATTATCATTTGCAAGTCAAATGTTTTTATCCGTGAGATAGAAATATTTTTCTTCTGCGCCTGTTATCCGTTCGCTTGAGCCGCTGGCACCTGCAACGACCGCTCCACCATCGCCTTCGCCATATCAATCAAATACACCACCGAAAACGCCAGGTCACGATGATTGCCCTGATGGCTGCTCGCTGACTCATAGGCCGTAGCGGCGGCGCTGCGCAACAGGTCCGAGGCGTGCACCAGGGCTTCTTCCGGGCTGATGCCTGGCTTGATGGCGAAGAGGACGTCGTCGGGGGCTGCGGCCGACATCTCTTCTTTCAAGTAAAAGTCCAGTGCGCGCTGGGCGGCGCCACTGCTGCGCAGGTCGTGATCTTCAGGGATTTCGGGCAGGAGGTACGGGCTGGTGGTCATAAGGGGCGGTACTCTGTTATGGGTGTCGAAAACCTTATCTCTGATGATAGTACGTATCGTATTTATGTCGTTTTATGGATTACTACAAACTGTTTATTGCCCTGGAAACTGCGTGACGTATTGTCAGCGTCCATGGATAACTGGATAGCGTTGGTCAAGGCCAACATGGAAGACCGCAAGGTCACGCAGGGTGAATTGGCTGAGCGTCTGGGCATGTCTCAAGGCGGCGTTGGCCATTGGCTCAACAAGCGCCGTGCGCCGAGTGTGGTGGACATGAACCGGGTGTTGGCGGCGTTGGGGCTGGGGTACCTGGAAGTCGCGCTGGACATTCGTGAGCGGGCGGAGGACGCACCTGCGCAGAAGAATTACAGCCCGTATTTTCGCTACCCGGTCAGCGGTTGGAAAGGGCTGTGCGAGGTCCGCGAAGAGCGTGCGGCCTATGGCGCTGACCGCTTCGAACTCACCGATTACCCTGCCCAGGGCGATGCGTTCTGGCTGCCGGTCAGCGGCGACGCCATGACCGCGCCCAGCGGCTTGAGCATCAGCGCAGGCATGCTCATCCTGGTCGACCCGGTCATCAAGGCCGAACCCGGCAAACTGGTGGTTGCCCAATGGGCCGCCACGCCTCAGGCGACCTTCCGCCAGTTGCGGGAAGAAAGCGGCCAGCTCTACCTGGTGCCGCTCAATCCCACCTACCCAAAGCAGCCATTCACTGATGACTGCCACATTCTGGGTGTCGTTGTTCAAGCCATTGCGAAGTTCTAGCCGTTCGCTTCGAGTTCCACCAACGCGCAACCTTCTGCAACCATTTCGCCTTCCTGGCAGAACAACGCCTTGACCACCCCGGCTTGAGGCGCGCGGATGCTGTGTTCCATCTTCATGGCCTCCAGCACCACCAGTTGCGTGCCGGCCTCAACGTTTTGACCCACCTCCACCAGCACCCGCACGATACTGCCGTTCATCGGCGCGGTCAGGCCGCCTTGATGGGACTGGTTGGCCTCAACCGCCGCAATCGGGTCGAACAGTGTCACGCCCTGCATCTCGCCGCCCCAGCGCAAAAATACAGTGCCTTCGCTGCGAACTGCCAGATGGCTGCGACGCACGCCCTGTTGCTCAACCAGCAACTGTTCGCCTCGCAGCTGTGGCGCCTCAGCCGCCAGCGTCACCAATCGATCCTGGCCATTGCAGCTCAAGTGCAGTGAAACCTCGGCAGGTAGCCCGGCGCGAAATCCGCGCTTGTCTGCCCAAGGTCCATTTTCCGCCGGCAAGCTCTGGATGAATGCTGAGGCGGCCGTCTGCCAGAACTCGTCACTCAGTTCTCCAGGCACCGGCAGCAACTCATTCTGATAACGCGGAATAAACCCGGTATCCAACTCAGCCGCTGCAAACGCCGGGTGGCCGATAATGCGCCGCAAAAAGCCCAGGTTGGTCTTCAGCCCGCCGATGGCACACTCATCCAGCATGGCCAGCAATCGCAACCGCGCCTGTTCACGGTCTTCACCCCAGGCAATCAGCTTGCCGAGCATGGGGTCGTAGAACGGCGACACGCTGTCGCCTTGCTCCACGCCGCTGTCCACGCGGCGCCCGGGGCCCGGTGCTGATTCGCGGTACAGCGCCAAGTGCCCGGTGGCGGGCAGGAAGTCATTGGCCGGGTCTTCGGCATACAGCCGCACTTCGATGGCATGGCCGATCAGCGGCACCTGCTCCTGGGTGATCGGCAGCGCCTCGCCCTGGGCGACACGAATCTGCCAGGCCACCAGGTCCAGGCCGGTGATTGCCTCGGTCACCGGGTGCTCCACTTGCAGCCGCGTGTTCATCTCCATGAAGAAGAATTCGCCACGCGCGTCCAGCAGGAACTCCACGGTGCCTGCACCGACATAGCCGATGGCCTGCGCCGCACGCACGGCGGCTTCGCCCATGGCCTTGCGCTGTTCAACACTCAGTCCCGGTGCTGGCGCCTCTTCGACGACCTTCTGGTGACGACGCTGGATCGAGCAGTCACGTTCATTGAGGTACAGACAATGTCCATGCTGATCGGCAAACACCTGGATCTCCACATGGCGTGGCTTGAGCAGGTACTTTTCCACCAACATCTGCCCATTGCCGAAGGACGACAGTGCCTCGCGCTGTGCCGAGGCCAGGGCTTCGGCCAACTGGCTGACCTCCTCGACCACCTTCATGCCCTTGCCGCCGCCGCCCGCCGTAGCCTTGAGCAGCACGGGATAGCCGATGCGCTCGCAGGCTGCGCGGAAGGTCTCCAGGTCCTGGGCTTCGCCGTGGTAACCCGGCACCAGCGGCACGCCAGCGGTTTCCATCAAGGCCTTGGCGGCCGACTTGCTGCCCATGGCATCGATGGCCGAGGCGGGCGGGCCGAGGAAGATCAACCCGGCCGCTTCAATCGCACGGGCAAAACCGGCGTTCTCCGACAAAAAGCCGTAACCCGGATGGATCGCCTGGGCGCCGCTGGCCTGGGCTGCAGCGATCAGTTTGTCGATTTGCAGGTAGCTGTCAGTGGCCTTGCTGCCGCCCAGGTCGACGCGGATATCCGCCTCACGGCTGTGGCGCGCATCGCGGTCAGTGGCGCTGTGCACCGCCACGGTGGTCAGGCCCATGGCCTTGGCGGTGCGCATCACTCGGCAAGCAATCTCGCCCCGGTTGGCCACCAGTAGGGTCGTCAACGTGCTCATGAACGCGGCTCCTGCGATTGCCAGCTGGGTGGACGTTTTTGCAGGAAGGCGCGCAGGCCTTCCTGGCCTTCGGCGCTGACACGGATGCGCGCGATGGCATTTTCGCAATAGCGGCGCAGGGCCGGGGTGAGGGCGCCGTGGCCCACTTCGCGCAGCAAGTCCTTGCTGGCGCGCATGGCCGCCGGGCTGTTTTGCAACAGGTTGGCAATCCACTGTTCGACCTGTTGATCCAGCTCGCCGACGGGATAGCTTTCCGCCAACAAACCGATCTCCCGTGCCCGCTGGCCACCAAAGCGCTCAGCGGTCAGCGCATAGCGCCGTGCTGCGCGCTCGCCGATGGCCTGCACCACGAACGGGCTGATCACCGCAGGCGCCAGGCCGATACGTACTTCCGACAGGCAGAACTGCGCATCGTCCGCGCCAATCGCCATGTCGCAGCAACTGATCAAGCCGAGCGCGCCGCCGTAGGCCGCGCCTTGCACCACCGCCAGGGTCGGGATTTTCAGTTTGGCCAGGTTGTACATCAACTCGGCCAACTCACGGGCATCATCCAGGTTGGTGTGGTAGTCCAGCTCAGCCGATTGCTGCATCCAGGCCAGGTCGGCCCCGGCGCTGAAATGCTTGCCGCGCCCACGCAGCACCAGAAAGCGCAGGGACGGATCACCTTGCACCTGGTCGAGGGCGATGATCAGTTCGCGGATCATCTCGGCGTTGAACGCGTTGTTCTTGGCTTCACGACTGAGCCACAGCGTGGCAAAGCCACGGCGGTCGGTGATCAGTTCGAGGGTGTTGAAATCGCTCATGCAAGGAGCTCCATGATGATAAGAGGTCTCCTGTAGGAGCGAGCTTGCTCGCGAAAAACGTCCAATCAACGCGCTCATCCAGAATTCCCGCGTCATCGTTGACGATCTTCGCGAGCAAGCTCGCTCCTACAGGTTACATGCGGAACACGCCGAAGCGGCTCGGCTCGATGGGGGCATTCAGCGAGGCGGACAACGCCAGGGCCAGTACGTCTCGGGTCTGCAACGGGTCAATCACACCGTCGTCCCACAGGCGCGCGCTGGAGTAGTAGGGGTGGCCCTGGGTTTCGTACTGGTCGAGGATCGGCTGCTTGATGGCGGCCTCTTCTTCGGCGCTGAACCCAGTGCCTGCGCGTTCAGCCTGCTCGCGCTTGACCTGCACCAGCACGCCGGCCGCCTGTTCGGCGCCCATCACGCCGATGCGTGCATTCGGCCACATCCACAGGAAACGCGGGTCATAGGCGCGACCGCACATGCCATAGTTCCCGGCGCCAAAGCTGCCGCCGATGATCACTGTGAACTTCGGTACCTTGGCGCAGGCCACTGCGGTGACCAGCTTGGCGCCGTGCTTGGCGATGCCACCGGCTTCGTATTTCTGGCCGACCATGAACCCGGTGATGTTCTGCAGGAACAGCAGCGGAATGCCACGCTGGCAGGCCAGTTCGATAAAGTGCGCGCCTTTTTGCGCGGCTTCGGCAAACAGGATGCCGTTGTTGGCCAGGATCGCAATCGGGTAGCCATGCAGATGCCCAAAGCCACATACCAAGGTGGTGCCGAACAGCGCCTTGAACTCATCGAACACCGAGCCGTCCACCAGCCTTGCGATCACTTCGCGCACATCAAAGGGCTGCTTGGCATCGGCCGGGATCACGCCATACAACTCTTCGCTGCTGTACAGCGGCGCGACCGGTGTGCGTTGCAGCAGTTCGCCTTGTTTGCGCCAATTGAGGTTGGCCACGCTGCGCCGAGCCAGCGCCAGCGCGTGTTCATCGCTGTCGGCATAGTGGTCGGCCACGCCGGAGATCTTGCAGTGCACATCGGCCCCGCCCAGATCTTCAGCACTCACCACTTCACCGGTTGCAGCCTTCACCAGCGGCGGACCGGCGAGGAAGATGGTGGCTTGCTGGCGCACCATGATTGCTTCGTCGGCCATGGCCGGCACGTAGGCGCCACCGGCGGTGCACGAGCCCATCACCACCGCGATCTGCGGGATGCCTTGGGCGCTCATGTTGGCCTGGTTGAAGAAGATCCGCCCGAAGTGTTCGCGGTCGGGGAACACTTCATCCTGACGCGGCAGGTTGGCGCCGCCGGAGTCCACCAGGTAGATGCACGGCAGGCGGTTCTGCTCGGCGATCGTCTGGGCGCGCAGGTGTTTTTTCACGGTGAGCGGGTAGTAGGAGCCGCCTTTCACCGTCGCGTCGTTGGCGACGATCATGCACTCGACGCCTTCCACCCGACCGATCCCGGCAATCATCCCGGCGGCAGGCACGTCTTCGCCATACACCTGATGGGCGGCCAGTTGGCTGAGTTCAAGGAACGGCGAGCCGGGGTCGAGCAAACGGTTGATGCGCTCGCGGGGCAACAGTTTGCCGCGTGAGGTGTGCCGCTCCTGGGCCTTGGCGCCGCCGCCTTGCTGCACGTGGGCGAGCAGGTTGTGCAGGGCGTCGACCTGTTGGCGCATCGCCGCGCTGTTGGCGGCAAACTCCGCCGAACGTGGGTTGAGTTGGGTATGCAAGGTGGCCATGGTGCGCTCCTTCAGCGGGTTTCGTTGAAGAGTTCGCGACCGATCAGCATCCGGCGGATCTCACTGGTGCCGGCGCCGATTTCATACAGCTTGGCGTCGCGCAGCAGGCGGCCGGCAGGGAATTCATTGATATAGCCGTTACCGCCCAGGATCTGGATCGCGTCGAGGGCCATCTGTGTGGCGCGTTCGGCGCTGTAGAGGATCACCCCGGCCGCGTCCTTGCGTGTGGTTTCGCCACGCTCGCAAGCCTGGGCCACAGCGTACAGATAGGCGCGACTGGCGTTGAGCTGGGTGTACATGTCGGCGACCTTACCCTGGATCAGCTGGAATTCGCCGATGCTCTGGCCGAACTGCTTGCGGTCGTGGATATAAGGCACGATCAGGTCCATGCAGGCTTGCATGATCCCGGTGGGGCCGCCGGACAGCACCACGCGTTCGTAGTCCAGGCCGCTCATCAGCACTTTCACGCCACCGTTGAGCACGCCGAGGATGTTTTCTTCGGGGACTTCAACGTCATCGAAAAACAGCTCGCAGGTGTTGGAGCCGCGCATGCCCAGCTTGTCGAACTTGTTGCTGCGGCTGAAGCCTTTCCAGTCACGCTCGACGATGAAGGCGGTGATGCCGTGAGGGCCTTTCTCCAGGTCAGTCTTGGCGTAGATCACGTAGGTGCTGGCGTCGGGGCCATTGGTGATCCAGGTCTTGCTGCCGTTGAGCACGTAGTGATCGCCGCGTTTGTCCGCGCGCAGTTTCATCGAGACCACATCGGAACCGGCATTCGGCTCGCTCATGGCCAGGGCGCCGACGTGTTCGCCGCTGAGGAGTTTGGGAAGGTACTTGAGTTTCTGTGCGTGGTTACCGTTGCGGTTGATCTGGTTCACACACAGGTTGGAGTGCGCGCCGTAGGACAACGCCACCGAGGCCGAGCCACGGCTGATCTCTTCCATCGCCACCACGTGGGCCAGGTAGCCCAGGCCGGCGCCGCCGTACTCTTCAGGGACGGTGATGCCCAGCAGGCCCATGTCGCCGAATTTCTGCCACAGATCGGCGGGGAACAGGTTGTCACTGTCGATCTGTGCCGCACGCGGTGCGATTTCCTTGCTCACGAAGGACTGCACCTGGTCGCGCAGCATGTCGATGGTTTCACCGAGGGCGAAGTTCAGGGACGGGTAACTCATGGACAGGCACCTTAATGTGAGCGTTGTTTTTGTGTGGAGGGTGCGCCAGGGGAGGGCGCTCACCTTTACGTTAACGTAAGCTTGCGTTGCGGTGCTGTCAATCGTAGTTTACGTTTACGTCAACCTACAAAAAAGACAACAGGGGTCGTTATGGATCAACCGAACCAGAGCTACAGCCGTGGCTCCCAGGACAAGACCTTGCTGGCCATGACCATTGGCCAAGCCTTTGACCGCACCGTCGCGCAGTTCCCCCATGGCGAGGCCTTGGTGGTGCGCCATCAGCAGCGCCGCTACACCTGGCGGCAACTGGCCGAAGCGGTCGATGTGCACGCCCGTGCGTTTCTCGCCCTGGGCATGCAGACCGGCGATCGTCTGGGCATCTGGGCACCCAATTGCGCCGAGTGGTGCATCAGCCAGATCGCCAGTGCCAAGCTCGGCGTGATCCTGGTGAACATCAACCCGGCCTACCGCAGCAGTGAATTGGACTACGTGCTCAAGCAATCCGGCTGTCAGTGGCTGGTGTGCGCCGGGTCGTTCAAGACCTCCGATTACCATGCGATGTTGCAGGCATTGAAGCCCGACGTGCGCGGCATGATCAGCCTCGACCCCAGTCCCCCTCCAGGATTCATGCCTTGGTCGCAGCTGTCGGCCCTCGGTGCAGGCGTCCCACCCGAACAGTTGCACAGCCGCCAGGCCAGCCTGCATTTCGACCAACCCGTGAATATCCAGTACACCTCCGGCACCACCGGCTTCCCCAAGGGCGCCACCCTCAGTCACCACAACATCCTCAATAACGGCTACATGGTCGGCGAAAGCCTGGGCCTGACCGAGCAGGATCGCCTGGTGATCCCGGTGCCGCTGTACCATTGCTTCGGCATGGTCATGGGCAACCTGGGTTGCATTACCCACGGCACCACCATGATCTACCCGAATGATGGCTTCGACCCGCTGCTGACCCTCACTGCCGTCGCTGAAGAACGCGCCACCGGCCTGTACGGCGTGCCCACTATGTTCATCGCCATGCTCGATCACCCGCGCCTCAGCGAGTTCGACCTGTCTACCCTGCGCACCGGCATCATGGCTGGCGCCACATGCCCGATTGAGGTGATGCGCCGGGTGATCAGCGAGATGCACATGAGCGAGGTGCAGATTGCCTACGGCATGACGGAAACCAGCCCGGTGTCCTTGCAGACCGGCGCGGATGACGACCTGGAGCGGCGCGTCACCACCGTCGGCCGCACTCAGCCGCAACTTGAAAACAAGATCATCGACGCCGACGGCAACACCGTTGCTCGCGGCGAGATCGGCGAACTCTGCACCCGTGGCTACAGTGTGATGCTCGGTTACTGGAACAACCCCGACGCCACCCGCGAGGCCATCGACGACGCTGGCTGGATGCACACCGGCGACCTGGCGAGCATGGATGAGCACGGCTATGTGTCCATCGCCGGGCGCAACAAGGACATGATCATTCGTGGCGGCGAGAACGTGTACCCGCGTGAGTTGGAGGAATTCTTTTTCACTCACCCGGCAGTGGCGGATGTGCAGGTGATCGGCATTCCCGATGAGCGCTACGGCGAAGAAATCGTCGCCTGGATTAAATTCCATCCGGGCCATGTGGCCAACGAACTGGAGCTGCAAGCCTGGTGCAAGGACCGCATCGCGCACTTCAAGACGCCCAGGCACTTCAAGTTTGTGGATGACTTTCCGATGACGGTGACGGGCAAGATCCAGAAGTTTCGCATGCGCGAGATCAGCATTCAGGAATTGCGCCGCGATCGCTGAGGCCCGGTGCATGTCTACCGCTTCCCGATGAAGCGCGCTGCCTAAAGTGGCGGACTATTTCGCCACTTTAGGCCGTAACGATGACAACAAACACGATTGACCGTCTCGAGCTCCCGGCTCTAGACGAGCAGGGCCCACATGTTCATGTGATAAAAGACAACACGCCTGACTGGTACAGCGAAGCGCTGGACACGCGCAAAACCGAGTTGGCGTCGTTGGACCTTGCTATTCCCGACTGGTACAAAAAAGCCTCGGCGAGCGCAAGGGATCGCATGAGAGAGGTCCATGCGCGCAGCAGGAGGTCGTTGAACCAACTGGATCGAGTGTTCAGTGAACTGAAACAACCGGCGGAGTATGCCGAGCCGTTGTTGGTGGCAGCGATCGAGAAAAAGTTCGGGCAACGGCTGGATGTCAATGCGGTGTTCTATGCCCGCAAGATGGAACAGAAAGAATGCAACCCAGGCGCCAGTGAAGTCTCGGCCACCCACGTCAGCACGTTGGCCTCAGAGTACTACTTCTACAGGGGGATCAGCCTGCTGGAGGCAGCGCTGAATAACTTCATCCCGGAGGAGGCGATTGAGCCGGTTTGCGAAGACTGCCACCTGATCACGCGTTACAACTTTTATCGCTCTTCGGCCGCAAGGCTTCATCCAGCGGGCAATGTCCGCTCGGCAAAACTGGATATCAAGGCTCATGAGTTTGCCCAACTGTGCAGGGAGCTGAATCTGGGGCAGTCGTATTACGAACATGTACGGACCGTGATCAATCAGCAGATTCAGACGAACAAGACGGAGGTGGGAATTGGCAAGCTGTACAGCAGCTTGATTACCAGCCACCGGAATCAATTGGAACTGGCCGCCGAAATTGCCTTGATGAAAGGTGATATCCAGCCTGATGATCATCGGTTGATCAACGACATCTTGATTGACCAGTTGGGGGCTAAGCGAGCAGGGGAGACGGTGAAAATTTCGCCGTTGCGGCTGTGCAGCTTCGTGCTCGAAAACATCCTGATCATCGGCCCGGTCGTGTGGCGGGCCAACTTGAGAAATGCCGAGCTGTTGCCTAGGGCCTGCATGGTGTGCATCCCAGGCGACCCACTTCATTCGCTTAAGGCCTATGACAACATCGCAGCCTTTACCGACCATCTGACGACTCGCCTGTGTTGCGTCGAATACCGGAAGTTCTTCAGCCAATTCGTACCGCTGGCCAATCAGGATGGTTTTTTCACGCAGCTCAAGGGCTTGCTCGACCCTGACGCGGCGTACACCGACGAACAGGATTTTGCCCCGGCCCAAAAAGGTCGGATCCACCACCAGGGTACTTACGCGGCGTCATGGCGAGATGTGTGGATGGACTGTGCGATGCAGCGCATCCGGCTGATCATGAATAACGCCAGTACCCGTGTGGTGTCTACCCAGGATGTCACGGATCGGGCCTATAAAGCCTGGCTCTGGTCGTGGGGTAGTACGGCGCTGGATATTCTCAATCTTGTCGCTTTTGTGGTACCGCCCTTGGGGGAAGTGATGTTGGTCGTCGCGGCGGTGCAGATGGCCTATGAGATAGGCGAAGGGATTGAAGCGTGGTCTGAATACGATGCCAAAGCGGCTTGGGCACACCTTTCGGCAGTGGGCCTCAACCTGGCGATGTTGGCGGTGCCCAAGGTGCTGATGGCGGCGAAAGACACGGCATTTGTCAGGCGATTGGTGCATGTGGAGTTCGGTGGACGTACGCGCTTGTATGATTTCAATCCGGCACAGTACCTGCACCGGGTCACGTTGCCTGAAGGGCTCAAGGCCAATGCACACGGGCTGTATGCCCATGAAAGCAGCCTGTACCTGCCGGCAACGGACGGGGGGCATTACAAGGTAGAAGCCAGCGGAGACGAACATGAATTCAGGCTCCTGCACCCCGATGGCGCCTCACGTTACACGCCACGGATTCGGCATAACGGCGAGGGGGCCTGGGTGCATGAGTTTGAACAGCCCTTGACCTGGGATCGCAAGACGCTGTTGCGCCGCATTGGGCATAGCGTCGATCACCTGAGCGATACCCAGCTGGAGCAGGCCAGGGCAATCAGTGGTGTGTCGGATGACGAGTTGCGTCAGGTATTCACCGAGCAACGGCCACCTGCGCCCCTGTTCAAGGACATGCTCCGACGGTTTGAATTCACTGACCAGCAACAGTACCACATCGACCAATTGAGCCACCCTGATCACAGGGTTCGTGGCCAAGTCCACTGGTCCTTGCAAGTAAAGTTGTTGACCGAAAGCGGGAGCTGGCCAGCGTCGCGCGTGCTGGTCGCGGTGGATGGCGAAGGAAACCGCCTGTGGAGTTCAGGCCGCGAGGAAAATCTCGCGCAGGTAGTGACGTTAAAGCCTGAGCAGCTCGACAGCGGCCACTTCTTTGCTGCATTTTCAGAGCAGTTGAGCGAGTCTGAAATGCGTCACTTATTGGGCGAGGAATTAATCGAGCGCCGGATTCGTCGAAATATTTTGTCATGGGGTAGAAAAATCACCCCTATACCACCTGCCACCGAATCCAGTGTACTCAACGCTATGGTAGAGGAGGAGATGGAGGAAGAGCGCATACCCGCCACAAGAGCACGCAGGTACCGGGACCGTCTGGTGGATGCGGCCATCAGCACGAGAGGCGAGCTGTTCAATCGCGAGATGGCGGCAGGTGATGTTTCCAGCGATGCCCACGTACAACTGATCCAGCGTAGCTTCCCAGGGGTGCCAAAGCTCGCCGCCGAGGAAATCGTGACACATGCCAGCGGCAAGGAGTTGGCAAGCATGACGTCCACCTCGCACGTGCCGTTGCGTTTGGCCGAGGAAGCGCGCCACTTTGCGCAGAGGGCGCGTGTCATGCGCGCGCATGCGGATCTTCTGTTCGAGAATCAACTCACGATGGACGGTGTGCACCTGGCTCTGCACAAGATGGCCTCTGTGCCGGAGCTTTTAGGTGATGTGTGCATTGAGCTGCGTGCGGATACTTATGACGGCCCCCTCCTGGACCGGGTGGGAGAGACGACTGCGCTCAGGCAATGTCGCCTTATCCGTACCGACTTGAAGGAATGGAAGTTATACAGCGGGCCGGAAAAGAAAGTGGAGTACTGGCGCAGTGACAAGGACGCCTTTTTCAGCGCGCTTTGGATGGCAGGCGGCGGCAAGTTCACCCGTTGGTCAGAGTTCAACGTGTTCACCCAAACGTTGAAAAAGCGGCTTGGGCAACAGCCTCTGAACGAACTGGCAAGCCGGCGCGCACTGGGTTTGCAAGCGATCAAGCCGGGCTTTAAATCGCCGATGCGCCTGGCGGATGGACGCATCGGTTATCCGCTAAGCCCGGTGGGCAGCGCAGACGTTCGCCCGTTGGTTTGCAGAATGAAAGCGATGGCGCTTTATCCGTCCAAATCCATGGAGGAGGTCGAGGTGATGCTTGGCCTTCAAGGCGCGGCAGATGCCACGCTGACAGCCAGATTGACCCACCTGGAAGGCGAGCTTGCAGAACTGGACAGGGCGCTGGTCAGTTGGCAGGAGGAGGGATCAGGTTACTCAAGGGCCCGGCGCAGGGTCTCGGGTACCATCAAGCACGCTTGGCGGCGAGGCTCCGCACAAGCCGTTGCAGGGGATCAAACGCCTATCGGTCACGTGCTTGACCTGTCGGATGAAGACGTCGGCGAGCTGCCTGCGATCAGCGCAAATATGGATCATGTGGGCAGTCTGGTGCTGCGTCGAATGGCGCTTTCGAACACCTCCTTGCCTTTTCTGAAGGCATTTGGCGGCTTGCGCTGGCTGAACCTCAGCGAGAACAATCTCACCGAACTACCGGAGTTTGCACAGGGTGGGGTCGGGTTGACCAAGCTCAATCTGAGTAGAAATGATATCCAGCTGACCGAACAAAGCCGCCTACGCCTGCAGGGTATGCAGGGCTTGAAGATTCTGAAACTGGGCGACAATCCTCGCTTGGGATGGCACGCCGATCTGCGTGGCTTGCGCAATTTGAACCAGGTTTACCTACCGAATACGGGCACCACCCGGTTCCCGGACGGTGCCGAACAATTGCCCCACCTGGCCCGTATCGACCTGCATACCAACCGGATCACAACCCTGCCTGAATACGCTTACCAGCATCTGGAGCGCATCAACCTGCACGACAATCCACTGTCGGCGGCCACGCTTGAACGCCTTCAGTTGGACAGGCCATTAAGCCCGGAGCAATGGGGCGAACATGTTTCCGTGGGCGAGGCGCGTGGTGTGTGGCTGGGTCAGTCGCCGACGTTAGAGCAGGCACGACGGGGTGGCCGCTGGGACGAACTCAAGGCCAGTGCTGAATCGGCTGCTTTTTTTACGGTATTGGCCGACACCACTCGCAGTGCCGAATACGCCAGCCCGGTAACCCGACCGGCGCTGGCTGAGCGGGTATGGGACATGCTGGAGGCGGCGAGTGAAAACCAGGGTATTCGCGAGACGTTGTTCGCGGTCGCCGACGACAGAGTCACCTGTGGCGATGGCAGTTTGGTCGAGTTCATGAACCTTGAAAGTGAGCTGCTGGCAGCCAGGGCACTCGAGTCTGTAGGGGCGCAGAGCGCTGAAGGGCCGCTGATATCCACGGCGCGCAAGTTGTTCCGGTTATCCCTGGTGGATGCCATTGCTCACCTGGATGTCGAGGCTAGAGGGCCTGGGTTCACGGAGCAGGTCGAAGTGATTCTGGCGTATCGCATCCGGCTGGCAGACAGGTTGGAACTGCCGGTCAAATCCCGCGACATGTTGTTTTCCGAGCAGGCCAGGGTGAGTCCGGCGGCGATTGATGAGGCCTACGCAAAGGTACTGAGGGATGAGCGCATTGCCGGTGACGAGGAGGCTTTTTTTGTCGGGCGCATGTTTTGGGAAACCCATCTACGCACCCGATACCCGCAAGAGATCAAGGCGCTGATGGTGCCGGCCATTGACCTGATCGACGAGAAAAGCAGTGCGTTGTTTGATCTCGCGGATTTGCAAGACGAGCCGGTCAGTGACGCGGCCACCCAAAACCACTGGCAAACAAAGCATGACGAGGCCACCGACCGATTGGCCGGCCTGCTGGGCAAGCGCCGGAATGAAATACTGGTGAATGGCTCGATGCAAAGTGCATTTTACGAGCGTGAACTCAAACAGTTAGGGGCTGAGCGAGAGGCATTGGAACAGCAGGCGCTGAAAACCTTGACGCGCAAGGTGCTCAACAATTTTGCGGCCAGCGAAGGGACGTCGCTCTGAGGGGCGGGTGCAGAAAGCACAAAGGGGACCCGAGGGTCCCCATTAATTTGTCGTTGCGTGCTCTTTTTTTATTATTGAGGGGCGGTCTATTGTTGTTTTTGGCAACCGTTACCCTTTACCGCTGTTTTTGGCGACCCCCATCCGGGGTCAAGAGCAAACGTATTTTTTTGAGCGCTGATCTGCTTCTTCGTTAACGATCCAACCAGTGGGTAGCTACCTGAGGTAGTTTTATTTTTCTCTAACCGGTTGCGGGTTTCGGCATGCCGTACCCTGCGAAGCACATCTTCTCCAAAAAAATCTGTTAGCTGCGTCTCTGCCGTGTTGTTTTTGTTATGTCAGAGTCGTTTCGTCTTATTTTTATTAGGTTTGGCGCTTTTTATTCTTGTTATGCCATAGAGATAGCAGAAGCCGTGCCAACTTTTAAAAGTCCTTTAAAATCAATGATTTGATTTTTATGTAGGATCCAGCCTGCAGAAAATACGACAAATTATGTTCCCGTGTTACTCGATGTGTAGGCGTGCGGTAACACATTGTCACGGCTAAGCGACTCAACCGGCGTTACGCGCCTTGGCCACGCGCGACCCGGTTGGTCGACCCAGCACGCTGCTGATTTGCTGACCCGCGCCAATCAACGCCTGCAGGTCGATACCCGTGTCGATACCCAGGCCATCGAGCAGGTACACCACATCTTCGGTGGCAACGTTACCGCTGGCGCCCTTAGCATAAGGGCAGCCGCCGAGGCCCGCGATAGAGCTGTCGAACACGTTGATCCCTTCCAGCAAACTGGCGTAGATGTTTGCGATGGCCTGGCCATAGGTGTCATGGAAGTGGCCGGCCAATTTCTCCCGAGGCACTTGTGCCCCGACCACGTCGAACAGTCGCCGCGTGGCGCCCGCCGTGCCGGTGCCGATGGTGTCGCCGAGGGATACCTCATAGCAGCCCATGGCATACAACTCGCGCGCCACCGCCGCGACCTGTTCCGGCGCGATCTGCCCTTCATACGGGCAGCCCAGCACGCAAGACACATACCCCCGCACGCTGATGCCGTGCTGCTTGGCCGCCGCCATGATCGGCGCAAAGCGCTCCAGGCTTTCGCTGATGGAGCAGTTGATGTTGCGCTGGGAAAACGCCTCGGACGCGGCCGCAAACACCGCCACTTCCTTCACGCCAGCCGCCAGCGCGTCCTCGAAACCGCGCAGGTTCGGCGCCAGCGCGCCATAGGTCACGCCGGGTTTGCGCTGGATCTGCGCAAACACCTCGGCGGAGCCGGCCATCTGTGGCACCCACTTGGGCGATACAAAACTGCCGACTTCGATATAGCTCAAGCCGGCAGCGCTGAGGGCGTCCACCAACCGGACCTTGTCTGCCACGCTGATGGGCTGGGCTTCGTTCTGCAAACCGTCGCGCGGGCCGACTTCCACCAGGCGCACGTGTGTGGGGAGGGACATGGCAGTTACCTTCTGATCAATGGCCAACCTGGCGCAGGGTGTGGGCCAGGGCCTGGGTGCAGCGCTCTTCGGCGGTGTCCAGTTCCAGCTTCATCTGTTCGATATCCAGCAGTTGTTGCTCCAACTGCTCACGGCGCTCGGCGATTTTCGCCAGCATGCTGTTGAGTTGCACGTGGTTGCCGCTGGTGGGGTCGTAGAGCTCGATGAGTTCGCGGCACTCGGCCAGGGAAAAGCCGATGCGTTTGCCGCGCAGGATCAGCTTGAGGCTGACCTTGTCCCGGGCCGAGTAGATGCGCTCCTGGCCCCGACGTTCCGGGGCCAACAGGCCTTGTTCTTCATAGAAGCGAATGGCACGGGTGGTGATGTCGAGCTCGCGGGCGAGGTCGGAGATGCTGTAGGTGGTGCTCATGGACGGCGCTCAAGAAGGTCTTGGCGTTAAGCTAATGGCAGGTTGACGTTAACGTCAAGCCTGCTTGCCATCCAACTTCTTCTCATGGGCCGTCACCTGCTGGCACAACTCGATCATCTGCTCGCGCATCCAGCGGTTCGCCGGATCCTGGTCGGTGCTTTCATGCCAATAAAGATGTGTTTCCACCGGCGGCACATCGTTGACCGGCAGGTTGAACCAGTGCAATTCGTGGCGACGGGCGAAGCGCTCGGGCACGGTCATGACCATGTCGGTCTGCTGCAACACTTGCGACGCCATCAGGTAGTGCTGGGAGCGCAGGGCGATCTTGCGTTGCAGGCCCATCTTGCCCAGTGCCAGGTCCACATGGCCCAGGCCGTTGCGCCGGCTGGAGATATGGATGTGGGTCAGCCCCAGGTAATCATCCAGGCTCAGCTTGTCCTTGCCTGCCAGCGGATGGCCTTTGCGCATGGCGCACACATAGCGATCTTCCATCAGCTTGACGTGGCGCACTTGTGGGTCGGTGTTGAGCGGCGCGTCCACGGCAAAGTCCAGGCGCCCGGCGGCCAGTTCCTTGGTGGTTTCGCGGCGTTTGGACAGGAAACTCTCGATCACCACCGTGGGCGCCAGGCGGCGCAGGCGCTGGAACAGCAGCGGCAGGATCACCGCTTCGGTGAGGTCGGTCATGCTGATGCGATAAGTCTTGGCCGCCTGTTGCGGGTTGAAGATGCGGCTCTCTTGCACCGACACCCGCAGCAACGACAACGCGTTGCGCACCGGCCCGATGATGTTCTGCGCCATGGGCGTAGGCACCATGCCTTGGGCGGTGCGCACGAACAGTGGGTCGTTGAAGGTTTCCCGAAGACGCGCCAGAGCGTTGGACACCGCCGGCTGGGTAATGCCGACAATCTGCCCGGCGCGGGTCAGGTTGGCTTCGGTGTAGATCGCGTCAAAGACGATAAACAGGTTGAGGTCGACCTTGCTCAGATTCATTTCGTAGCGCTCTTATTGTTAGGTGGCCATACGTCGATCATATATCGGTGATGAATGTTAATACACGCCGAGAATAGGTTAGGTAAATTTTCGTAGCTCATCTAGCATCGACTTCATGACCTAAACAACCTCTCAGAGAAGGGAGCTGCTCATGGATTTCGCCTATTCGCCCAAGGTTCAGGAACTGCGTGAACGCGTCACTGCGTTCATGGACGCTTACGTTTACCCGGCCGAGCCGGTGTTCGAACGCCAGGTCAGCGAAGGCGACCGCTGGCAGCCCACCGCAATCATGGAAGAGCTGAAGGCCAAGGCTAAAGCCGAAGGTTTGTGGAACCTGTTCCTGCCGGAATCCGAGCTGGGCGCGGGCCTAACCAACCTTGAATACGCACCGTTGGCTGAAATCATGGGCCGCTCGCTGTTGGGCCCAGAGCCGTTCAACTGCTCCGCGCCTGACACCGGCAATATGGAAGTGTTGGTACGCTATGCCAACGAAGAGCAGAAACAACGCTGGCTGGAGCCGCTGCTGCGCGGCGAGATTCGTTCCGCATTCGCCATGACCGAACCCGACGTCGCCTCATCCGACGCCACCAACATGGCCGCCCGCGCCGAACGCCAGGGCGACGAGTGGGTGATCAATGGCAAGAAATGGTGGACCTCCGGCGCCTGCGACCCGCGCTGCAAGATCCTGATCTTCATGGGCCTGAGCAACCCGGACGCGCCGCGCCATCAGCAACACTCGATGATCCTGGTACCGGTGGACACCCCCGGCGTGAAGATCGTGCGCCCGCTGCCGGTGTTCGGCTACGACGACGCACCCCACGGCCATGCCGAAGTGCTGTTCGACAATGTGCGCGTACCCTACGAAAACGTGTTGCTGGGTGAGGGCCGTGGCTTTGAAATCGCCCAGGGTCGCCTTGGCCCAGGCCGTATCCACCACTGCATGCGTTCCATCGGCATGGCCGAGCGCGCGCTGGAATTGATGTGCAAACGTTCCGTCAGCCGGACTGCATTCGGCAAGCCGTTGGCGCGCCTGGGCGGCAATATCGACAAGATCGCCGACTCGCGCATGGAAATCGACATGGCGCGCCTACTGACCTTGAAGGCGGCGTACATGATGGACACCGTGGGTAACAAAGTCGCGAAAAGCGAAATCGCCCAGATCAAGGTGGTCGCACCGAATGTGGCCTTGAAGGTGATCGACCGTGCGATCCAGATTCATGGCGGTGCCGGTGTCTCCAATGACTTCCCGTTGGCCTATATGTACGCCATGCAACGTACCTTGCGCCTCGCCGATGGCCCGGATGAAGTGCACCGGGCGGCGATCGGCAAGTTCGAGATTGGCAAGTATGTGCCTAAAGAACTGATGCGCAGCGGGCAGTAAGACCGCGTCGCCTGCATCGCGGGCAAGCCCGGCTCCCACATTAGACGGTGTTCATCTGAACGACTCGGTCAACTGTGGGAGCCGGGCTTGCCCGCGATGAGGCCGGTCCGAACAACACAAAGCTCAGGGCTCAGTAAACCCAGACCTCCACCCGCCGATTCTTGATCCGCCCTTCATCCGCCGTATTCGCCGCCACCGGCATCTGCGCGCCAAACCCGCGGATATCGCGCAATACCACACCGTTCTTGACCAATTCCCGGCGCACCGCCATTGCCCGCAACTTTGACAGCAACGCTGCCCGCTGCGGATCGTTCTTGGCATCGCCAAAGCCCACCAGCGTCACCTGCTTGTCCAGCTTGTTGTGGCTTTTGAGGTACGCCACCACCCGCTGCAAATCCTGGCGGGCCTTGTTGTCCAGGCTCGCGCTGCCTTCCTCGAAACGAAAATTCACCGTCAGGCGTTGGGCATCCCGCGCAATCGCTTGATAGTCCCCGGGCATCGACGCGCGTGGCTCTACGGCCATCGCCTGTACCTGCTGCGCGATAAAGCCATTGGCTGCCACGATCGCCTGGCCCTTGCTGCTCTGGCTGAAGTCCACCAGCGCCTTGGCCCATGGGTTGCGACTCGAGGGCGGCCAGTAAAAGAACAGCCGACGTGACAGCGGATAATCTTCGGTCGCAATCAGGCTGTTCAGCGGCAACATGGGTTGCGAGTCGCCGTCCACAATCGCCACCGCCTTGGCCTGGCGGACGTAGGGCAGGCCGATAAAGCCAATGCCTTGGGGATCCTGGCTGACCGCGTCGGACAATTGCTCGCTGGACTCGAAACGCTTGGCGCCCGGCGCGAGCGGTTTGCCACGCAGGCGCAGTACCAGGTCCTTGAAGGTGTCATAGGTGCCGGACTGATCGTCCCGCGCATACAGATGAATCGGCCCTCCGACGCCACCCAGGGCCTCCCAGGTACTGACCTCGCCATTGAAGACCTGCGCCAGTTGCTCGGTATTCAAGGTATTCAGCGGATTTTGCGGGTGGAGGATGATGGCCAGGCCATCGATGGCGATCACCTGTTCGGCTTCGGGGCTTTTCAGGTCGCCCAGCGGTTCAAGGTCGACCAACTCGCCGTCCTTGATCGGGCGAGACGAGGCCGCGAGGTCGGCGCTGGATTTCTTCAACGCAGTGAAACCGGTGCTGGAACCGTGAGCGGCAACTTCAATCGTCACTGTCTTGCCCTGGCGCGTCTTGCCAATCACGCGCTGTTCATTGGCACCTTCCGCCGGCTCGCTGTGCACCGCCTGCAAACCCTGATGTTCCATCAAGCCCTTGACCAATGCCGGGCCCAACGCTGCACCAATGGTATTGGAGCCCTGGATGCGCAAGGCAGCACCTTGATCAGGAACGGGGAGGGGAGCGGACACAGCGAAGAGGGGGGAAAGCACCAGCAGGAACAGAACGCGCAGCCTCATGCCGGCACCTTCTCAAGCCAAAGGGAGTGCCGCGAGAATAAGTCAGGCAGGTTGCAATAATGTGACTGATGCGCCATCGATCCCATTGTGGGAGCTGGCTTGCCTGCGATGGCAGAGTGTCAGCAGCCAATTCTTCACTGATGTACCGCTATCGCAGGCAAGCCAGCTCCCACATTGGACGGTGTTGTCAGCTCAGTTCCAGCCAGATCGGCGCATGGTCCGACGGCTTTTCCAGGCCGCGCAATTCGTAGTCCACCCCGGCATCCTTGACCCGCGACAGCAGGCCATTGGAGGCCAGGATCACGTCGATGCGCAGGCCGCGCTTGGGTTCATCCTCAAAGCCACGGCTGCGGTAGTCGAACCAGCTGAAGCGGTCTGCAACCTCTGGGTTGAGGTGACGGAAGCTGTCCACCAGGCCCCAGTTCTTCAGACGGGCCATCCACTCGCGCTCTTCCGGCAGGAAGCTGCACTTGCCAGTCTTGAGCCAGCGCTTGGCGTTGTCGGCGCCAATACCGATGTCGATGTCTTCCGGGGAAATGTTGATGTCGCCCATCACCACCAGCGCCTGGTCATTGCTGAACTGGCTCTCCAGCAACTGTTGCAGGTCTTCATAGAAGCGCTGCTTGGCCGGGAACTTGGTGGGGTGGTCGCGGCTTTCGCCCTGGGGGAAGTAACCGTTCATGATGGTGACCGGTTGGCCGTTCTCATCGGCGAAGGTGCCCCAGATAAACCGGCGCTGGGCGTCTTCTTCGTCGCTGGCGAAGCCTTTGTGCAGGCTCAACGCCGGCTGGCGCGAGAGCAGGGCCACACCGTAGTGACCTTTTTGGCCGTGGTAGTACACGTGATAGCCAAGGGCCTGTACTTCGGCCAATGGGAATTGGTCATCGTGGACCTTGGTTTCCTGCAGGCCGATCACGTCGGGCTGGTGCTTTTCAATCAGCGCCGCCAGCTGATGGGGGCGGGCGCGCAGCCCGTTGATATTGAAGGAGACGATTTTCATGGTCGGCAGTCCAGTCCTGGCAAAAGGGCGATGCTAGCGGACAAGTCGGACGGGGGCCAGCGTGGCGGTAGGGCACTTGCACTGCTAAGGTCTGGGAACGACTGGTGCTGTGTAGGTTCGTACCCATAAGAACGCGGCCTTTTGAGCCGCGCCCAGGGAGATTGACGGTATGCCGGACACTTCAACTGCAACTGCTGAAATTCGCCTGCTCAACAGCGGCTATTCCCGCGAAGCCCGTTCCTTGCTGTACCAGGCTTATCGGCATGAGCCGACGTTCGCCTACATCTTCGAAGCCGAGCGTCCTGGCTATGAACAGCGGGTACGCGCCACCGTGCGTGAGCTGGTCAAGCAGCACTTTTTTCAGAAACTGCCGGCCATTGGTCTGTTCGTCAACGATCGGCTGATCGGCATAGCCCTGATCGCACCACCGCAGCGGCGCCTGGGGATTACCGAAAGCTGGGCCTGGCAACTGCGCATGTGGTTGAGCACGGGCGTGCGCGGTACGCGACGTTACCTCGACTACCATCACGCGGTGCTGGCGTGCCTGCCCAGTGAGTCGGTGCATGTGTTGCCGTTGTTGGGTATTCACCCGCAATTCCAGGGCAAACATTACGGCGAGCAGTTGCTGGAGGCCGTGCACAATTGGTGTGCCGAAGACCCGCATTCGTCTGGCGTGGTACTGGACACGGGCAACTCACGCTATCTGGAGTTCTATAAGCGTCAGGGCTATCAGGAAATTGGTGAAGTCGCTGTAGGACCGATCCTGGAGCACGTGTTTTTTCACCCCAATCCCCAGTCGTTACATGCTGCAACGGCTTAATAAAGAATTATTCAGAAATTTCCGAGTTCAAACAGTCTCCCCAGGTCGTGTAGCATCCGCGTCTATGAAGTTTCCAGGAAGATTTACCAGCGGCTTGATTCTGCTGTTCACAAGCTGCGGCGCCTTGGCGCAAAGCGAACTGGACGTGCGGATCAAACCCTCAAACGACGCGTTGAAAGCCAACATCGAAGGCTATATCGGCGGGGTGGGCGATCGTGATGAAGAAGCCTTGCTGCGGTTCAGCCGTGGCGCCGAGGAGCAGGCGCGCAAAGCTGCCCAGGCTCTGGGCTTCTATCAGCCACAGATCGAGAGTGACGTGAAGGGCGGCAAGAATCCGCGCCTGACCCTCACCATCGACCCCGGCGAACCGGTGCATTTGCGTAACGTGACCATTCGGGTCGACGGCCCTGCCGCTGACCTCAAGGCCTTTCGCGTGCCCGTCAGCAACGACCTCAAATCCGGCGCCGTGCTTAACCACGGCCATTACGAAGACGCCAAGCGTCTGATCCAGAACCAGGCCTCGCGCTACGGCTTTTTCGGCGGGCGCTTCACTAGCCAGAAACTCGCGGTCGACCCCCAGGCCGGCGTCGCCGATATCGAACTCATCTATGACAGCGGTCCGCGCTACACCCTCGGCAAAGTCAGCTTTGCTGGCGATACGCCATTTGACGAAGACCTGCTGCAACGCATGGTGCCGTTCAAAAGCGGCACGCCCTACGACTCCGAACTGATCGCCGAACTCAACCAGAACCTGCAAGGCAGCGGTTTTTTTGAAGGCGTGCGCGTGGACGCCGCCCCGGCCGCTTCAACCAATGACATCATCCCGGTGGCCGTACGCCTGGAAACCCGTAAGCCGCGTACCATGGGGCTGGGCCTCGGGTTTTCCACCGACGTCGGTCCGCGCGGCAAAGCCAACTGGACCCGCCACTGGGTCAACCCGCAGGGCCACAGTTATGGCTGGGAGGCCGAGCTGTCGGCGCCTCGGCAGAACGTTGGCCTGTGGTACGACATCCCGCTCGATCCGCCACTGACCGACAAGCTGCGTTTTGCGGGCGGCTACCAGAACGAAGAAATCGCCAACACTGATACGGTCAGTAAATTGCTGACCCTCGGCCCTGAATGGCACAGCAAGTTGCCCAGCGGCTGGACCCGTGTGATTTCGCTCAAATATCAGCGTGAGGAGTATCGGCTGGGCAATGACTCCGGCCTGAGTAACCTGGTGATGCCGGGCGTCAGCTATTCCTACCTGCGCAGCGATAACCGCATCGACCCGCACAATGGCTACCGCCTGCAGTTCGACACCAAGGTCGCCAAAGAAGGGCTGGGTTCCGACACCAACCTGCTTTACGGCACGGCCATGGTCAAAGGCCTGACCACGTTGTGGGACAACCACCGCTTCCTCGCCCGCGCCCAAGTGGGCGGCAGTGCCACCAACGGCTACAAATCGGTGCCGCCGTCGCTGCGCTTCTTTGCCGGTGGTGACCAAAGTGTGCGCGGTTACGAGTACCAGACGTTATCACCCGAGAACGACCGGGGCGATCGCATCGGTGGTCGCTACATGGTGGCCCTGAGCGCTGAGTATCAATATTCCATTGCCGAGAAGTGGCGGATTGCAACCTTCATCGACCAGGGCAACTCCTTCAACAACCTGGACCTGCCCAGCCTGAAAACCGGCGTCGGTGTCGGCATCCGCTGGGTCTCGCCGGTCGGTCCGATCCGTCTTGACCTGGCCCATGCCCTGGAAGATCCGGGCGGCATTCGATTGCACTTTTCCATGGGGCCTGAGCTGTGATGCGTGGTGTGAAAATAGCGGGATTGGCCGTGGTGGCCATCCTTGCCGTGCTGTTGTTGGCACTGTGGACGGTGCTCGGCACCCAGACGGGCAGCCGCTGGGCGTTGGGCCGTGTTCCGGGTTTGACGGTAGAAAATTTCCAGGGGCATCTGGGGGGCCGGTGGAGCGCTGACCATTTACTGTGGCAGCAGGACAGCAGCCGCGTCGAACTCAAGGCGCCGACATTTGATTGGTCGCCGGCGTGCTTGCTGCGCATGACGCTGTGCATCAATCAACTGGACGTGGAGCAGGTCAGCCTGCAATTTCCGCCGAGCACAGAGGAGAGCAGCGGGCCGATTCAACTGCCCGACTTGAAGCTGCCGGTTGCCGTCCAGTTGGGCGACGTTCGCGTCGGTAGCCTGCTATTCAACGGCAGCGAAGAACTCAAGGGCCTGCAATTGGCGGCGCACTGGACGGCCGCCGGCATGCAGATCGACTCGGTACACCTGCAACGGGACGACCTGGTACTGGACCTCGCCGGTCTGCTGCAACCCACTGGCGACTGGCCATTGAGTGCCACCGGTAACCTGAGCCTGCCCTACGCACCGGGCGGTGCACCGTGGAAGGTGGCGCTCAAGGTCGACGGCGACCTGCTCAAGACCCTCAAGCTCGACGCCGACAGCAGCGGCTATCTGCCCGCAAAACTGACCGGAGAACTGCAGCCCCTGGCGGAAAACCTTCCGGCCCAGGTGCACATCACCGCCGACGGCTTCAAACCCAGCGCCGACTTGCCTGACACTCTACAACTCAATCAACTGGACCTCACCGCCAAAGGTGACTTGAGCCGCGGCTACCAACTGCTCGGCAAGGCCGTGTTGCCAGCGGAAAAAGGCCCGGTGGACTTGCTGCTGCAAGGCCGGGTCGACGCCAAGGGCGCGCAGATTGCCGGCCTGGACCTGAATGCCGGTGACAAACAGAGCCTAAAGCTGACGGCCCAATTGGATTGGCAGCAGGGCTTCAGCGCCGACGCCAAGATCGACTGGCTGGACTTCCCCTGGCATCGCCTCTACCCGGTGATCGACGAGCCACAAGTCGCGCTGCGTACTTTCAATGGTGAGATTTCCTACAAGGACGGCAACTACCTGGGTAACCTCAAGGCCGACCTCGACGGCCCGGCGGGCAAGTTCAATGTGGTCACGCCGTTCAGTGGGGACCTCAAGCAGATCTTCCTGCCCGAGCTGAAACTCACCGCTGGCCAAGGCAAAGCCGAAGGCCATCTCAATGTTCAATTCGCTGAGGGCATTGCCTGGGACACCGCGCTGGACCTGTCCGCGCTTAACCCGGCGTATTGGGTCGCAGAATTGCCAGGCACCCTGGCCGGGCCGCTGCGCAGCAAGGGCGAGTTCAAGAGCGAGCAACTCAAGCTGAACGCTGACCTCGACCTCAAGGGCCGCCTGCGTGGCCAAACCGCCGTGCTGGCGGCCAAGGCTGAAGGCGCGGGCGAGCAGTGGACCTTGGCCAACCTGGATATCCGCCTGGGTGACAACCGCATCAATGGCAGCGGCAGCCTGCAACAACGGCTGGCCGGGCAGATCGATATCAAGTTGGCGCGCCTGGCCCAGCTCTGGCCGCAATTGCGCGGGCAGGTCAACGGCCGACTCGACGTGGCCGGCAGCCTCAACGCCCCCCAGGGCAAGCTCGCTCTCAAGGGCCAGCAACTGGCATTTGCCGACAACCGCCTGCAAAACCTCACCCTCGACGCCAACCTGGACAGTGCCCAGCGCGCCAAGATCGACCTGAAAGGCAGCGGCATCCAATCCGGCGACACCCAGGTCGGCACCCTGACCGCCAGCGCCCAGGGTGATATCAAGAACCAGAAAGTCCAACTGGACCTGGCTGGGCCACTGGTCAAGCTCGCACTGGCGTTGGATGGCAATCTCGACAAAGGCAACTGGCGCGGGCGCCTGGCCAGCGGCGATGTCCAGGCTGGCGGCCAGGACTGGAGGCTGCAAGCCCCGGCGAAGATCGAACACATGGCCGATGGCAAACTGACGTTTGCCGCGCATTGCTGGGTATCCGGCCCCGCTAGTTTGTGCGGCGAAGACCAGCGCCTGATGCCCGAGCCGAAGCTGCGCTACCACCTCAAGCAATTCCCCATCGACAGCCTAGCGGCGTTCCTGCCCAAGGATTTCGCCTGGCAAGGCAAGCTGAATGCCGACCTGCAACTGGACCTGCCCGACAGCGGCCCTAAAGGCGTGGTCGCGGTGGACGCCAGCGGCGGCACCTTGCGCGTCAAGGACAAGGACCAGTGGCTGGATTTCCCCTACGACACGCTCAAGCTGGAAACCACCCTCAACCCCAAGCGCATCGACACCCAGCTGAATTTCCGTGGCGGCAAGCTTGGAGAATTGATGTTGCAGGCGCAGATCAATCCGCTGCCGAAGAACAAGCCGATCACCGGCAACTTCAGCCTGGTCGGCCTCGATCTCGCGGTCGCGCGGCCGTTTGTGCCGATGGTGGAAACCCTCAGCGGCAAGCTCAATGGCAACGGACGTATTTCCGGTGGTCTGTTGGCGCCCCAGGTCAACGGCAACGTGAACCTGGTGGGCGGCGAGATTTCCGGTCCGGAACTGCCCATCAGCCTGGAAGGCCTGAACGTGCAGGCGCTGATTGCCGGTGAAAGCGTGCAGCTCAACGGTGGCTGGCGCAGTGGCAAGGCCGGGCAGGGCAGCCTTAAAGGCCAGATTGATTGGGGCCAAGCCCTGGTGGTGGACCTCAGCCTGCAAGGCTCGCAACTGCCGGTCACGGTGGAGCCCTACGCGGTGCTGGAAGTGGCGCCCGACCTGAAAATCAGCCTGAAGAACGACAAGCTGGCCGTCGCCGGCAAAGTGCACATCCCGCGGGGCGATATCACCGTACGCGAACTGCCGCCGTCCACCGTCAAGGTCTCGGATGACACCGTGATCATCGGCAGCCAGACCGAAGAGGGCAAGCCGCCAATGGCGATGGCCATGGACATCGACGTGGTGGTGGGCGAAGACAAGCTCAACTTCTCGGGCTTCGGCCTTACTGCCAAGGTGCAGGGCCAGGTGCATATCGGCGACAACATGGACACCCGTGGTGAGCTGTGGCTCAACGATGGCCGATATCGCGCCTACGGGCAGAAGCTGGATGTGCGCCGTGCGCGGTTGCTGTTTGCCGGGCCGTTGGACCAGCCGTATCTGGACATCGAGGCGATCCGCAAGACCGACGATGTGATCGCCGGCATTCGCTTGAGCGGCAGCGCCGAACAGCCCACTACGCAGATCTTCTCGGAGCCGGCGATGGCTCAGGAGCAAGCCTTGTCTTACCTCGTGCTGGGGCGTCCGCTGAGCTCCACGGGTGAAGACAACAACATGCTGGCCCAGGCCGCATTGGGCCTGGGGTTGATGGGCAGCGCCGGGGTGACGTCGGATCTGGCGAAGAACTTGGGGATCCAGGACTTTGAGCTTGATACGCAGGGCAGCGGGAATAACACTGCCGTGGTGGCGAGTGGCAAGATTACTGAGAAACTCAGCTTGCGGTATGGGGTGGGGGTGTTTGAGCCGGCCAGTACGATTGCACTGCGGTATTTGTTGAGCAAGAAGGTGTATCTGGAGGTGGCCAGTGGTGTGGCCAGTTCGTTGGATATCTTCTACAAGCGGGATTTTTGAGCCCAGCCTCGCTTAAAACGGTAGGCGCTGGCTTGCTGGCGATGGTCGTTAACGATGACGCGGGAAACCAGGCAGAGCGCGGCGCCCTCGCGTTTTTCGCCGGCAAGCCGGCTCCTACAGGACCGCGTCGCAACACGGTGCCTTGTAGGAGCTGGCTTGCCAGCGATGGTCGTTAACGATGACGCGGGAAACCAGGCAAAACGCGGCGCCCTCGTATTTTTCGCCGGCAAGCCGGCTCCTACAGGCGCTGGTTTGCCGGCGATGGTTGTTATTGTGTAGATACCTATAGCTACATCGGTGTGATCACAGCTACGGCGCGCAGGTCAGGGCTACCCGCTCATAGTTCAACGCCTTGTTGGGTTCGCCCAGCGCATAGGGCGCCTGGCAGTGCTGGTCGCCCCAGTTGATCACCAGCGTCCCCGTGTCTTCTTCCACCAAGGCCAAGGCCTTGCCACTCGGGTCGGCGATTGCAATCTGTTTGCCCGCCATGTTTTCCAGCGATGCGCCAAACGGGATCGGTCGGTGCTGGGCGTCGAACAAGGCGAACTGTACGCGGCGTCCGGTCTTGCTGGCGTAGCGGGCCAAAACCACGGCGCCGCGTCGAGGCACGACTTGCTGGGTGGCGTTATCGATTTCGATATCAGCGCCCAGGTCGCGGGTGTCCAGGCTGATCCAGTTGACCCGGTAAGGCTGGGCATTGGGGATCACGGCATAGCCGTTGCTGCCGGTTTTTGCGCCGGAGAAACTGCCGATCTTCACGCCGGGAATGCCTTCGACTTGCGCCAGCGCAAAGGTCTCGCCCACGGTCTGTCCCAGGTTGATACCACCCGCATGGGCCACCACTGACCCGGCCACGTTGAGGTTCTGCGCGCTGTAGCCACGGCCCTGGCTGTAACCGCCGCTGATGTCCATCAGCGAGGTGCGCGTGCTGAGGTTGGCCGAGCCGGTGCTGCCGCCCGTGCTGCTGTTGCCAGCTTGCAGTGAGTAATAGGTGTCGCTGTCGTCCGTCAGGTAACCGTTAACGCCCATTTGCGTGGTGTCGCTGTCTTTTTGCGTGCTGGCGGAGACAAATGCCCTTGGTGCACGTGGCTTCGAACCCAGCGGAAACGACAGGGACAGGTTGATCAGCGTGTCATTGTTCGTCGGCCCGTAGTTGCCGACATCCTTGGTATGGGTAGCACTGACGTTGTAGCTCACGTCGCCCCAGTAATTGCTGTAGCCCGCTGACAGGCTTTGCGCGCCGCCGCGTCCCCAGTAGCGTTGATCGCTGGCGTTTACGTACACACTGCCGAACTGCTGGTTGCGCCCCAGGCTCTGGTTGACGGTCAGGTCGGTGCGGGTTTTCGAGCTGCCCAGGCGTGTGCGGCCGTCGCTGCTCAGTTCCTCGACATGCTCGGTGAGGGTGCGATAACCCTCGGTCGAATACCGATACGCCGCCAAGGTGAAGTTGGTGTCGGTGCCGGTAAAGGTCTTGGCATACAGCGCGCGCAGGCTGTTGCCCGTGACCTGCCGGCCGAAGGTGCGGCTGGCGGAGTGGGTCAGGTCCAGTGACACTGCGCCGATCGATGTGTTGCGTCCGGCCCCGACCGACAGCGCCTGGAAGTCCTGCGTGGCCTGTACCCCGACGATTCCCGACAGGTTGCTGCTGATGCCATACGCCAGGGTGCTGCTGACAAACTGCGGGGTCTTCTGCGCGTCACTGTTGCTGTTGTACTTGCCCGCCGAGACGCTGTATTTCAGTTGGCCTTCACGCACCATGATCGGCAGGCTGGAAAACGCCTGCACCGTGACCCGGCGACGGCCGTCCGCTTCGATCACCGTCACTTCAAGGTCGCCGTTGGAGCCGCTGGGGTAAATGTCGCTGATCTCGAACGGGCCCGGCGGCACGTTGGCGGTATAGAGGATGTAGTTGTTCTGGCGGATCTCGACGGTGGCGCTGGACTGCGCAATGCCGCGGATGATCGGCGCGTAGCCGCGCTCGCTGTCGGCGCGCATGCCGTCGTCGGAGGCCAGTTTCAAGCCGCGATAGCGCACGCTGTCGAACAGGTCGGCATCCGAGAAAATGTCCCCGGCGCTGAACTGGCCTTTCAAGGCGGTTACGTCATGTTGCAGGTAGCTGCGGTTGCTCTTGAACGTGCTGGGGCGGCCGGTGCTACTGCTGAAGTTTGACTCGTTGCGCAGGCGCCAGGCCCCCAGGTTGATCCCGTTGCGCAGGCCCAGGTTATTCGACAGCGTGGTGTCGGCGTCGGTGCTGCTGCGGTTGCTGCTCAACTGGTAGTTGATGAATGCGGCGGGGACGCCATCATCCCACAAGGCCGGGTCGACATAACCGCGGCGTCCGCGCTCCATGGCGCGTTGCGGCACACTGACCAGCAGGCGCAGGCGCGGTACGTCGTAGCGTACTTTGGCGTGTTCGATCAGCGCAGGCAGGTCGAGGCAGGCATTGGGGTCGGTGTCGACGAGTTTGCCGCTGGACTGCAAGGCGCCGATATCGACGCCCACTTGTTGCAGCATCTCCAGGGTCAGGCAGGCTTCGACTCGGCCGTTTACAGGGTTGCGGCGAAAGTCGATATCGCGTCGGCCCACCAGGGTGTCGTTGCCATACAGGTCAACTCGGTAATTGCCGGGGAGCACGCTGCTGCTGGCGAGCAATGACTGCAGGTCAACGGACGCTGCGGCGCCTTGCAAAAACGACGTATTGAACTGTTCATTGTCGTCGGCCTGGCAGACCGAACTGAAGCCCACGACAATCAAAAAAGGCGCCAGACTATCGCGCTTGAATAAAAACATGCAGGAACCCTATATCACCTCCGATACGAACTAACGGAGCGAAGAGAAATACAGTGAAAGTGCGGCTGCGCGAACGGCAGGCGCGTTATGGTGATTCTTTGTTCAAACTCGCGCTGGTTTGAGCACGGTCAGAAAGTTGCGCGCTATAAGGGTCTTGTGCGCCATAGTCGTTGATGCTGCTGAACTTCAAGAGCGCGGAGTTAATCGAGGAAAGTTGCTTGAGTTGGAACTCTTTTTGTTCGCCTGGCGCAATCATCATCGAATCAAATGGATGTTCGCTGACGGCCCCGGCCTGTAGGGTGATGTCGGCAATCGACACGTGATAAACCCCAGGGTTGCTCACCCGCAGCACGCGTTTACCGCCGTGTTCGGCCAGTTGCCAGAGCAGTTCGGTCGGCGCCAGGTAGGCGTTGTTTTTCAACGCGGGCGGGCGGAAGAACACCTTGATGCGCTGGCGCACGGCAAGCTGCAAGGTGTTCTCGGTTTTCGAGGCCTTGGGGATTTCCTGCACGTTGAGCCACACCACCGACTCGCGGTCGGCAGGCATGCCCGTGCCTTCATAGATCACGCGCAACAGTTGTTGCTCATTGTTGGTGACCCGCGCCAGCGGCGGGGTGACGGCAAAGGGTACCGAAGTCGCGTCGTCGGCGTCCGTGTCGACCCAGGACTGGATCAACACGTCCTCGCCGCTGTTGCGAACGGTGATTCCGGCTTCTTTGTGTTGGCCGTCGAACACCAAGCGCGTGCTGCTCAACGAAATGCCGGCTGTGGCTTGCCCGACTGCAAGCAGGCCGAGCAGGCCCGCGCACAGGGGCAGTGAGTGGCGAAAAAACATAATGGCTACCGCTACGTTCGAGAGGTGTGCGAGGCCCGCAGGCCCCGCATCGGGCTGGGGTTATTCGTACTGCAGGGTGAACGGCAGGGTGGCATCGCCACGACCGGCCACGGCAGAGGCAGCGTCGATGGTGGTGACGTAGGCGGCCGAGAATTTCAGCGTGGTGTTGCTGTCCTGCAAGGTGTTCTCGATCTTCGCGGTGGTTGGCGAGCTCAGGTCGATCAGTGCGCCATTGGAGTCCAGCAGGGCGATACCGATGTTCTTGGCGGCGCCCAGGCCGTCGATCAGCTTCAACACTTTGGTGCCGGTCACGATGCCTGAACCGGCGCCTTTGGTCGGTTCGAAGATCATCGCCACTTTGGTGCCGGCGTTGCAGCTGATCTTCATGTCAAAGTTCTCGGCGCTCAGGGTGCCGTTGCCTTTGGGGGCGGTGGCGGTGCCCATGTCCTTGATCGACACTTCGCCCATGTTGATCGAGATGGTTTTGTTGACGCCGATGCCTTCAACGGAGCAGGCATCATTGTTGATACTGCCGGTGAAGTTGATGGTGCCGCTGCCGGCCTTGGTCGGTGTTACCGGTGGGTCGACGGCAAAGGCATTACCCGCGGCGAAGATCGACAATGCCAGAAGTGTGCGAGACAGCTGTTTCATGTTGTTTTTCCATGGTGGGGTTAAAACAACACGATAAGACGGCGGCGGTTAGTGGAACATCAGACGATCCCTAGAAGCGGGTGTTAGTTGAACAAGTTTCGCTCTATGCAATAAGCCAGCAAGTCTTGGTCGCTGTTGACTTCCAACTTGCGCATGGCCGCAACTTTTTGTGTGCTGATGGTTTTGGCACTGCGGTTCAACCCTCGTGCAATTTCATTGACGCTCTGTCCTGAGACAAACAAACGCAGGATCTCATGCTCCTTGGGCGACAGCCGGGTGAAGCGCTCATCGAGGTCAGACGATTCCAGTACCGAGGTCGGTTGCGGGCCCTTGCTGCGAACCGGGTTGCCACGGGCAATGGCCTTGAGCGCGGCCTGGATCTCATTGTGCAGTTGGTTTTTCTGGATCACGGCCAGCACGCCCAATTCCTGCAAGCGCGTCAGGATCAGCGGATTGGAGATCATCGTCAGCACCAGCACGCGCACCTTGGGAAAGTGCCGCACCAGGTACTCCACCAACTTCAGGCCATCGCCGTAGGGCGAGTCCGCCGGCATGTTGAAATCGGTGATAACCAGATCGACCGACGTGGTTTCCAGCAGCGTCACCAATTCGTTGGAACACACGGCTTCGCCCACCACGCGAAAACGCTCATCGCGCTCGACCAGTTCCCGTACCCCGACCAGCACGATGGGGTGATCGTCTGCAATGACTACGTTGAGGGTTTCCATGGGGTGATTATCCAGAGTGAGGTTATTCAAAGGTGTCGAGCAATGTCGTGAGGCGGGCCAGGTTGCGCCGTACTTCCAGGGCGAGTGCGGGGGTGACCGCCATGCCAGTCAGGCGCAGTTCCAGCTCGACGAAGGCACTCGCCATGTCACCGAGCTGCACCGCGCCAAGGGCACCGGCCATGCTGTGCAATTGCTGCGCTGCGCCATTGGCGTCCTGGTTCTCTAGCGCGGTCAGGGTGGCCTGAACATCCTGACGCAGGGTAGTGACAAACAGTTCGCGCATTTTGGGCGACAACGGCGGCATGTCGACGACGGCGGGCACCTCGATCTTGCAGTACTTTTCCAACTTGGTACGCAAGGTGGCGAGGTTCAGCGGCTTGACCATCCACGCATTCATGCCGACGGCGGTGCAGTGTTCGCCTTCTTCGCGCATGGCATTGGCCGTCACCCCGATAATCGGCAGCGCGGCATCTTGCTGGCGCAACGCCTTGGCGAGCTGGTAGCCGTTCATCACCGGCATGTTCACGTCGGTCAGCACCAGGTCGAAGCGCCCCGGTAGCCATTGCATGAGTGCCTGTTCACCGTTGGCGGCCAGCACCACCGAGCAGCCCAGGGCTTGCAGTTGTTCTTGAATGATGGCGGCGTTGATCGCATTGTCTTCGGCTACCAGCACTTGCAGGTTGAGCGGGCGCGCGTTGACGGTGGGCGCGGGGCGGTTGCCGGCCTCGGCACCCTGCTGTGCCAGGGAGATGGCCCAGGCAATCGCGCGCACGTCGTCGGCGTCGACGGCCCAGTCGCTGGCACACCGCTGCGCCGGGTTCGGCCCGCCGGCTGTGGCGATGATCCGCGTGCCGGGCCAAGCCGGTTCTCGTGTGAAGTCCACTAGCAGTGCAGAGGACGGCGCATCGGGTGAAACCGCGCGGCTGTCGAGCCCTAGGCGCTTGAGCCAGTCGATCAGGTGTTGCGCCCGTTCAAGTTCCTGCGCGCGCACATAGACCGTCGGCATGCCGGGGCTGAAGGCGGGGCAGTCAGCCAGGGCGCCGGGGACTGACTCCAGCGCGAGGTGCAGGGTAAAGCTGCTGCCCAGGCCGGGTTCGCTGACCACGTTCAGTTGGCCGTGCATCAACTCGCACAACCATTTGCAAATCGCCAGGCCCAGGCCTGCGCCGGCCTGGCTGGTGGCATCTTCAGCCTGGTAGAACGGGTCGAACAATTGTTGCTGTTGCGCTTGGGAAATACCCACGCCGGAGTCGCTGACTTGCCATTGCAGGTCTACCTCGCCGGCGGTGTTCTCCGACGCGCGCAGGCGCAGCACCACACGCCCGTTGTCGGTGAACTTGATCGCATTGCTCAGCAGGTTATTGAGGATCTGGCGGATACGCAGGGGGTCACCGCGCAACCGATCCGGTAGGTCCGCGTCGATGCAGGCATACAGCTGCAGGCCCTTGGAGCGGGCGAACGCGCTGTAGGTGCGCACGCAGTCTTCGGTCAGTTCCAGTGGGCAGAAATCCTGGAGTTCGAGGGTCATTTGCCCGGCTTCGATTTTGGAGACATCCAGCACGTCGCTGATCAGTTGGAACAGCGTGGTTGAGGAGCGCTGGATGGTCTGCAGGTAATCCTGCTGGCGCGGCGCGAGCGACGTGAGGCCGAGCAGCTCCAAGGTACCCAGCACGCCATACAGCGGCGTACGAATTTCGTGGCTCATGGTCGCGAGGAAGCGGCTCTTGGCCTCGCTCGCCGAGTCTGCGGCTTGGCGTGCTTCTTCCAGGGCCGCAGCGTCTTCGATATGCCGGGTCACGTCATGCACCGCACACAGCCACGCATCCTGGCCCTGGTAGCGGGTGGGCACGAACGCCACGTGCAGGTGGCGGCCTTCGCTTTCCAGGTCGGCCTGGCCCGGTGCAGCCTGCGTCTGTTGCTTGAGCAAGTCGAACAGCGGGCGAGCGTCGCGCCACTCCAAGGCGCGCTGGTTCTGCAGGAGTACATGATGGTCGCTGCGCCGGATCACACACAGGCCGGTCGGTGCGGTGTCGATGACCGCTCGGGCGAATGCCGAGCTTTCGGCAATGCTGGCATGGGCTTGGTGGGCAGGCAGTACTACCCGTGCGGTGTACCAGCGATTGAACGCGCGACTGCACCCCAGCATCACCAGCACCACGCCTACCAGGCACAGCAAAGGCCACAGCGCATAGTCGAGAAAGCGTTGCAGGCTGATCACGTAGATCGCCGTCCAGGGCTGCTCGCCCTGGCTTGTCAGCTTGAACACCAGGCCGTCGCGGTTGAGGTTCACACCTTCATTGAGCACCTCGCTGGGCTTGACGGCCCCGGTTAGCACCACGCCACCTGGAGTGATCAAGGTGAAGTCGTCGTAGATCGACCACTGCATCAGCCGCTCGATGTTATTGACCTTGGACAGGTCCAGCAGCGAGGCCACCACCACCCAGGTGTTGGCGCCGGTGACGGTCAGCGAGGTGGAGGCCAGGTTGATATCGACATAACCCAACAATATCGGAGCTTCCTTGCCATCGGGGGCGGTGTCGTAGGGTTCCCAGTGCACGGTGTGATGGGGCTGGGGGGTGTTCTGTAGGTGCAGGCGCTCGTTGAGTTGGGTCATCACGTCCACCAACATACCTATATGCACGTGGCCGCCATCGCGCAGCCGGCCGGAGGAGGGCACGGCGATGTCGAAATTGTCCGGGCCGTTGACCACGACCACTTGAGGTGCCTGGTAGTGGGAGCCCGCCCAAAAGGCGCTGTAGTAAGCCGACAGGTAGGTGCCCAGGGCGAAAACCTTGGGGTATTGGTCGGCGGCTATCTTGTCGGAGTTGATTTTCAAACTGTAGGGCAGGGAGAACGGCAAACCGCGGCCTTCATAGGTGTTCGGTCCTTCCTCGGGCAGCGGCTTTTGCACAAAAGGCGGCGGCAGGCCAATGGACTTGTACTTAGCGTTGGTGCTGCCCCGTGAGATATCGATCAAGAACACTTCCTGCTCGTGGATGTTCTCCATCAGCCGGGCGAAGTGAAAGTGCAGGGTGTCGCGTTGCTCCTGAATCATGCGTTGCGCGCCAAGAAAGCTGATGCCCAGCAGCAACAGCACCAAGGCCCCCAGCACCAGCAAGCCTTTGTTCAGGCGCAGCGAACTGCTGGTGAGTTTCTCCAGGAAGGCGTTGGGGTGATGCATGACGCGGTGACCTCGCAAGCTAACGGCGTTCGTACGCACCCGGCCAGCGGGTCAATAGGCGCTCGCCGGCCCGTCGTGGGTCAGCAATTGCTGGAACTGATCCGAAGACACGGCGTGGGAGATCAGGAAGCCTTGGACCTGAGTGCAGTCGATCTTACGCAACAGCGCAAGTTCTTGCGCGGTTTCTACGCCTTCGGCGACTACGATCAAGCCCAGCTGACGCCCTAGGCTGACAATGCTGGTGAGCGCCTGGGCCAGTTCCTCGTTGGCGTTGCAGCCTTGCACCAGTGCGCGGTCGATCTTCACCTCGGTAAACGGCGCCGACACCAGGTTCATGTACGAGCTGTAGCCCTTGCCGAAATCATCCTGGGACAAGCCAAAGCCCTTGATGCGCAAGCGACAGGCGCCGGCGTAGAAGTTGCTGATGTCATCCGGCACCGAGCACTCCATCAGCTCGAAACAGATGCGCGCGGGCAAGCCCTGGTGTTCCTGCACGAACGCCAGGATGCGGTCGGGCAGGTCGTGGCTGTTGAGCAGGTGAGTGGGCAAGTTGATGGATACCGGGATGTCATAGCCGTGTTGGCGCCACATGGCTTGAGCGGCCATCGCTTGTTTCAGCACGCACCACAACAAGCGTTCTTCCAGGTTGCAACTGATCAATGCCGGCAGGAACATGCCGGGTAACAACAGGCCATGCTCGGGGTGAACCCAGCGCACCAAGGCTTCGGCCGCGACGATGCGACCATTGCTCAGGGCTTTCTTGGGTTGGAACCAGGCTTGCAGCTCGCCATTGACCAGAGCATTCATCAGGCTTTGGCAATCAATGCCGGGCTGGGTCTCGGCCGGTTCGACCTGGCGCAGCGCCAGCAATTGATCGGTCAGGCAGCGCAAGGCCGCGGCATTCACCGGCTTGGAAATCAGCCCGATCACCTTCACTTGCAGGTTGCTCGCCACCAGGCTCGCGCCCATCAACATGCGCCGTGAGGCGGCGCTCATGATCGCCAATGCTGGGCGCGACGGTTGCGCGGCCAGGCCCTGGATAAATTGCACGCCGTCCATGCCTGGCATCAACAGGTCAGTGAGCACCAAGTCGAAGTCTCGTTGCTTCAGGCAGGCCAGCGCCTCCTCGCCGTCCCGGGCGCACACCAGGTCGAACTCACCCAACTCGCTGAACAGGTTCTGCAAATACAGGTGCTGAAAGGGATGGTCTTCGACAATCAGAATGCTACAGGGCTTCATGGATGGCTCGTTCGTAGGGAGCCAGGACAGAGGACAAGGCTCGCAGCGTAAAGGGTTTGACCAGGCAGTGATTCATGCCGGCCGCCAGGCACAAGGCTTCTTCACCGCGCAGGGCGTTGGCGGTTGCGCCGATGATCGGGGTGGTGCAGCCCAGGCGTCGAAGCGCTTCGGTCAGTTCGTAGCCGTTGAGCCTGGGCATGTTGACGTCAGTGAGCACAATGTCGAAGGTGCCCTCGTGCCAGCGCGCCAAGGCCTCTTCGCCATCGCTGGCCAGTTCCACGCTGCAGCCGAGTTCTTCAAGCTGGTCGCGCAGGATCAACTGGTTGATGACGTTGTCTTCGGCCACCAGGATGTGCAGGTGCAAGGGGCGCAGGTCGCGCACTTCGCAGCGCGCCTGGGGTGGCACCACCTGGCCGTTCTGGGCGTGGCGGACAGCTTGTTGGATCGCATCCAGGTCATTGAGGTTGACCTGCCAGCCATCGCCGCTGAACTGCGGTTCGTGCGCGCCGTCATTGCTGGCCAGTACCCGTGGCCCGTGCCAGGGCAAGTCGAGGCGGCGTTCGATAAGTTCAAGCAATACACCGGGCCCCGCCAGCTCGGTGCAGGTCGGCAGACCGACCTGCGCGCGCGCGCCCCAGCGGCGCAGCCAGCCGCAGAGGCTGTCGGCCAGTTCGCGGATCGGCGATAGCACATACACGATTTCCGCTGCCAATGGCTGCAAGGCTGGCGGTGTATTGCCGCTCGGTTGTTCCAGCGGCACGCTCAGGGAAAAGCTGCTGCCCAGTCCCGGCTCGCTGACCAAGCGCAGGGTGCCGTTCATCAAATGGGTCAGGCGCAGGCAGATAGCCAGGCCAAGGCCGGTGCCGGCGATCACATGGGAGTTGCCTTCGCTCTGGTAGAACGGCTCGAAGATAAACGCCTGGTCGGCAGGGGCGATGCCTTTGCCGGTGTCGGAGATTTGCCATTGCAGGCACACCCGTTCGCCTTCGCGACTGAGCTTTTTGACCCGCAGCACCACGCGGCCGGAGTCAGTGAACTTGACCGCGTTGCTCAGCAGATTGTTGAGAATCTGGCGTACGCGGCTGGCGTCACCGATCAGGCGCCGGGGCAGTTGCGGATCGAGGCAGGCATACAACTGCAAGCCTTTGCTGTGTGCCGCTGCCGCATAGCCTTGCACCACTTCCTGCACCAAGGTCGGTACACAGAATTCGCTCAGTTCCAGGGCCAGTTGCCCGGCTTCGATTTTTGACACGTCGAGCACATCGCAGATCAGTTGCAGCAACGTCGCGGACGATCCCTCGATGGCGTGCAGGTAGCTTTTCTGCTGGGCATCCAGGCGGGTGCGGGCGAGCAGTTCCAGGGTGCCGAGCACGCCATACAGCGGCGTGCGGATCTCATGGCTCATGGTGGCCAGGAACAAGGTCTTGGCTTCGTTGGCGGCGTCGGCGGACTGGCGTGCCTGTTCCAGCGCCGCTTCGATCTGCCGGCGTGCGCTGATGTCGCTGAAGGCGCAGAGCAACACGTCTTCGCCTTTGTAGCGGGTGGGTGCGCAGCTCAGGTACAGATGGCGGCCGTCGGCGGCTTCGAAGTAGTCGGTGAGGCAGGGGGCGTCGGGGTCGAAGGCCTGACGAATCCAGCCGGGACCAAGTTGTGCGCCACACTCACCGAGCCACTGTTGGGCGAGGGTGTTTTTCAGCACCACCGTGCCATCGGTGCGACGCAGTACGCACAGCGCCACGGGGGCGGTCTGGATCACGTCGCGGCTGAACAGCTCGCTTTCCACCAGTGCCTGGATGCGATGGATCGCCGGCGTGATAAAGCGGTGTTCGAGGCGACGGGTGAGCAGGCACACCAGGCTGATGGTCAGCAGGCAGAACAGCAGGGCGCCGAGCATCTGTGGCCAGAGCGCCCACAGGACCGCGCGCAGGTCGATGGAGTAGGTGAGCTGCCAGTCTGAAGACTTCAGTTGTTTGCGCAGCACCAATTGTTCGGGCAGCCAGCCATCGCCGACAAAACCGAAGAAGTCCTGCTGGCGCAGGTGCGGCAGGTTTTGCCCTGGCGGTGGTTTATGGCTGTTGCTGAAGAGCGGCATGCCCTGGGCATTGAACATGGTGAACTCGCCGGCGCTGTGATCACTCAAGGCGTTGGAGACTTCCCGATCATCCATTTCCAGGCCGAGCCAGCCGGAGTCCAGGTCGCGTTCATCCAGGCGAATAAAGATGTACAGCTGTGAGTGGCCGTCCGTGGCGTGGGTCAGCCAGAGTTCCTGCAGGGTTTTCTGCTGCTTGAGGGCGTGCAGTTGCGCCAGCATGGTCGCGGGGAAATCGGCCGCCACGGGCGAAGCATCGTACAGCCGCAGCACTTGGGCATCCGTGCTGACATACAGCAGGTTGAGCTGCTTGGCCCTCAAGAAGTCACGCATGCGCTGGGTCAGCCAAATGCTCCATTGCTTGCCCGGGGTATTTCCCAGCAACAGGCGGATTTCTTCATCGGAGACCGGCAGGTTCAATTCGGCCTTGCGTGTCGCTGACAGGCTGAGGCTTTCCAACAGCGCTTCACGGGTGGTGAAAAAGGTATGCGCCTCGGCGATGGCGCTGCTCATATAGCTGCGCCGCTGGGAGATCTCATTGTTGAACGTGAACAGCAGGAAGCTGTACACGCCGCCCAACATGCCCACCAGCAGTACCAACGCAAAAATACGCAACAGACGGCGCGCGGCATGGGGCGTGGACAGCACGGGGCTGATCTGGTGCAGGTAGCTCTTTAATCTCATCCCGCCACTTTAGGGATGGTCAACCGTGGGAAAAATCAGACGATCCTTAGAACCCACCATTCATCCGCCAGATACCAAGCAAGCTAATAATTCCATTTGACATTCGCTGCCTAAGCAGTAACATCTTGTCATACATTCACTGCCTAGGCAGTAATAAGGTGACTTCCGATGTCTCACTTCACGCCTGACAGTTTTCGCAACTGCCATCTCGGCCTGCTTCTGGGCCGGGCGGCGCTGCTCAAGGACCGCATTATCGATACCCATATGGAACCGCATGGCGTGACGGCCGCGCAGTTCAAGGTGTTGATCATCATTGCCCAGTTCGACGTCGATACCCCGGCGGAACTGTGCCGCAACCTGTCCCTGGACAGCGGTTCCATGACCCGCATGCTCGACCGCCTGGAACAGAAGGGCCTGCTGGCGCGCCAACGCTCCGAGCAGGACCGGCGCCAGGTGCGGCTGGTGCTCACCGAAGACGGCCAGCGCCTGGCGGACATGCTGCCGCACATCGGCGCGCAGTCGATGAACGAGTTGGCCGGCGCCCTGGAGCCTGGCGAGTTGCAAACCCTGGAACGGATCCTCAAGAAAATTCTGGTAGCTGCCGGTGACGCCATCGTCATCCAGCGGGTAGGTAATGAATGAACAGACGCGCACTTAGCCTGGTGCTGGTGGCCATGAGCATGGCCGGTTGCGCCAACTACAGCGGCCTCGACACCCAAGGCCAACGCCTCGACGCGACCAGCCTGCAAACCGGCAAGACCCTGAGCGGCGTGACCTTGTCGAGCGCGGCCTGGCCCAGCGCCGATTGGTGGAAAAGCCTCGGCGACCCCCAGCTCGACGGCCTGATCCAGGAAGCCCTGCAGAACAGCCCCGATATGCAAGTCGCCAGCGCCCGGGCCCACCAGGCCGAGGCTGCTGCTTACGCCGCCAACGCCGAGCGCATGCCGACCCTGGATGCCAGCGCGGGCGTGAGCCGCTCGCGCCTGGCCAAAGACCAGGACCCACGCGGGGAGGGCGATGCCTATTCGACCGTGCGTAACATCGGCGCCAGCTTCAACTACAACTTTGACCTCTGGGGTGGCCAGCGGGCCGCCTGGGAAGCAGCGTTGGGCGAGGCGCGCGCCGCCCAGGTCGATCAACAGGCCGCGCGCCTGACCCTGGCCGCCAACGTGGCCAAGGCCTACAGCGACCTCGGCCAGGCCCACATCGTGCGCGACCTGGCCAACGATGACCTCAAGCGCACCCGGCAGATGCTCGACCTGGGCAAGCGTCGCCTGAACTCGGGCATCGACAGCCACTACCAGTACCAGCAGACTGAAAGCCTGGAAGCCAGTTCCCAGTCGCAACTGATCGATGCGGAAAAACAACTGCAAAGCGCCAAGATCGCCTTGGCGGTATTGCTCGGCAAAGGCCCGGACCGGGGCAGTGAACTCGCTCGGCCCAACGTGCTGAAGCCCAGCGCCGTCGCTGTGCCCTCGGTGCTGCCCGCCGAGCTGCTGGGCCGTCGCCCGGACCTGATCGCCGCGCGCTGGCGCGTGGAGGCAGCCGGCAAGAATATCGACGCGAGCAAGACCCGCTTCTACCCCAACCTCAACCTGAGCGCGAGCGCTGGGGCCGAGTCGTTGCTGGGGGATGCGATGTTCGGTTCGGCCAGCCGCTTCTTCAACATTGCGCCGACGATCTCACTGCCGATCTTTGACGGCGGCCGCCTGCGCGCCGACCTCGACGCCCGCGACGCCGACTACGACCTGGCGGTGGCGCAGTACAACAAAACCCTGGTGCAAGCCCTGGGCGATATCGGCAACACCCTTTCACAACTGCGCGACACCGGCCGGCAGATCCAAGCCCAGCAACATGCCGCGGACATTGCCCAGCAGTCCTACGACACCGGTGTGCAGCGCTACAGCTCCGGCATCGGCAACTACCTGGATGTGCTCAGCATCGAGCAGCAATTGCTGCAAGCCCAACGCCAGTTGGCGACGCTGAATGCTGCGCAGATCGATCTGTCGATTCAATTGATGCAGGCCCTGGGTGGCGGATACGACGCCAGGAACATGGCCGCGACCACCCCAGCCACACGCTCGGAATAATTTGAGGTATTTGTCATGGCCACTGCCGAAAACACCAACACAACTGAACAACCCCAAGACAACAACCCACGCAAACGTAAAGTGATGCTGATCGGCCTGGCGCTGATCGTCATCCTCGCAGTGGTAGGCGTGTGGGGCTGGTATGAACTCTATGGCCGCTTCAATGAGAGCACCGACGACGCCTACGTGAACGGCAATGTGGTGGAAATTACCCCGCTGGTCACCGGCACCGTGGTCAGCATCGGCGCCGACGATGGCGACCTGGTCCACGAAGGCCAGGTGCTGGTCAACTTCGACCCGAACGACGCCGCCGTCGGCCTGCAAAGCGCCCAGGCCAACCTGGCCCGCACCGTGCGCCAGGTGCGCGGCTTGTACAGCAACGTCGACGGCATGAAGGCGCAGGTCAATGCGCAGAAAGCCGACGTGCAAACCGCCCAGGATAACTTCAACCGCCGTAAAACCCTGGCCCAGGGCGGGGCGATTTCCCAGGAAGAACTGTCCCACGCCCGTGACAGCCTGACCGCCGCTAAAAACGCGCTGACCAACCTTGAGCAGCAACTGAAAACCACCAATGCGTTGGTGGATGACACCGTGATCTCGTCTCACCCCGATGTGCAGGCCGCCGCCGCGCAATTGCGCCAGGCCTACCTGACCAATGCGCGCAGCACCTTGATTGCACCGGTCACTGGCTACGTGGCCAAGCGCACTGTGCAACTGGGCCAACGTGTGCAACCGGGCACCGCGTTGATGGCGGTGATTCCGCTGAACCAGCTGTGGATCGACGCCAACTTCAAGGAAACCCAACTGCGCGACATGCGTATCGGCCAGCCGGTGGACATCGAGTCGGACATCTACGGCAGCGACGTGAAATTCAGCGGCACCATCGACAGCCTCGGTGCGGGCACGGGCAGCGCATTTGCCCTGCTGCCGGCGCAGAACGCCACCGGTAACTGGATCAAGATCGTGCAACGGGTGCCGGTGCGCATCCATATCAATGCTGACGAGTTGGCCAAGCACCCGCTGCGCGTGGGCTTGAGTACCCTGGTCAACGTCGATTTGCACGACCAGAGCGGCCCGGTCCTTGCGCAGCAGGCGCCGCAGAAAGCTTCGTTTACCACCAACGTGTATGACCGCCAACTTGCCGAAGCGGACGCCATGATCACCCAGTTGATCCATGACAACAGCCTCGCCGCGCCCAAGGCTGTGCAACGCTGATGAGCAATAACGCCTCCTTCACGCCACCCAGCCTGTTGATGGCCACTATTGGCCTGTCGCTGGCGACCTTCATGCAGGTGCTCGACACCACCATCGCCAACGTGGCGCTGCCGACCATTTCCGGCAACCTCGGCGTGAGTTCGGAGCAGGGTACTTGGGTCATCACCTCGTTTGCGGTGAGCAACGCGATTGCCTTGCCGCTCACCGGCTGGTTGAGCCGCCGCTTTGGCGAGGTGAAGCTGTTCTTGTGGGCGACCATGCTGTTTGTGCTGGCGTCGTTCCTCTGTGGTATTTCCACATCGATGCCCGAGCTGATCGCCTTTCGGGTCATACAAGGCCTGGTGGCCGGGCCGTTGTACCCAATGACCCAGACGCTGCTGATTGCGGTCTACCCGCCGGCGAGGCGCGGCATGGCCCTGGCGTTGCTCGCGATGGTCACGGTGGTGGCACCCATCGCCGGGCCGATCCTCGGCGGCTGGATCACCGACAGTTATAGCTGGCCGTGGATCTTCTTCATCAACGTACCGATCGGCATCTTTGCGGTGATGGTGGTGCGTTCCCAGCTGAAGAAACGCCCCGTGGTCACCAGCCATCAACCGATGGACTACGTGGGGTTGTTGAGCCTCATCGTCGGCGTCGGCGCCTTGCAGATCATCCTCGACAAGGGCAATGACCTGGACTGGTTCGAATCCAACTTCATCATCATCGGTGCAGCGATTTCGGTGATTGCCCTGGCGGTGTTCATCATCTGGGAACTCACTGACAAACACCCGGTGGTCAACCTGAAGCTGTTCGCCTACCGCAACTTCCGCATCGGCACCATTGTGTTGATCCTGGGCTACGCGGGCTTCTTCGGTATCAACCTGATCCTGCCGCAATGGCTGCAGACCCAGATGGGCTACACCGCCACTTGGGCGGGGCTGGCGGTTGCGCCGATTGGTATCTTGCCGGTGCTGATGTCGCCGTTTGTCGGCAAGTACGCGCATAAGTTCGACCTGCGGCTGCTGGCGGGCCTGGCGTTCCTGGCGATCGGCTTGAGCTGCTTCATGCGCGCAGGCTTTACCAATGAGGTGGACTTCCAGCATATCGCCCTGGTGCAACTGTTCATGGGCATCGGCGTGGCGCTGTTCTTCATGCCGACCCTGAGCATCCTGATGTCCGACCTGCCGCCGCACCAGATTGCCGATGGCGCTGGCCTGGCCACCTTCCTGCGGACGTTGGGCGGTAGTTTTGCGGCGTCGCTGACCACCTGGATCTGGATCCGCCGGGCGGACCAGCACCATGCGTACATGAGCGAGAACATGACCACCTACGACTCCGCCACCCGCGATGCCTTGCAGGCGCTGGGCGGGGCAGGGCAGAAGGCCTACACGCAGCTGGATCAGATCCTCACCAGCCAGGCGTACATGATGTCCACCGTGGACTACTTCACGTTGCTGGGGTGGATGTTCATGGGGTTGATGTTGCTGGTGTGGTTGGCCAAGCCACCGTTTACCGCGAAAGCGGGGCCGGCAGCTTCCGGCCACTAAGGGATGTACTCGATCCATGTGGGAGCTGGCTTGTGTGGGAGCTGGCTTGCCTGCGATGCAAGCGCTTCGGTGAATCAGGTGTACCGAGGTGATGCTATCGCAGGCAAGCCAGCTCCCACATTTTGATCTGTGTTCGCATTTGATCGGGGCGGAAGTTCAGGCACCAGGCAGCGCCAACTGCGGGTTCACAAAATCAAACGCCGCCAACTGAAACCCTTGCTCATCCACCTGCAACGCCCAGCCCTGCTTGTCCCAATCCCCCAGCACAATGCGCTTGGCCGCCTGGTCACCAATCTGCAACTTATGAATGGCGGGGCGGTGGGTGTGGCCGTGGACCAGGGTGCGCACGCCGAACTGCTGCATCACCCGTGGCACTTCCTCGGGCGTCACATCGACAATATCGTTAGCCTTCATGCGCGTTTGCGCCCGGCTTTCGCTGCGCAGCTTGCGCGCCAACTTGTGGCGGGTGCTCAAAGGAAGGTGGCGCAGGATAAACAGCACAATCGGGTTGCGCAGGATGCGCCGCAGCTTCATATAGCCGACGTCGCGGGTACAGAGGCTGTCGCCGTGCATCAACAGCACGGGCTCGCCATGGAGCTGCACGACACTCGGGTCCTTGAGCAAGGTGGCGCCTGCGGCTTTGCAGAACGCCTTGCCGATCAGGAAATCACGGTTGCCGTGCATGATGAAAATCGGGGTGCCGCTGTCGCTCAGCTCACGCAGAGCCTCGCCAATCGAACGCTGGAAGGGGGTCATGCCGTCGTCGCCAATCCAGGCTTCAAAGAAGTCCCCCAGAATGTACAACGCCTGGGCGCCACGGGCGCGGGTGTGGAGCAGATCCAGAAACGCCCGGGTAATATCCGGGCGCTCCTCTTCCAGATGCAAATCTGAAATCAGCAATATCACCCAACGATCTCGGCTTTCTCGACGATAACGTCTTCTACCGGAACGTCCTGGTGACCGGCTTTACCGGTGGTCTGCACGCCTTTGATCTTGTCAACGACGTCCTGGCCTTCGGTGACTTTACCGAATACCGCGTAGCCCCAACCCTGCACGTTCTTGCCGCTGTGGTTCAGGAAGGCGTTGTCGGCGACGTTGATGAAGAACTGCGCGGAGGCCGAATGCGGCTCCATGGTACGGGCCATGGCGACGGTGTACTTGTCGTTGGAGAGGCCGTTGTCCGCTTCGTTCTGGATGCTTGGACGCTTGTCTTTCTTTTCTTTCATGCCAGGCTCGAAACCGCCGCCCTGGATCATGAAGTTGCCGATGACACGGTGGAAAACGGTGTTTTCGTAGTGGCCGGCGTTCACGTACTCGATGAAGTTGGCGACGGTGATCGGCGCTTTCTCGGCGTTCAGCTCGATGACGATGTCACCGTGGTTGGTGGTCAGTTTGACTTGAGTCATGTTCACTACTCTTTTCAGGGAATTCGTGGGTTTGGGTGCCTGGGCACCACGACCGGTATGGCGAAACTGCGGCCAAGGCGCGCAGTTTAGCGTGCCCTGCAGGAATTTCGAGGTGGTTTTTTACCGCCGGTGCAATAAATGCAGCAGTTTTTGGCCTCGCTCTGTCAGGTACTTGACAGCATCGGCTATGATATCGCCTTTGTTTTGTCGGCCTAGCCCGGCCACGTACTTGTCTGTTCAAGGATCCTATGAGCAAGCCCACTGTCGACCCTACCTCGAATGCCAAGGCCGGACCTGCCGTCCCGGTCAATTTCCTGCGCCCGATCATCCAGGCGGACCTGGATTCGGGCAAGCACACGCAGATCGTCACCCGCTTCCCGCCAGAGCCCAACGGCTACCTGCACATCGGTCACGCCAAGTCGATCTGTGTGAACTTCGGCCTGGCCCAGGAATTCGGTGGCGTCACGCACCTGCGTTTCGACGACACCAACCCGGCCAAGGAAGACCAGGAATACATCGACGCCATCGAAAGCGACATCAAGTGGCTGGGCTTCGAATGGTCCGGTGAAGTGCGCTATGCCTCCAAATACTTCGACCAGCTGTTCGACTGGGCCGTCGAACTGATCAAGGCTGGCAAGGCCTATGTCGACGACCTGAGCCCGGAACAGGCCAAGGAATACCGTGGCACCCTGACCGAGCCGGGCAAGAACAGCCCGTTCCGCGACCGTTCGGTGGAAGAGAACCTGGACTGGTTCGCCCGCATGCGCGCCGGTGAATTTCCGGACGGCGCCCGCGTGCTGCGGGCCAAGATCGACATGGCCTCGCCGAACATGAACCTGCGTGACCCGATCATGTACCGCATCCGCCATGCCCATCACCACCAGACCGGTGACAAGTGGTGCATCTACCCGAACTACGACTTCACCCACGGTCAGTCGGACGCCATCGAAGGCATCACCCACTCCATCTGCACCCTGGAGTTCGAAAGCCATCGTCCGCTGTACGAATGGTTCCTGGACAGCCTGCCAGTGCCGGCGCACCCGCGCCAGTACGAGTTCAGCCGCCTGAACCTGAACTACACCATCACCAGCAAGCGCAAGCTCAAGCAACTGGTGGACGAGAAGCACGTCCACGGTTGGGACGACCCGCGCATGTCCACGCTGTCGGGCTTCCGCCGCCGTGGCTACACACCGGCGTCGATCCGCAACTTCTGCGACATGGTCGGCACCAACCGTTCCGACGGCGTGGTCGACTTCGGCATGCTCGAATTCAGCATCCGCCAGGACCTCGACGCCAACGCTCCGCGCGCCATGTGCGTGCTGCGTCCGTTGAAAGTCGTGATCACCAACTACCCGGAAGACAAGGTCGACAACCTCGAACTGCCGCGTCATCCGCAGAAAGAAGAACTCGGCGTGCGCAAGCTGCCGTTCGCCCGTGAAATCTACATCGACCGCGATGACTTCATGGAAGAGCCGCCAAAGGGCTACAAGCGCCTGGAGCCGAATGGCGAAGTGCGCCTGCGCGGAAGCTACGTGATCCGTGCCGACGAAGCGATCAAGGACGCCGATGGCAACATCGTCGAACTGCGTTGCTCCTACGATCCGGACACCCTGGGCAAGAACCCTGAAGGCCGCAAGGTCAAGGGCGTGATCCACTGGGTGCCAGCCGCCGCCAGCATCGAGTGCGAAGTGCGCCTGTATGATCGCCTGTTCCGCTCGCCGAACCCGGAAAAGGCCGAAGACAGCGCCAGCTTCCTCGACAACATCAACCCTGACTCCCTGCAAGTACTCACTGGTTGTCGTGCCGAACCCTCGTTGGGCGAAGCACAGCCGGAAGACCGTTTCCAGTTCGAGCGCGAAGGTTACTTCTGCGCGGATATCAAGGACTCGAAACCAGGTGCTCCGGTATTCAACCGTACCGTGACCTTGCGTGATTCGTGGGGCCAGTGATTCTCTAAGGAAGCCGTTGTGCTAACGATCTACAACACACTCAGCAAGACCAAAGAAGTCTTCAAGCCGCTGGATGGCAACAAGGTGCGCATGTACGTGTGCGGCATGACCGTGTACGACTATTGCCACATCGGCCACGGCCGCAGCATGGTGGCCTTCGACCTGGTGACCCGCTGGTTGCGTTTCAGCGGCTATGACTTGACGTATGTGCGCAACATTACCGACATCGACGACAAGATCATCAACCGCGCCAACGAAAACGGCGAGTCGTTCGACGCGCTGACCGAGCGCATGATCGCCGCAATGCACGAGGACGAGGCCCGCCTCAACATCCTCAAGCCGGACATGGAACCGCGTGCCACGGACCACATCCCGGGCATGCACGCGATGATCCAGACCCTGATCGACAAGGGTTACGCCTACGCCCCAGGCAATGGTGACGTGTACTACCGCGTCGCCAAGTTCATGGGCTACGGCAAGCTGTCGCGCAAGAAAATCGAAGACCTGCGCATCGGTGCGCGTATCGAAGTCGACGAAGCCAAGCAGGATCCGCTCGACTTCGTGCTGTGGAAAGCCACCAAGCCGGGCGAGCCGAGCTGGGAATCGCCATGGGGCGCGGGGCGTCCGGGCTGGCACATTGAGTGCTCGGTGATGTCCACCTGCTGCCTGGGCGAGACCTTCGACATTCATGGCGGCGGCAGCGACCTTGAGTTCCCGCACCACGAAAACGAAATCGCCCAGAGCGAAGCCGCCACCGGCAAGACCTACGCCAACGCCTGGATGCACTGCGGCATGATCCGCATCAATGGCGAGAAGATGTCCAAGTCCTTGAACAACTTCTTCACCATTCGCGACGTGCTGGAAAAGTACCATCCTGAGGTTGTGCGTTACCTGCTGGTGTCGAGCCACTACCGCAGCGCCATCAACTACTCGGAAGACAACCTCAAGGACGCCAAGGGCGCCCTGGAGCGGTTCTACCACGCGTTGAAAGGCTTGCCGGTTGTCGCCCCAGCTGGCGGTGAAGCGTTCGTTGAGCGCTTCACCCAGGTGATGAACGACGACTTCGGCACCCCGGAAGCCTGCGCCGTGCTGTTCGAAATGGTGCGCGAGATCAACCGTCTGCGTGAGAGCGATCTTGACGCGGCGGCGGGTCTGGCGGCGCGCTTGAAAGAACTGGCCAGCGTGCTTGGGGTTCTGCAAATGAAGCCTGAGGACTTCCTGCAAGCCGGCGCCGAAGGGCGTGTGGATGCTGCTGAGGTTGATGCGTTGATTCAGGCGCGTCTGGCTGCTCGGGCTAACAAAGACTGGGCGGAATCCGACCGCATCCGCGACCAACTGACCGCGATGGGTGTGGTGTTGGAAGACGGGAAGGGTGGGACGACGTGGCGGTTGGCTGATCAGGTTTGATCGGTAAACGCTGAATGAAAAACGCCCCGACTGGTTCGGGGCGTTTTTTTTGGACGCGGGCTTGGCCTCAATGCTTACTACCCACCTCATACCTGCTCTGAACAAACCCATTGTCTGACACGTAGGTTCCGACATGGCGCAGCTCATGCTCACTGCCAATTTGGCTGAACAGTGGAATACCTTGCCCCAGCAAAACCGGGATACGGGTAATGATCAGCTCATTGATCAGACCTGCATCAAGAAACGCCTGAATCGTCTGCCCACCGTCGATATACAGATGCCGCATGCCGCGCTCGGCTAACGTCGCCACCAATGTGGTCACGTCTCCCGCCATGACCTCAACCTTGCCTTCCAGATGCGCCGGGATTTCCAGTTGCTGGTGAGACAGGACAATGACCGGCGTACCCTCATAGGGCCATTCCGGAAAGGACAGCACTTTCTCCAGGGTTTTGCGGCCCATCACCAGCGCGTCCACGGTGGCGATGAAGCTTTCATAGGTCACGCCCTTCAGCTCAGCGGTTTCATACTCCGGCCGGTGCAACCAGTCGATATCACCGTCCGGGCGGGCAATATAGCCGTCGAGGCTGGCCGCGATAAAGACTGAGCATTTCATATCCATGGCGAAAACTCCTTTTTGTGCGCTTGGACGCTAATGATAATTTAATCCTGACCTGCAACAACCGAGCTTCTAAGAAATTGCCCTGATGCCCCTGTCTGTCGTGCGAGGATGTATGCGAAGTTGGTTGATCCGTTACCGTTACGCAATCATGTTCTGGGTGTGCTTCGGCGTTTTCCGTACCTCCCTGGCCGATTGGAATCCGATTCCCTCCGGCTCCATGCGTCCGACCTTGCTGGAGGGTGATGTGGTGCTGGTCAACCGCGTGGCCTATGACCTCAAGGTGCCGCTTACGGACATTTCCCTGGCCCAGCTCGACAAACCCCGGCGCGGCGATGTAGTGACGTTCTCGTCTCCCAAGGATGGCATACGCCTGATCAAGCGCATCGTCGGCATTCCCGGTGACACTTTGGAGATGAAAGACGAGGTGCTGTGGGTCAACGGTGTGCCTGCCACCTACAGTGACGCGCAGGACATCAGCGAGCCCATAGTGCCGGGTCATACGGTACCGGGGATCAAGCTGAACGAGCTGGCGGCCAACCGTCAGCGCACGGTGCAGTTTATGCCGACGGTACGGGCGTTGCGCAGTTTTGGCCCGGTCACTGTGCCGGCTGACAGTTACTTCATGCTGGGGGACAACCGCGATAACAGCGATGACTCCCGGTATATCGGTTTTGTGCCGCGCCGGCTGTTAATCGGACGGGCGCATCATGTGCTGGCTTCAGCGCAGATTCTGGATGATTGGATGCCACGGTTTCGCAGGTTTGGCGCGTCGATTTTGTAATAGAATTTCTGCCAGTTAAAGGACACCCGGATCCACTGACGGAGATTCAAATGGATTGCATTTTCTGCCGCATCGTTCAAAAGACTTCCCCGGCACACATCTTGTGGGAAGACGACCAGCATATGGCGTTTCTCTCGATCTTCCCTAACACCCCCGGTTTCAGCGTGGTGATCCCCAAGCAGCATTACGGCAGCTATGCGTTTGCGCAGTCGGATGAGGTGTTGGCCGGGCTGGTTGTGGCGGCGAAGAAGACTGCGCTGCAGATTGACCGTGCGTTTCCCGATGTGGCGCGCACGGGGATGATGCTGGAGGGGTATGGGGTGGATCATTTGCATGCGAAGTTGTTTCCCATGCATGGGACGGGGGCGGACAGTGCCTTCAAGCCGTTGAGCTCGAAGGTGGATAAGTTCTTCGAGGCGTATGAAGGCTATATTTCGTCCCATGATCATGGGCGGGCGGATGATGCTGAGTTGGCAGAGCTGGCGGTTAGAATCCGATCCTTCGCCTAGCGCAAAACCAATGTGGGAGCTGGCTTGCCTGCGATGAGGGAGCGTCAGTCACCGAAGATGTTGACTGAGCCACCGCAATCGCAGGCAAGCCAGCTCCCACATTTTTACGCTGCCCACTTGAGAAATCAGCGGCGGCTGCTGACCTCGGCAGGCACATCGTCACCGGCCATGCGCTTACGGAACAACGCCGTACGCGCCAGCAGCAACGTGGTCACCGGCACAGTGATCGACAACAAGATCGGAATCAACCACCCGTGCAACACCGGCCCGGACTTGAGCACCGAAAAGTAGATGATCGACGCCAGCGCCACACACCATGCCCCCAACGTCGAAGCCAATGCCGGCGGGTGCATGCGCTGGAAGAAGTCCTTCATCCTTAGCAAGCCAATCGCGCCAATCAATGCAAACACACTGCTCAACACCAGCAGCACGGCCACGACGACTTCCATCCATAACGGCATCATTCAATCACCTCCCCACGCAGCAGGAATTTGGCCAGGGCAAACGAGCCCACGAAGCCGAACAGCGCAATCAGCAGCGCCGCTTCAAAGTAGGTGTCACTGGCGTAGCGAATGCCCAGCACCAGCATCATCAGCATCGCCAGGATGTACAGGTAGTCCAGCGCCAGTACCCGGTCCTGGGCCGACGGGCCTTTGAACAGGCGGACCAGGGTCAGCACCATCGCCAGCGAGAACAGGAACAGGCTGAACAGGATCGCATTGGAGAGCAGGGCGCTCATTCGAAGATCTCCATCAGGGGCCGTTCGTAGGCGGTCTTGAAATGCTCGATAAACGGCGCTTCATCCTCAAGATCAAACACGTGCAAGAGCAGGACGCTGCGGTCCAGCGCCAGTTCCGACCAGATGGTGCCAGGCACCACGGTCGTAATCATCGACAGCGCAGCCAGGCCGTTCGGATCGCGCAGGTCCAAGGGGATTTTGATGAAGCGTGAGCGTGGCGGGCGGGAGCCGCAGGTCAATACGCCCCAGGCCACTTGCAGGTTGGAGACGATCACATCGCGGCCTACCAGGAAGAACAGGCGAATAATCACGCCAGGACGACGGATGCGGATGGGCAGGGGCCGCAGCGGCGCCATCATCAGTGGCGCCAGAAAGCCCAGCAGCGCACCCAGCAGCAGGTTGCCGGGGCTCACGGACAGGTTGAGCACCAGCCACAACAGCCACAACGCCAGCGACAACCACGGGGCAGGGAACAGGCGTTTCATGGCTGCACCTCCAGCGCGGCGGCTTTGGCTTCAGGGCTCGGCACCGGGCGCGTGGCCATCACCGCCATCACGTAGTGTTCCGGGTTGTTCAGGCTGACGGCCGTGTCCTGGGTGTAACGCATCAGTGGCTCGGCCTTGAAGGTCAGCAGAATGCTCAAGCCCAGCAGGAAGAAGATCGGCAGGCACTCGTAGCGACGCAGCAGCGGCGAAGGGCGCTCTTCCGGGGTCCAGAAGCGCTGGATGCCGAGGCGGGCGAAGGCGATCAACGAGGCCAGGCCCGAGAGGATCAACAACGCCACCAAGCCCCAGGCCGCCGGGCGGATCGGCGCGTCAACACTGACGCCCAGGCCCAGCGGATTGACCAGTGCACTCAACAGGCTGAGCTTGCCGATAAACCCGGAAAGCGGCGGCATGCCGATGATCAGCAGGGCGCAGGCGATAAAGCTCAGTCCCAGGAAGGCCATGGTCCAGGGAATCACCTGGCCGACCACGGCCTGCTGTTCATCATCGAGGTTGACGCCGGGACGTGGGTGCAAGGACTCCATGGCTTTAGGCAGCGCATCGATCTCTTCGTCCAGCGGCAGGTCATTGGCCGAGCGCGAACGCTCGATCAGTTCGGCCAGCAGGAACAGCGCACTCAACGCCAGCGTCGAGCTGACCAGATAGAACAGCGCCCCCGCCGTCAGGCTTGGCTGGGCGAAACCGACGGCTGACAACAGGATCCCCGCCGACACCAGAATGCTCAAGCTGGCCATGCGCTCCAATCGCTGCGCCGCCACCATCGCCAACCCGGCGCAGATGATGGTCGCCATGCCGCCATACACCAGCCAGTCCCCGCCAAACAGCGCCGACGCGCCGGCCTGGCCGGAGAACAGTAGAGTCCACAGGCGCAGCACCGTGTACACGCCGACCTTGGTCATGATCGCAAACATCGCCGCCACCGGCGCACTCGCCGAAGAATAGGCGGGCGCCAGCCAGAAGTTCAGTGGCCACATGCCGGCTTTGGCCAGGAACGCCGTCGCCAGGATCGCCGCACCGGCGTGCAACAGGCCACGATCCGCCTCCGGCACCAGCGGGATCTTCAACGCCAGGTCAGCGAAGTTCAGCGTGCCAGTCACCCCGTAGATCATCGCCGCGCCAATCAAAAACAACGACGACGCCAACAGGTTGATCGCAATGTAATGCAGCCCTGCCGACACCCGCGCTCGTCCCGAGCCGTGCAGCATCAAGCCATAGGACGCCGCCAGCAGCACCTCGAAGAACACGAACAGGTTGAACAGGTCGGCGGTGAGGAACGCGCCGTACAACCCCATCATCTGCACCTGGAACAGCGCGTGGAAACTAGTGCCCGCCCGGTCCCAGCGGGCCATGGCGAACAGCAGCGCGCTCACGCCGATGATGCCGGTGAGCACCAGCATCAGCGCCGACAACTGATCCACCACCAGCACAATGCCAAACGGCACTTGCCAGTTGCCCGGCAGGTACACGCCGATCGAACCGGGGCCGCCTTTTTGCGTCCAGTACAGCAGCAAAACAGCAATGCCCAGGCCGATCATGCTGGAGAACAGGTTGATGCGCGCCTTGAGCGGGCGGTGCTTCTCGCCGAGCATCAGCATCAATGCGGCCGTCAGCAACGGCAGCAGGATCGGCGCGACGATCATTTGATTCATCCACGTCATTCCTTGGGCTCCCGGCCGTCCACATGGTCCGTACCGGTCAGACCGCGGGAGGCCAGCAGCACTACCAGGAACAAGGCGGTCATGGCGAAGCTGATCACGATGGCCGTCAGCACCAGCGCCTGGGGCAGGGGATCGGTGTAGTTGAGCAGGTCTTGCGGCACGCCGTCCTTGATGATCGGCTCCTTGCCGATAAACAGGCTGCCCATGCTGAAAATGAACAGATTGACCCCGTACGACAACAGGCACAGGCCCATCACCACCTGGAACGTTCGTGGTCGCAGGATCAACCAGACGCCGGAGGCCGCCAGGACCCCAATGGCAATTGCGATGACTTCTTCCATCAGGCGGCTCCTTCCGTTGCGGCAACCACTTTGGCCTGGTTGCTCGGTTTATGGGCCCGCACGGACTGGTGACCGAGGGCAGTGAGCATCAGCAGCGTCGAGCCGACGACCATGGCGTACACGCCGACGTCGAAGAACAGGGCGCTGGCGATATGGATGTCGCCGAGCAGCGGCAGGCTGAAATGCCAGGTGTGGGTAGTGAGGAATGGATACCCGGCAAACAATGCACCGAGGCCGGTCAGCGTCGCCGAGAACAGGCCGAAGCCCATCCAGCGCATCGGCCGCAGGCTCATCTGCGCCTCGACCCACTGCGTGCCGGCGACCATGTATTGCAGGATAAACGCCACCGACATCACCAGGCCGGCGACAAAGCCGCCGCCCGGTTGGTTGTGGCCGCGCATGAACAGGTAGAACGACACCACCAGCGCAATCGGCAGCAGCAGGCGCACCAGCACCGCCGGTACCATCATGAAACCCAGGGCGGTGTCGCTGGCCTGGCGTGGGTTGACCAGGTCGGTGGCCACGTCCGGCGCCAACTGGCGCTGTTGCGCGGGGAGTTGCATGCTTTCCTTGGACGGACGGAAGCGCCGCAACAGGGCGTACACCGTCAGCGCCACGGCGCCGAGCACGGTGATTTCACCCAGGGTATCGAAGCCCCGGAAGTCCACCAGCATCACGTTAACCACATTGCTGCCGCCACCTTCGGGCAGGGCGCGGCTTAAGTAGAACGAGGAAATATCGTTGGGCGTCTGGCGCGTCAGCATTGCGTAGGACAGCAGCGCCATGCCGCCACCCACTACGGTCGACAGCAAGAAGTCGCGCAGACGGCGAATCCGCGCCTTGCGCAATGAACTCGGCAGTGGCGACACTTCCTCGATCCGCCGTGGCAGCCAGCGCAGGCCCAGCAGGATCAGCACCGTGGTCACCACTTCGACCACCAGTTGGGTCAGCGCCAGGTCTGGCGCCGAGAACCATACAAAGGTCACGCAGGTCATCAGGCCGCACACGCTGACCATGGTCAGGGCCGCCAGCCGGTGGTACTTGGCTTGCCAGGCGGCGCCCAGGGCGCAGGCAATCGCCAGCAGCCACAGGGTGACGAACACGATGGAGCCCGGGATCTTCGGCCGGTCGCCCCAACTGAGGCTGCTGTGCAGCATCGGGATCAAACCGGCGATGACCGCCGCCAGCACCAGCAGGAACAGCTGGGTTTGCAGGCGTTTGGTGCTGATGAGCTTCTCGATCTTGCGTGTGCCACGCATCAACACCACCAGGCAGCGCTCGAAGCCGCGCTTGCCATTGAAGTAGCTGATCACGGGCGGGTACTTGAAGCGCCCGCGCTTGAGTTGCTTACGCAGCAACAGATAGAGCACCACGCCGGCAGACATGGCCACCAGGCTCATGATCATCGGTGCGTTCCAACCATGCCAAATGGCCAGGCTGTACTCCGGCAGCACGCCACCGACAACAGGCAACGCGGCAGCGGCGAGGATCGAACCTACCACCTGGGCCGGGAAAATCCCCACCAGCAGGCAGGTGAACACCAGCAGCTCGACCGGCGCACGCATCCAGCGCGGCGGTTCGTGGGGCGTGTGTGGCAGGTTGGTGGCGGTGGGGCCGAAGAACACATCAATGGTGAAGCGCAGTGCATAGACCACGCTGAACGTGCCGGCGACCGTCGCGATCACCGGCAGGGCAAATTCCACCCAGGCAGTGGAGGAGATGAACACGGTTTCGGCGAAGAACATTTCCTTGGACAGGAAGCCGTTGAGCAACGGCACGCCAGCCATGGATGCACTGGCAACCATCGCCAGGGTTGCGGTAAACGGGATCAAGCGGATCAGGCCACTGAGCTTGCGAATGTCACGGGTGCCACTTTCGTGGTCAATGATGCCTGCGGCCATGAACAGCGAGGCCTTGAAGGTGGCGTGGTTGAGGATGTGGAACACGGCCGCGACGGCGGCCAGTGGGCTGTTGAGGCCCAGCAATAAGGTGATCAAGCCGAGGTGGCTGATGGTGGAATAGGCCAGCAGGCCCTTGAGGTCGTTCTGAAAGATCGCGCAGTAAGCGCCGAGAAGCAGGGTAATCGCGCCGGCACCGCCGACGATATAGAACCATTCTTCGCTGCCGGACAGCGACGGCCACAGGCGGGCCAGCAGGAACACGCCGGCCTTCACCATCGTTGCCGAATGAAGGTACGCCGACACCGGCGTGGGCGCTGCCATTGCGTGAGGCAGCCAGAAGTGGAACGGGAACTGCGCGCTTTTGCTCAAGGCGCCGATCAGCACCAGGGCCAGCATGACCGGGTATAGCGCATGCGCGCGAATCTGATCGCCCGCCGCCAGCACCTGGTCGAGGTCATAGCTGCCGACGATATGCCCCAGCAACATCACGCCCGCCAGCAGGCACAAGCCGCCCGCACCGGTCACCATCAGCGCCATATAGGCACCACGCCGTGCATCGGCGCGGTGGTGCCAATAACCGATCAGCAGGAACGAGAACAGGCTGGTCAGTTCCCAGAAGAACACGATCTGGACCAGGTTGCCGGAGATCACCAGCCCGAGCATGGCGCCCATGAACGCCAGGAAAAACGCAAAGAAGCGCGGCACCGGGTCGTCCGGCGACATGTAATAGCGCGCATACAACGACACCAGCGTGCCGATGCCCAGCACCAGCATCGAGAACAGCCAGGCAAACCCATCCATGCGCAACACGAAGTTCAGCCCGAGGCTGGGCAACCACATGAATTCTTCGCGGATCACGCCACCGTGGGCGATCTGGGGGTAGAGCAGGGCGACTTGAATGGTGCCGACCAGGGCCACAAGGCCGGCCAGCAGGGATTCGGTGTTACGTGCATTGTGCGGCAGCAAGGCCGCCAGACAGCTGCCAGCGAACGGCAGAAGCAGTAGAACTATCAGGGACATAGGCTTCTAATCTGCGGGAGTTTGGGATGCATCATACGTGCCGCTTTCTCGATCACCAAACGGCAAGATGTGGCAGGATCCTACAAGCTAAGCTGAAAACCCTTGTAGGAGCGAGCTTGCTCGCGAAAATCGTCAACGGTAACGCGGGCCTCCTGGATTCACACAGTGTTCTCAGGTTCTTCGCGAGCAAGCTCGCTCCTACCTGTGGATGCGGCTGCCTTCTGGGCCTTGGTCTTCATCTCACTGACAATCACCGCCGCCACAATCAACGCTGCGCCCAGCATCGCAATCGGAGGGAAGCGTTCCCCGGCGATCCGTCCCACCACGCCTGCCCACACCGGCTCACCGGCATAAATCAACGTGGCTCGGGTAGGCGAGACACTCTGCTGCGCCCAGTTCATTGCCACTTGTATGACCGCACTGGTCAAACCCAGGCCGACTGCACTGAACAGCAGCAACCACGAAAATCCCGGCAACGCCTCGCCCATCGGCACCACCATCAGGAACGACAGCAACGAGGCCGTGGCCAGTTGCACCACGGTCACCCGGCGCACATCCACCTGGCCGGCAAATGCGCTGATCAGGATGATCTCCGCTGCAATCGCGACGGCACCGATCAAGGTGGCGATTTCGCCGGGGCTGAAATTCAGCGAAGCGCCCGCCGGCCCGGTCAGCAGCATCAAGCCGGTAAACGCCAGCATGATGCCAATGCTCGGCATCAAGCCTGGACGGCGTCCCAGCACCAGCCATTGCAGCAACGGCACGAACGGCACATATAACGCCGTGATAAACGCCGACTGGCTGCTCAGGATCGTCTGCAAGCCAATGGTTTGCAGGCCGTAGCCAAACATGATCGCCACGCCGATAAATACCCCGGCCTTCAATTCGAACAGCGTCAGGTCACGCAACGTGCGCAAGGAAAAGAAGCCAACCACAATCGCCGCCGCCGCAAATCGCAGGCCCACGAAAAACATCGGCCCGCTGACGGTCATCGCGTGTTGCACCAGCAAAAAGGTGCCGCCCCAGATCATGGTGATCACCACCAGGATGCATTCGGCTTTGCTGAAACGGTTGAAACGAGGGGAGACGTTCGCGGTGGTCATGGCGGCTCGGTCTTGCAAGGGAAAGGCACGGACCGCACAATGCGCCGCACGCTGGGCAGTATACTGCGCACACCCACCCATTGAGCAATATAGTGCACAAAGAAAATCCACAACGGGCCTCGGTCCTGCAGCACGTCAGCCAGAACGTTCGTCGCCTGCGCCATGCTGCCGACTTGAGCCAGACGGCGCTCTCGGAAAAATCCGGGGTCAGCCGGCGCATGCTGGTGGCCATCGAGGCGGGGGAAAAGAACGTCAGCCTGTCCACCCTCGACCGTGTGGCCGAAGCGTTGGACGTGGCCTTCAGCGACCTGATCCAGGCGCCGGATGCCCCCGACCACAGCCGCATCAATGAGCTGGCCTGGGCCGGTGAAATCCCCGGCAGCAAGGCGGTGTTGCTGGCCAAAGCCACGGCGCGGCGTGAGGTCGAATTGTGGGAGATGCAACTGGAGCCGGGCGATCGCTACAGCCCCGATCCCGATCCGGAAGGCTGGAGCGTGCAACTGTTTGTGTTCGAAGGTTGCCTCACCCTGCTGGTGGGCGAGGAAGAAAAGCACGTCGCCGCAGGCGAGTTTTATATGTTCGCCAGCCGACACGTGCATGGCTATCGCAATGACGGCGATGTGTCTGTGCGGTTTGTGCGCAATGTGGTGATCTAACTGTTCGCCCGGCAACAGTGGATGGACACTTTGCTGGTTTGAAACGCGCCCTGTTGCGATGAATAACCGGCAACCCAATGATTTTATTGGCGATTAAATTCAGGCACGACTCCTGCAATCACTCCAGTATCCCCTCGGAGCCTGGAGTCGGCCCATGTCAGCCCACCCTCAACACCCTGCCCATATCATCCGCTCGGACGCGGAAGCCATCGAGGTCGCCACGCGCCTGGCTGCACGGTTTGCCGTCGACGCCAGCGCGCGCGACCGTGAGCGTCGCCTGCCGGTGGCCGAACTCGACGAGTTCTCGGCCAGCGGCTTGTGGGGCATCACCATTCCCAAGGCTTATGGCGGTGCCGAGGTGTCGTATGTGACAGTGGCCGAGGTGATCAAACTGATCTCCGCCGCCGACCCGTCACTGGGGCAGATCCCACAGAACCATCTGGGCGTGGTGGACATCCTGCTGCAAACGGCCACGGAGGCACAAAAGCAGTACTACTTCGGCAAAGTCCTGCAAGGCTATCGCTTCGGCAATGCCTTCTCCGAAGCCAAGAGCAAGAACGCCGGCACCTTCGACACGCAGATCCGCTTCCACGGCGACAGCGCGCAAATCAACGGCGAGAAGTTCTACTGCACCGGCGCATTGTTCGCCCATATCGTGCCCACCGTCGGCAATAACGAAAAAGACCAGGCGTTCATCGCCTTCATCGAACGCGATGCTCAGGGCCTGAGTGTGATCGACAGCTGGGACGGCTTCGGCCAGCGCACCACCGCCAGCGGCGGCGTGACCCTTGACGGCGTAACCGTGCCCCTCAGCGCGGTGATCCCCGCTCACCAGGCCTTCGATCAACCCACCGCCAACGGCCCGATTTCACAGATCATCCAGGCAGCCGTCGACACCGGCATCGCCCTGGGCGCCCTTGAACAGGCCAAGATCTACGCACGCCAGGCGCGGCCGTGGATCGACAGCCAGCAGGATCACGGCTGGCAGGACCCGTTCACCATCGCCGCCATCGGCGACCTGGAATGGCGCGTGCACGGCACCGAAGCCATCCTCGCCAAGGCCGGCCTGGCGGTGGACCGTGCGCTCGCCGAGCCAAGTGAAGACAGCGTGGCCCAGGCCTCCTTGGTGGTTGCCCAGGCCAAAGTGCTGTCGGCCGAAACCGCCTTGCTCGCCAGCAGCAAGCTCTTCGAACTGGCCGGCACCCGCTCGGTCACCGGCAAACACAACCTTGACCGCTTCTGGCGCAACGCGCGCACCCACACCCTGCACGATCCGGCCCGCTGGAAATACCACCTGATCGGTAATTTCGTGCTCAACGGCGTGAAGCCCGCGCGCCACGCCTGGAACTGAGGATTAACCATGACCGCACTGAGCCTTGCGCGCCAACTGTTGGACAGCACCCGCCGCCATGTCGAGACAAGCGATGACCCCTATGTGATCAGCCGCTTCGGCGATCTGCAGATCCGCGTCGACGTGGCCGCCGCCTTGCTGGAACGCGCTGAAACCCACCCAAGCCCGGTGGCCGCCACCGAAGCGCAGATCGCCGCCGCCGAAGCCTTGATTGCCGCGAGCAATGCCGAATTCGAACTGACCGGCCAACGCACCGCACTGCCGTCGACCCTTGACGACCCGCTGCGCTGGAAATACCAGATTGTCGGCAACTACCACCTCAACGGAGTGCTTTGATGTCCCGTGAAATCCGCTTGAATGCCTTCGACATGAACTGTGTCGGCCACCAATCGCCCGGCCTGTGGGCGCACCCGCGTGATCGTTCGTGGCAGTACAAGGACCTGGAATACTGGACTGACCTCGCCAAGATCCTTGAGCGCGGCAAGTTCGACGGCCTGTTCATCGCCGACGTGCTGGGCATTTATGACGTGTACAACGGCAACGGCGACGCGGCGATTCGCCAGGCGGCGCAGGTGCCAGTTAACGATCCGCTGTCGCTGATCGCGCCGATGGCCTTGGTCACCGAACACCTTGGTTTCGGCCTGACGGCTTCGTTGTCGTTCGAACATCCGTATCCGTTCGCTCGTCGCCTCTCGACCCTGGACCACCTGACCAAGGGCCGCATTGGCTGGAATATCGTCACGTCCTATCTGGAGAGTGGCGCCAAGAACCTCGGCCAAAAAGCCCAGACCGAACACGATGCGCGCTACGACTACGCCGAGGAATACCTGGAGGTTTGCTACAAACTCTGGGAAGGCAGCTGGGAGGAGGGCGCGGTGCTGCGTGACCGCGAGCGCCGGATTTTCAGCGACCCGAGCAAGATCCACGAGATCCGCCATGTCGGCAAACACTTCCAGGTGCCCGGTATTCACCTGTGTGAACCCTCGCCGCAACGTACGCCGGTGCTTTACCAGGCCGGCGCGTCCAGCCGAGGCAAACAGTTCGCCGCCGAGCAGGCCGAGTGTGTGTTCGTCGCCGCACCGTCCAAGGTGCTGCTGAAAAAAACGGTTGCTGACATCCGCCGGCGTGCCGCCGAGGCAGGGCGCGACCCGAAGAAAATCCTGATCTTCAACCTGCAGACCGTGATCGTCGGTGAGACCGACGCCAAGGCCAAGGCCAAGTTCGACGAGTACAAATCCTACGTCAGCTATGAGGGTGCTATGGCGTTGATCTCCGGCTGGACCGGCATCGACTTCAGCCAATTCAAACCCGACGAACCCCTCAAGCATGTGCACACCAACGCCATTCAATCGGCGGTGGAAGCCTTCTCTACGGCCGACCCGAACAAGGTCTGGACGCCCAACGAGCTGGCCGATTGGGTCGGCATCGGCGGCTTTGGCCCGCTGTTTGTAGGCGGCCCGGAAACCGTGGCGGACCTGTTGCAAGAGTGGGTCGAGGAAACCGACGTAGACGGCTTCAACCTGGCCTATGCGCTGACCCACGAAACCTTCATCGACGCCGTGGACCTGCTGGTGCCGGAGTTGCAGAAACGCGGGGTGTACAAGACCGAATACGCCCAGGGCACGCTGCGTGAGAAGTTGTTTGGTGACGGTGCACGGTTGGGCGCCAATCACCCCGGCGCCGGTTACCGCGACCTCAAGGCCACCAGCCTCTAACTGAAACGCCTCGGTCAATGTGGGAGCTGGCTTGCCTGCGATAGCGGTAGGTCAGTTGGCTGATAAGTGACTGATACACCGTCATCGCAGGCAAGCCAGCTCCCACATTTGATCTTCATTGTTTGATCCACCTTGGCCAGCGGACCACCGCACGCACACCCCCCCCAATAGGAGCATTACCCCTATGAGCGTGCACGAACTCAAACGTCCACTGGCCCTGGAATGGCCCGCCGAACTGCTCGGCAACCTGCCCAAGGCGCTGGAACAACTGCACCACTGGGCACAGATCACGCCGCTGCACACCGCCTTGCGCCACAAACGCCAGGGCCAGTGGCATGCATGGCGCTGGATCGACGCCTTGCGGGATGTGGAGCGTCTGGCCGATGGCTTGCGTCAGCAGGGCTTTGACGAGCAATCGCGCGTGGCCCTCAGCGGGGCGTTCGAGCCGAACCTGTTGCTGTTGGTGCTGGCTGCTCATTCCATCGGTGGGCAGGTCCTGACCCTGGCTGACGACCTTGAGGTCGACGCACTGCAACAACACCTGTGGCGCATCCGTCCCACCCACTCTTACACCCAGGACCGCCAGCAAGTGCGGCATTGGCAATCGGCCAACCTGCTGGATTTTGCCCAGTTGCTCGGCCCGATCGACCCGGCGCAGCACCTCGTACGTTGGTGGCAACCCAGCGGCGAAACCGCGTTGTGGAGCGAAGAGGGCACCCGCTGGCAGGGCGGCCTGGCGGTGGTGTTGGAGCAATGGCTGAACAGCGGCCATGGCCTGGCCTTTCCGGAAAGCCTGGCCTCGGCTCGGCGTGATCGCAGTGAAGTGGCGCCCACCGGCCTGCTGTTATCGCCCGCACGTTTGCAGCACCTGGCCGACGAAATTGAAAGCCGCCTGGCACCCCATGGCACCTGGCGTCGGCGCCTGTGCGACTGGGCCATCGCCCACCCGCAAAGCGGCCTGCGCCGCCTGTTGAAAAACCGTGTGCGCAAGCTGCTCGGCTTTCAGCGCCTGGCTTATATCTGGCAACCCCTCAAATCCACCCCGTCGCCGGTGTGGCTGGCGGAATTCAAACGGGACATCGCATGAGCCAAGCCATTCTCCAGGTGCGGGATATTTCGCTGTCGTTCAAGGGCGTCAAGGCGATCAATGCCTTGTCCTTCGAGGTGGCGCGCGGCGAGATCTGCGCGCTGATCGGTCCTAACGGTGCCGGCAAAAGCTCGTTGCTCAACGTACTCAATGGCGTGTATCGCTTCGATGCCGGCGAGATCGTGTTCGAAGACCAGCACTTCCACCGCATTGACCCATTGGGCGCCGCGCGCCGGGGCATTGGTCGCACCTTCCAGAACAACGCGCTGTTCAAGAAGATGAGCGTGCTCGACAACATCCTCACCGGCCTGTCGCGGCATCTGCGCAGCAGCTTTATCGAACAGGCCCTGGGCTTACCCCGCGCACGCCGGGAAGCCGAAGCGTTCCGCCTGCGTGCCCAGGGCATTCTCGAATTTCTTGAGTTGCAAGCTCAGCGTGATGTGCTGGTGGGCAACCTGTCCTACGGCCTGCAAAAGCGCGTCGAGCTAGGGAGGGCATTGATCGCCGGCCCTAGCCTGTTGCTGCTCGACGAACCCATGGCCGGCATGAACGCCGAGGAAAAACAGGAAATGGCGCGCTTCGTCGCCGACGTGAACCGCGACCTCGGCACCACCGTGGTGTTGATCGAACACGACATGGGCGTGGTCATGGGGCTGTCCGACCACGTGGTGGTGCTCGATTACGGGCGCAAGGTCGGCGACGGCACGCCCGCCGAAGTGCAGGCCAATCCCGAGGTGATCGCGGCCTACCTGGGAGTGGTGCACTGATGACGTTTTTCTTTGAAACCCTGCTTGGCGGCCTGCTCGCTGGCACTATGTATTCGCTGGTCGCCATCGGTTTCGTGCTGATCTACAAGGCCAGTGGCGTGTTCAACTTTGCCCAGGGCTCGATGCTGTTGTTCGCCGCGCTGACCTTCGTCAGCCTGCATGATCAAGGCGTGCCGTTTGCCCTGGCGCTGCTCTTGACCGTGATCGTGATGATCGTCGGCGCCATGCTGATTGAGCGCCTGGTGTTGCGGCCGCTGGTGAACCGCTCGCAGATCACGTTGTTCATGGCCACGTTGGGCCTGTCATTCATTATCGAAGGCCTGGCCCAAGGTTTGATGGGGTCGCAAGTGCGGGCATTGGACTTGGGCATCGACGACGTGCCGCTGTTCGTCGGCCCGCTGATGCTCAGTCAATTCGACCTGATCGCCGCGGCCGCTGCAGTGGTGCTGGTGACGGTGCTGGCGCTGCTGTTCAACAAGACCCGCATCGGTGTGTCGCTGCGCGCGGTGGCGGATGACACCACGGCGGCGCTGTCCATTGGCATCAACCTCAACCGTATCTGGCAGATCGTCTGGGCGGTGGCCGGGATTGTCGGGCTGGTGGCGGGGCTGCTGTGGGGTGCGCGCCAAGGGGTGCAGTTTTCGTTGTCGCTGGTGGTGCTCAAGGCCTTGCCGGTGCTGATCATCGGCGGCTTTACCTCGATTGGCGGGGCGATTGTCGGCGGGTTGATCGTCGGCGCGGCGGAGAACCTGGCCGAGGTGTATATCGGCCCCTTGATCGGCGGCGGCATCACGCCGTGGTTCGCCTACGTACTGGCCCTGGCCTTCCTGTATATCCGTCCCGCCGGCCTGTTCGGCGAGCGCGCCATCGAGCGAGTCTGAAACCATGTCGATTCCCGTTGTTCAAGACACCGCCCCGTTGCTGCTGATCCAGCGGCGCATTCCCTGGGGGCTGACTGGCCTGTTGGCGCTGGCCTTTGTCGTGGTGCCGCTGTGGGGCAATGACTATTGGCTCAATGCGATCCTGATCCCTTTTTTAGTGCTGTCGTTGGCCGGGTTGGGCTTGAACCTGCTCACCGGCTACACCGGGCAAACCTCGGTAGGGGCCGCCGGTTTCATGGCTGTTGGCGCATTTGCCGCCTACGGTTTTTTGCTGCGCCTGCCGGAACTCGGCTTGCCGGTGGCGCTGCTCGGCGGCGGGGTTATCAGCGCGTTGGTCGGCCTGTTGTTCGGCCTGCCGAGCTCGCGGATCAAGGGCTTTTACCTGATGGTCACCACCCTGGCCGCGCAGTTTTTCCTGGAGTGGCTGTTCGTCAAATTCCCCTGGTTCTACAACTATGGCTCGTCCGGGACCATCTCCGCGCCGAAGCTTGCGCTGTTCGGGCATGACCTCAATACCCCGCTGGGCCGTTACCTGCTGACGTTGGTCACCGTGCTGCTGCTGACCTGGACCGCGATCAACCTGGTGCGCAGCCAGGTCGGGCGCAACTGGATGGCGATCCGCGACATGGACACCGCCGCCGCCGTGGTTGGTATTCCGGTGGTGCGCTACAAGCGCCTGGCCTTTGCGGTCAGCTCGTTCTACCTAGGCATCGCCGGCGCGCTGTGGGCCTTTGCCTACCTGGGCACGGCCAGCGCCAGCAGTTTCGACATCAATCGTTCATTCCAGATCCTGTTCATCATCATTATCGGTGGCATGGGCAGCATCGCCGGCAACTTTGTCGGTGCGGCCTTCATCAGCCTGTTGCCGATCTTCCTCAGCCACGCCGGGCAGGCGCTGTTCGGTGGTTCGGTGGATGCGGGGCAGTTGCAGAACCTGCAAAAAATCATCTTTGGCGTGTTGATCATCGTGTTCCTCATCAAGGAACCCGAGGGCTTGATTCGCCTGTTGCACAACCTGCGTGACCGTGTGCGGCAGTGGCCGCTGCGTTTCTAACATTCCCTCAAGAGAATTCCCATGCGTGCATCCTTGAAACGTTCCCTGGTCGGCGCTGCATTCGCGCTGGCCGCCCTGGCCGGTGCTGTTCCCCAGGCGATGGCCTCGCCGGACCAGCAATTCATTCCCCTGGCCACCTACCGCGTCGGCGCCTACGCGTCCAGCGGCGTGCAGGTGTGGGCCGGGATGATCGACTACCTGCGCTACATCAACGAGGTCGAAGGCGGCATTAACGGCGTCAAGTTGGTGTGGCAGGAATGCGAGACCGAATGGACGGCGGAGAAGGGCATTGAGTGCTACGAGCGCTTCAAGAATGGCCTGGATGGCGCGCCGGTTGCGGTGTACCAGCCCAACGGGGCACCGGCGGCCTATGCCTTGAGCGAGCGCGCCGAGGTGGACAAGATCCCACTGATTACCCTCGGCTACGGCCGCACCGAAGCCACCGACGGCACGGTGTTCCCCTACAACTTCCCGGTGATGCTGACGTTCTACAGCGAGGCGTCGACCCTGGTGAACTACATCGCCCAGCGCGAAGGCGGATTCGACAAACTCAAGGGCAAGAAGATCGCCACGGTCTACCACGACTCGGCCTATGGCCGCGAAACCCTCGGCCCGCTGAAACTGCTGGCGGAAAAGTACGGCTTTGAAAACATCCAGATTCCAGTGGCCGACCCCGGCAACGAACAGTCCGCGCAATGGCGCCAGGTCCGCCAGGCCAACCCGGACTGGGTGTTCCTGCGTACCTGGGGCGTATCCACCCCGGTGGCGGTGAAGACTGCCGCGCGCTTCGGTTTTCCGGTGGATCACATCATCGGCGACATCTGGGCCAGTTCCAGCGAAGACGTCTTGCCTGCCGGTGCCGCCGCCAAGGGCTACCTGGCACTCACGCCGTACCCGGCGGGTGCCGACTTCGAGATCCACAAGCGCCTCAAGCAATACATCCTCGACAAGGGCCACAGCGACCTCAAGGACCTGAAGAACTTCGGCAGCGTCTACTACAACTCCGGCCTGGTGAACGCCGCCGTGGCGGTGGAAGCGATCCGCACCGGCCAGGCCAAGTTCGGCAAGCGTCCGCTGAATGGCGAAGAGGGCCGCTGGGGTCTGGAACACCTGAACATTGACGACGCCCGCTTGAAAAACATGGGCTACTTGGGGCTGATGCAGAACCTCAAGCTGTCGTGCCGCGACCACGAAGGTGGCGGCTCGGCGCGGGTGCAGCAGTGGGATGGCGCCAACTGGACGCTGATCAGCGAGTGGATCGCCGCCGACCGCGCGCTGCTGCGACCATTGATCGATGAAAAGTCCGCCGCCTTTGCCAAGGAAAAAGGCCTGACGCCACGCACCTGCACCGGGGATGAGTAAACCATGAGCCAGCCCGCCGCTGAATCCGCCAGCCTGTCACTGTTGACGGTCAACGACATCGAAGTGATCTACGACGGCGCGATCCTCGCGGTGGCCGGGGTGTCGCTGAGCGTGCCCAAAGGTGCCATCGTCGCCTTGCTCGGTGCCAATGGCGCCGGCAAGAGCACCACGCTCAAGGCGATTTCGGGGTTGGTACGGGCCGAGCGAGCGGAGGTCAGCCGGGGTGTGATCGAATATGCGGGCCTGGACCTGGCCGGTGTCGATCCCAGCCAGCGCGTGCGCCAGGGCACGGTCCATGTGCTGGAAGGCCGTCATGTGTTCGGCCAGCTCACGGTGGAAGACAACCTGCGCAGCGGCGGCTTCGTGCGGCGCTTGAGCCGCAAGGACATGGAACAGGACCTGGAGCGCATTTACACCTGGTTTCCACGGCTCAAGACCAAGCGCCACACCCGCGCCGGGCTCACCTCGGGCGGCGAGCAGCAGATGGTCGCCATCGGCCGGGCGTTGATGACGCGTCCTACTTTGGTACTGCTCGACGAGCCGTCCATGGGTTTGGCGCCTATGATCGTGCAGGAGATTTTCGAGATCATCGCGCAGCTCAACCGTGAGCAGCAGGTGAGCTTCCTGATCGCCGAGCAGAACATCAATGTCGCACTGAACTATGCGTCCCACGGCTACGTATTGGATACTGGCCGCGTGGCCTTGAGTGGCAGCGCCGCTGAGCTGTTGGCGCGGGGCGACTTGCATGACATTTACCTGGGCAAACAGTAAGGGCGACTCTGCATGACTGAATCCATCCGCAACGCTGATGTACTGATCATCGGCGGCGGTCTGAGCGGCACGATGCTGGCGGTGCAACTGCTGCGCCTGCCGGGTCGGCGCCGGATCCTGGTGATCGAGCCGCGTGCCGAACTCGGTCGGGGCGAGGCCTACAGTGCTGTCGAACTGGGCCACACCCTGAACGGCAACGCGGCGCGCATGAGTGTCGACCCGGACAATGCCGACGATTTGACCCAGTGGCTCACCGAGTACATTGGCGCCGGAGGCTGGCCGGAGTCGCGCCAGCAGCACGTGCCGATCAGTGAACTGTTCCCGCCACGCGGGATATTTGGCGTGTACGCCCAGCAACGCTTGGCCGAGGCGAAAGCGCAGTCTGCCTCCAGCGTCGAGCATGTGCGTGCTGAAGGGGTCGACCTGCAGGTGGACGAAGGTTCAGCACTGCTCACCCTGGATGACGGCCAGCAATTGCGCGGCGGTGTTGCGGTGCTGGCCACCGGCATGTTCCCGGCAGCGCGCACACCGCAGACCGAGTCCAGCGGGTTGAACGCAGCAGCGGTGGATCCTTGGGATGTGCAAGCCATGACCGCGATTGACCCGCAAGCGCCGGTGCTGATCATCGGTTCCGGGTTGACCATGGTTGATGCCGTGGTGTCCCTGGAACAGGCCGGGCATCGCGGGCCGATCGAGATTTTCTCGCGCCATGGCCTGTTGCCCCATGTGCGCCGCCAGCCGCCGAGCTGGGTGGATTTCCTTGGCGAAGATCACCGTCTGCGCAGCCCTCGGCAATTGCTGCGCGAGGTGCGTCGGCAATGCACGATGGCGCAAGCACAGGGCATTGATTGGCAGGCGCCGCTGGACACGGTGCGTGCGCATATCGGCCGGCTGTGGAGCCAGGCCAGTGAACGCGAAAAACGTCAGTTCGTGCGCCATGTGCGGCCGTGGTGGGAAAGCCATCACCACCGTTCGCCGCCGTTGAGCGCGCAGTTGGTGGCGCGGTTGCATGAAGCGGGGCGGTTGCGGATTCGGGCGGCGTCGTTCAAGGGCCTGGAGCCTTCGGTCGAGGGCGTGACCATTGGTGTGCGTTACCGGGGCGAACACGCGGTAAAGCGGGTTTGCGGCGCGGCCCTGATCAACTCCAGCGGCATCGAATACGACTGGCGCCGCGTGGCCCGGCCGTTGCCGCAGCAGTTGCTCAAGCGTGGGTTGATCCAGCCTGGGCCATTGGCGTTGGGCATTGCGGCCGATGCTTGCGGGGCGGTGGTGGATGCCCAGGGGCAGGTCAGCCAGCGCTTGTTCGCCATGGGCCCGCCGTTGCGGGGGATGTGGTGGGAAAGCACGGCGGTGACGGATGTGGCGATTCAAGCTAAAGCCTTGGCCGCAAAGCTGACACAAATCTAACTGTGGGATCGCCATCTATTTCGAGGTCTTCACAAAGCCGGGCTTTAAACCGAACACCTCAACGCCTTGGGGCGTCGATTGCCCGCTCGTCACCTTCACCCGTTCCACCGGCTTATCCATCGTCTCACGGTATTCGACCGTCATATCCGGCGCTATCGCCTGGCTTGGAATCACTATTGCCTGCGCGTTGTTGTAGGTCACGATGGTCAACCGCGCACTCATCCCCAGTCGCACCCGTTGCAACTGCTGCGGCGTGAGCTTGGGGATCGACAAGGTCACCGGAAACTGTGCACTGCCCTGGCTGTCACTGGCAATCGCCAAGCCGCTCACCACGCTGACCGTGCCACTCAGCCGCTCGCCGTCAAACCCATCCCCCAGCACTTCCACCGCCTGGCCTTGATGCAACTGGTTGATGTCCAGCTCCGAGACTTTGGCGACGATTTTAAGCCGTTCGATGTTCGCCAGGCCAAACAGCACCTGACCCTGGCTGACCTTGCTGCCGGCCTGCACCGGGGCGGTGTTGTTGCCGCCGCCCTGAGTTGAAGTATTGCCGGGCGGCGGCACCACGATGCCGGAGAACGGCGCCTTGACTTCCTGGCCGTCGAGCAGCTTGTGCAGGGCGTCGTATTTCACCGTGGCATTGGTCAGTTCCATGTCGGCGATCTGGCGGTATTCGCCCTTGCCCTGGTCGAGGGCCTGCTGCAGTTCGCTGCGCGCGGAGGCGAGGTCGAGTTGTTGCTGCTGGGTCTGCTGCTTGAGGTCATCCAGCTCGTTGCGCGGGATGATGCCGCGCTGGAACAGGTTTTCGCTTTCGGTCAGTTTGCGCTGGGTGTTGCTGGCGGTCATTTCGAGGGTGCGCAAGGCACGGCGCGCGCGGCTGACAGTGGGGCCGTTGTCCCAGTCCTGCATTTCCTGCACGGTACGCCGGGCCCTGAGTTGGACGGAGAGGGCGTCGCGCAATTGCACCTCCAGGGTGGCAGGGTCCATGCGCAGCAACACCTGGCCGGCCTCGACCCTTTGGCCTTGCTCCACCAGGTTGGCTTGCACGTTGCCGTCGAACGGCGCGGTGAGGGCGATGGTGGTGTCGGGCTCGATCTTGCCCACCAGGCCGATCTGGTGCACCAGCGCGTCGGGCTGGACGGCCTGCCACTGCTCGGGAATCCCGGCCGGATCGGAGGCCGGGCCGCGCAAGGCCAGGCCCGCGCTGCCCAGCAACAGGATAAGTACAGCGCCCAGCAGGCGTTTCTGATTAGTAGTCATTGAGGGCGATTTCCCAACTTTCCAGCGTCATGCCCAGGGTCAAGTCGAGCTGGGTCTGGGCGTTCAAATAAGCGATCAGCGCATTGAGCTGTGCGTTTTCGGCGTTGCGCAGGTCGGTCTCGAAACTCAGCACCTGGAAGTTGGTGGAGCGTCCGGCGCTGAGTTTTTCCCGCTCAATCTCGATCTTGCGCCGCGACAGCTCCACGGCGCGCTGGGAGATTTCATATTGGCGCCAGCGGGTGCCGAGGTCGCGCACCACGTTGTTGACGCTGCGCTCCAGCTCCTGGCGCGCATCGGTGATACGGATCTCCTGATCCTCCACATTCACCCGCGCACGCACTTCAGCCTGGCGCGTGCTGATGTCGCCGATGGGGATTTGCACCTGCACCCCGGCGTAGCTATCCCAGGTTCGGTTGTTGGTACGGCCGGCGTCGTTGTCGGTGTTGGCCCGTATCTGGTTGGCACCGGCCACGAGGTCCACCTGCCAGCGCCCGGAGTCCTTGGCGATCACCAGGTTCAGGTCGGCCTGTTGGCTGCCGAGTAAAGCGGCAAGGTATTCCGGCTGCTGGGTCTGCGCGAGGTTGAAGGCCTGGCGCTTGTCGACCTGCACGGGCTGGGCCTCCAGGGCTTCGGTGGCGCGAATCGGTGTGGACAGGTCCAGCGCCAGCAGGCGCAGCAGGGCCAGGCGGCTGGTGTCCAGTTGGTTCTGTGCTTCTTCCACGCCCAGTTGCTGGGTGGCGATATCGGCTTCGGTCTGCACGATTTCGAACTCAGCCATGCGCCCGGCATTGATCAGCGCCTTGTTCACCTCCAGCAAGGTGCCGGAGCGCTTGAGGGCGTCCTGCACGATGCTCAGTTGCTGCTGGGCGCGCAACAGTTCGCGGTAAGTGGCGATGATCTGGCTGATGGTCTGCGCCACGGTGGCCTTGAGGTTCAGGCGGTTGGCCTGTTCCGACAGGCGCGACAGGCGCAGCGGCGCGGTGGTGGCGTCCCAGCCGGCGCCGCGCAGCAGCGGCTGGATGATCGCCAGGTCGAGGCCGTCGCTGCGGTAGCGGCCGGCTCGGTCGGCGGTGTTCAGTTGCTGGGTCCAGGCCATGCTCAGGCGCGTGCCGTATTCACTGAGCAGGCTGGTGGCCGGCGCGAGGTTGGCATTGCGTGTGTTGTCGGCGGAGCCACGGTTGGTGCGGTAATAACTGTTGAGGGTGAGCTTGGGGTTGAACACATCTTCGGCCACCCGCAGGTCGAATTTCTGCGCCACCCGTTGCAGGTAGGCGCTGCGGATCGCCGGGTTGTTGCGCAAGCCAAGGTACACCGCATCGCCCAGTGTCAGGCGGGTGACCTGAGCATTCAACGAGACGCTGCGGTCATAGCCGCTGCGGGTGCTACTGGGCGCCGATGGCTTGATCACCACGTCGGCGGCTGTACCGGGCAGGCTGACGAATGCGAGCAGCCAGAGCCATTTATTCATCGCGCAGGGCCTCCACCGGCTGCAAGCGTGAGGCCGACACCGCTGGGTAGATGCCGAAGAACAACCCCACCAGCAACGTGCTGCCCACCCCCAGCGGCAAGGCGGCCACGGCCAGTGAAAATTCCCAGCCCGACAGCCAGGCGTACAACCAGGCAGCGGTCATGCCCAGCACCGCGCCGCAGAGCGCGCCGACGGCGGTGAGGGTCACGGCTTCGAGCAGGAACAGATTGCGGATATCGCGCTGGCGGGCGCCGAGGGCCATGCGGATGCCGATCTCGCGGCGGCGCTCAGAGACGTTCATCAGCATCACGTTCATCACCCCCACACCACCGCCCACCAGTGAGATCGCGCCCAAAGCCAGCAGCAGGTAGGCGAATGTGCGGCTTTGCCGGGTCATGCCGTCGATCATTTGCTGGGGCACCTGGATGTCCACATCGTGGTCGGGGAGCTGGGGTTTCAGCGCGGCGGCCGTGTCTTGGGCGACGCGCTCCATGTCCTGGCCGGGCGCGGCACGAATGATCAGGTTGCCGATCTGTGGTGTTGCGTAGATGCGGCGCATGCCTTCGGCGGGAATGAACAGCGACTCATTGGCCTGTACGGGCATCAGCATCGCCCGTGGCTGGCTGCGCAGGATGCCCACGATCAGGAACAGGTAGTCGTTGATGCGCACGCGATCGCCCACTTGCAAGGGGTCGCCCGGTGCACTTAGTGACTGGGCCACTTGGTCACCGATCACGCCGTAGGTTTCGTTGGCATCGAAGCTCGACAGGAAACGCCCCCGTTGCACCACCAGGCGCATCGCGTCCTTGATGTCCGGTGTACTGCCCACGAAGTTGGCGTTGGCGGTACGGCCATGGAACACGATGGGCCCGCTGAACAGTGTGAGCGCACCGATATGGGCAATGCCCGGCACCGTCTGGCGCATGGCGTCGAGGTCGAGGCGGGCGGGCATCGGCACAGTGCTGGCGCCCTTGGGGGGGAACTGAGCGATCAGGGTGTCGGTGCCCATGTCCTTGAAGATCATCGCGGCATCCACCGACGCGTTATGCCCGATGTTGATCAGCGCCACCACCGACGAACTGCCGATCACAATCCCCAGCAAGGCCAGGATCGAGCGCTTGCCCAGGGTGCGCAGGCTGACGAACGCTTCATGCAGCAGTTGGCTGAGGTTCTGTTCAACCCGCAGGCTGCTCTTTACCCCCTCGATCATGGGCGCCCGGCCTCCTGTACCACGCCATTGCGCACCAGGATCTTGCGGTCCAGGCGCTCGGCGATGTGGGGGTCGTGGGTGACGATGATCAGGGTGACTTGTTGTTCACGGTTCAGCGCCAGCAGCAGGTCCATGATGTCCTGGGCCGTGGTGCTGTCGAGGTTGCCGGTGGGTTCGTCTGCGAGGATCACCGAGGGCTTGCCTACCAACGCCCGCGCAATGGCGACCCGTTGGCGCTGGCCGCCGGACAGGTCGGCGGGGCGATGGTGGGCGCGGTCGGCCAGGCCGACTTGTTCGAGCATGCGCAGGGCTTGTTCCACCGACTCATGGCGCGACACGCCGCGATAACTCAGGGGCAGGGCGACATTGTCCAAGGCGCTGAGGCGTGGCAACAGGTTGAAGCTCTGGAACACAAAACCGATCTGCTGGTTGCGGATCGCCGCCAGTTCATCGGGTGTGGCGTTGAAGATATCGTGCCCGGCAAAGTGGTACTGGCCGCAGTTGGGCAGGTCCAGCAGGCCGAGGATATTGAGCAGCGTGCTTTTGCCTGAGCCGGAGGCGCCGAGGATGCCGCAGCTGTCGCCGCTGGCGATGCAGAGGCAGACATTATTGAGAATGGACAGGTGCTGACCGGCCAGCTGGTAGCTTTTGCCGATGCCGTTCAGGGAGATCAAGCCGGGTTGCGCGGGGGTATCTGTCATCATGACTACGCCTTCAGTCTCGACGGTGCTGCCATGCCCCCTTGGTAAAGCCTTGTAACAAGTTCGGGAGCTGCCTGGTACGCGTCACGGACTGGTTTTATTTCTTGTTTTTAAAATATTGTTTGAATACTAACCGTGTTCCAGCCGCTTCGCCAGCCATGGATATAGAGCGGTTTCACCCTTTGAAACGATTGCTCCCCAGGCAGCGGAAGCCTGCTAGAAACCCGTTCGACTAACCTCTGCACGCCCGTCTGCAAAGGCTTTCGGTTATATGGCGGTGTGTCACTACTTGCTTTCGGACGGTCGGCCCGGTATAAAAAATCAAATTATTTTTTAAAACAATATTTCCCACGTGGAACTTCTATGGTCGCGAAGAAAGTCAGCGCTCCAAACATTACCAAGACTCGATTGCTGGATGCGACAGAGGCTCTCTTCATCAAGTATGGCTACGACGCCGTTCTGCTCCGGCAGATTACCGAGCGTGCCCAGGTAAACCTGGCTGCGGTGAACTACCACTTCGGGGACAAGGATTCCCTGATGCAGACCCTGCTCAAGCAGCGCCTTGAACCGCTCAACGAGCAGCGTCTGGAACTGCTCGCGCGCTGTGAGGCCGAGTCCGACGGCCCTCTGGACTGCGACACCTTGCTCGGCGTGCTGTTCGCCCCGGCCATGGGCCTGGAGCGCAGCGACCCGGCCAGCGCCAGTGGGGAAGGACGTTCATTCATCCGTTTCCTGGGGCGGGTGTACAGCGACACGTCGCCGTTTATCCAGGAATACCTCAAGGTGCATTACCAGCCGGTGTTCCAGCGTTTCTTCGAAGCCTTTGCCCTGGCCTTGCCGGACCTGCCGCGCAATGAACTGGGCGTGCGCCTGCAATTTGCCCTCAAGGCGATTTCCGGCGTGATGGCTGGCACCGAACTGCGCCTGCTGATGAACTCCATGAGCCTGGGCCGCCCGGCCACGGATGCCGAGGTGATGGCCAAGTTGATCACGTTGGTGTCGGCGGCGATTCGCGTGCCGCAGCAAAGCCCTGAGGCGGAACATGCCTTGGCCAAGGTGCTGGATACCCAGCGGGCGATTCGTGAGCAATCTGCCGCGCCAGCGAGCAAGGCAGCGCGTTGACTCAATTCCCAGGCAAAAAAAAGCCCGCTGGGGCGGCGGGCTTGATATGCAACATTTGTAACGGATGAGGCTTCACACTACGTTCCTGAATGTGAATAAAACGTGAAAACTTTGTAAGGCAAAGTGTGAAATTCTTGAAATCTGTAAACGCGTCGGAATTATCCTTTTTTGCTCAGCGGATTCAGATTTTCCAGTGCCCGGCGCTCTTGGCCAATCGCTGACGCATTGCATCCACGTTCTGTGCCAGTTGCAATGTCAGCAATCGATAGCCATCCAGCGCGCTATACACCGGTACGTCCAGCGCCGGTTCAGCGCCGGTATGACTTGGCCGCTCCAACCGCTCTGTCACCCCCGACTTCAACGCCCGCGCCATCCCCACTAACTGCACGCGAATCTGCCGATGCTCGGCCTTCAACATCATCTGCATGCGCGACATCGCCTGCTCATCGCGCGGATCCGGTCGGGTATTGCCAAGAATCTCCAGGGTGCTGATGCACAGGCGCAGGTGTCGTTGGATCGCGTCCAACTCCGTCATGGAAATCCGCACTTCCTTAGACACGGACGGCATCAGCGAGCGCAATTGCACCATCGATGCATTCAAGCGATTGAGCTGTTTGAGGTGTTCATCATCGGTCACCGACTGGCCATTGATGATCCGGCTATAAATAGCGGCGCAATCGCGTAATGCACTGGCCAGGTTGTAACGCCACGAATACACGGCATACAGCGGCAGGGCGAAGGAAAAGGCCAGCGCCAGCACGATACCGATCAGGATATCCACGGTGCGCCACAATCCGTCCGATACCGGATTGTCACCATGCCCGGCGACGATAAACACCGTGATCGCCGACAGCAGCGCGATATAGCCGCCCTTGCCAATGGCGTGATAGGAAAAGAACCCGCACACCACAGACATCAGCAGATAGGTCAGCAACGGCTGGCCCAGCCATGCCTGTTGCAGCACCAGCAGCAAACCGACGCTGGCGCCGATCAAGGTGCCATAGGCGCGTTCCACCGCTTTTTTGCCGATATTGCCGTGGTGCTGCAAACCGCCAATCACGATCAGCATGGTCACCGACGCCCACTCACCGTGAGGCAGGTTGATGCCGGTGGTCAGCAGGATCGTCGCCAGCAAGCCGATGGACACGCGCACGGCGTGGATCAGCTTGGCATGGCGATAGCGGCGGTACGGGTCGAGCAGTGGGCGCAACAGGCGCCGGGCAAACACAGGCAGATGCAGGTTTATCAACGACGAATCGTCCTCTAGAAAATGTAATCGGTGGTCAGGAAGCTTGAATCGCGGTTGCGCAATATGTCGCTGACCAGCGCCTTGTTGCTCTCCTGGAACTTGGTCGCCACCAAGGTGCGGATCGAAAACACGCGCAAGGCGTCATGCACCGACAGCGTGCCCTCGGCCGAGTTTTTGCGCCCGTTGAACGGGAACGTGTCCGGGCCGCGCTGGCACTGGGCGTTGATATTGATCCGGCCGACCTGGTTGGCGAAGGTGTCCACCAGGCGCCCGACTTGCACGGCGTTGGTGCCGAAAATGCTCAACTGTTGGCCGAAATCGGAATCGAGCACGTAGTCGATCACGGTCTCCAGGTCGCGGTAGGGCACGATCGGCACCACCGGGCCGAACTGCTCTTCGTGGTACACGCGCATCTGCGGGTTCACTGGGTACAGCACCGCCGGGTAAAAGAACGATCCACGGCTTTCAGCGCCATGCTCATTTACCACCTTGGCACCGTGCTGCGCGGCATCCGCCACCAGGCCGTTGAGGTAATCCACCTTGCCCACTTCGGGCAATGGCGTCAGCGCCACGCCGTCTTCCCACGGCATGCCGGGTTTGAGCGTGGACAGCTTCTGGTTGAATTTCTCGATAAAACTTTCGACCACATCCTCATGCACAAACAGGATTTTCAAGGCGGTGCAGCGTTGGCCGTTGAACGACAGGGAACCGGTGACGGCCTCACTCACCGCATTGTCCAGGTCCACTTCGGGCAACACGATGCCGGGGTTTTTCGCATCCAGGCCCAACGCCGCACGCAGGCGGTGCGGCTTAGGGTGCAGTTTCTTCAAATCGCTGGCGGCCTTGTTGGTGCCGATAAACGCGAAGATATCGATCTTGCCGCTGGCCATCAGCGCGCTGACGGTTTCGCGGCCGCTGCCGTAGATCACGTTGATCACCCCGGCCGGGAAGCTGTCGCGGAACGCTTCCAGCAGCGGGCGGATCAGCAGCACGCCCAGCTTGGCCGGCTTGAACACCACGGTGTTACCCATGATCAACGCCGGGATCAGCGTGGTGAAGGTTTCGTTCAGCGGGTAGTTGTAGGGGCCCATGCACAACGCTACGCCCAGCGGCACGCGACGGATCTGGCCGAGGGTGTCCTGTTCCAACTCGAAGCGGCTGGAGCGGCGGTCGAGTTCCTTGAGAGCATTGATGGTGTCGGTGATGTAGTCGCAGGTGCGGTCAAATTCTTTCTGCGAGTCCTTGAGGTTCTTGCCGATTTCCCACATCAGCAGCTTGACCACCGCGTCGCGCTGTTCACGCATGCGCCGCAGAAAGGCTTCGACGTGCTGGATACGTTCGGCCACGCGCATCGTCGGCCATTCACCCTGGCCCCGATCATAGGCACGCACGGCGGCATCTAGAGCGGTGAGGGCGGTGTCGGCGTCCAGCAGCGGTGTGCTGCCGATATGCACACGTTCGTCGCCAAACTGCACCGGGCTTTGCACCTTGGCCAATGGGCCGTTCCACACCTGCAACTGGCCATCGACCAAGTAATCACGCTGTTCAATGGGCGCTCCGAGCTGGAATGGCTCGGGAATCTCGGCGGCGGAGGCGGGAAACAGCTGGGTGAGCAGGTTGCTGGTGGTCATGTCGCTACCCCTGGAATAGTTGCAAAACATGACTAGAGAGTCACCCAACAACAGGCTCTATGGCAAGGCTTGCGCGCTTTCTTGTACGCAGCGCTGCGCCTGCCGGTTAAACTGCGCGGCTTTTCAGAAGGAGTTCACATGAGTCAGTACCAGCCGGGCATTCTTGCCGCACCGGTGCCATTGCAGGCACGCCATCTGTTTTTTGCCGTGGATTCACTGGCCGCCGTGCCCGCTGCGTTGGACGCGCTGGTGCAGTTGACCGACTCGGCGGCGGTGGTCGGTTTTGGCGAGCCGCTGGTCAACGCCTTGGGTGCCCGGATTGAAGGCCTGCGCACATTCCCTACCGTCAGCGGGCCGGGCGCACATAACCCGTCAACCCAACAGGCGCTGTGGGTATGGCTGCACGGCGTGGATCGCGGTGAATTGCTGTTGCGCAGCCGTGCCTTCGAGAAGGCCCTGGCCCCGGCGTTCCGCCTGGTGCAGATGACCGAAGGCTTCCGCTACAAGACCGGCTTCGACCTCACCGACTACGAAGACGGCACCGAAAACCCCCACGACGACGCAGCCGTTGAAGCGGCCCTGACCGACAGCGGCGCCAGCTTTGCCGCGATCCAGCAGTGGCAGCACGACCTCGACGGCTTCGCCGCCTTGCCTGCGCAAGAGCGCGACCACATCATCGGCCGTCGTCATGGCGACAACGAAGAACTCGACGATGCCCCCGAGTCCGCTCACACCAAGCGTACCGCCCAGGAAAGCTTCACCCCGGAAGCCTTCGTGGTGCGCCGCTCCATGCCATGGGCCGAGAACGGCCAGGCGGGGTTGATGTTCCTCGCGTTCGGCCACTCCTTCAATGCATTCGAAGCGCAACTGCGCCGCATGAGCGGGCTGGAAGATGGGATTGTCGATGGCCTGTACCGCATCAGCACACCGTTGACCGGCGGTTACTACTGGTGCCCGCCGATCAAGGATGGGCACCTGGACCTGAGCGCGCTGGCTTAAATCACGCCGCACACCAGCCGCTCACCGCCACCGCCCAATGGCTTGGGCATGTCGGAATGGTTGTCGCCGCCGGCATGGATCATCAGCGCGTGGCCTTTGATCTGCGCCAGGCTTTTCAAGCGGGGCGCCAGCACCGGGTTGTTCGAGGTGCCGTCCATGTTCACGTACAGCGCCGGCAGGTCACCCAGGTGGCCGTCGGCGTAAGGGCCCAGGTGCTTGCCGGTCTTCTCCGGGTCGAAGTGCCCGCCGGCGGCCAGCGCCGCGACTTTCACGCCGTCTTTCACACCCGCTTCACAGCTGCCGTTTTCATGGATATGAAAGCCATGCACGCCCATTGGCAGGGATTTGAGATCCGGGGTGAAGATCAAGCCATAGGCTGACTCGCTGATGGTGATGCTACCGACGGGCTGTGGCGCGCCATCGGCACTTACCAGGTTGACCGGGACTTGCAACGAAGCCGCCTGGGCGGAGCCGACCGCGAAGACACTGAGCAGGCCGAGCAGAAGAGAGCGATTCATAAAAGCGTTCCTGAAGGTTAGGGGTGTTGGGCAGTTTCAGGAATAACAACGATTGGGCTGCGCCAAACATTCCGTTGGAAAAAACATATTTTTCCAACGGAATAACCTCGGGCCATCAACTGTTCTGCATACCTATCTGTGCAAACTGCGGCGCCATCCCTGCGCCGCGACAATGGCGGCAGCCGTACACACCCAGCACCACCGGCTCCTTCACCAGCGGTTTCGGCTCCCGTTCGAACCAGGTCGGCGCCACAAAGCGGTAACCCAGACCGGGTGCCGTGGCGATGTACAGCGCGTCATCGTCACCAAGGGTGCGGCGCAGCGTCTTGATCTGTGTGCGCAGGTTGCATTCCTCCACCACCAGTTTCGGCCAGGCGATGTCGAGCAGTTCGGCTTTTTTCAGCAGTTCGCCAGGCCGCGAGGCGAGGGCGATCAGCAGTGTCAGCGCGCGGCTGCCCAGGTTCACGGGTCGTCCGTGCTTGAGCAGTTGATGGCGCTTGGGGAGCAGTCGATAAGGGCCGAAGTGAATCTCAGCGCAGCCGTCGTTTTCGAGGAGCGTTGTGAGTGAATAATTCATGTCGGTCATAGATCACCTGGAAGTTTTATATATAGCCGGCCCGCGAACTAGTCCTTTGGTTATTAGTGCAGTTGCACTAACGGGCGCGGAGGAAAGTTGCTCTCCCAGCAATAAGGCTGCTGGAGAGGAGCTATCAAACGTGATGATTAAGTCGCTGTTGTTACAAATTGAAATATCTGGGAAGTTGGGCAAAAGGCTATTAGCGAGAAATGTGAAGTCGTCGCGAAAATAAATGCCAAGCCTTGCCGTGCAGATCGTCTGTATCGCGCCTTATTGTTCAAATTCATTCTGCTCTCAGTTGTCAGGTCCCCGTAAATCGAGGGCTGCAGCGTGTCTTGGATTTTTTCAGAAAGTTCCGTGACCCAAAATGGATGAGTTTTTTTCAACGCCAGGTTGAACCAAACCTTTCACAGCGTCTGTGCGGAACGTTTCACAAGCTTTCACAGCGAAGGCGTTTTGATCGTGAGTAGTATGGAACCCATGCAAGCCGACGGCAGTTCGAAGGCTCACTGTCTGACGTTTTGGGCATTCACCGGTTTGCATACTTTCAGCTTGCTGTTGCGCAACTGAATAACTTCCCTATCGATGCAAGGAGATGAACATGGCTGATGTCCCACCAGTAAAAGCAGGCGGCGCCGACGACGCTATCGCGAAGATGGAAGCGACCTTCAACATGGCTATCGAGAAGTCGGCCAAGATCACCGAAATCAGCACCGCGAAAAAAGCGGAGCTCGACGCCACCAAACAGCGTCCGCAGAACTGATTCGCCAAACGGGCGGCGCCGGCGCTGCCCGTTTACCCTCTGATGCTTGACCCCGTTGCACATGCTCAAGGGGGCAAACCCAATCATGACAGCCTTGATTTCCTTGGGGCCGGTCGCCGCTACTGGCGCACCGACCTTGACCGTGACCGGTGGTTTGCACCAGGGCAGTTCCCTGGTGCTCGACCAGCCGGTCTATACCCTCGGCGCCGACCTGGCGGCCGATCTGGTACTCACTGATCCCGGTATTGCCGGCCTGCACCTGCGCCTTCGGTTTGAAGGCGACCAAGTGGCGGTCGAAGCGCTGGGCGGTGATGTGCTGCTCGCCGGCAATGTGCGCATTCCCCACGGCAGCGGCCATCGCGCGCGGCTGCCGCTACAACTGCGGATCGGCACGGCGGCTGTGAGCCTGGCAGTGCCTGGTGGAGCTGAAAAGCCGTCGGACACCCCACGCAAAATCACCCCGTGGATTGTCGCGACCGTCCTGCTGTTTATCTGTGCGGGGGCGCTGGCGGTTCGTAGCGAAGCGCCCCTGGTGCCCGCAACGGTCGTGGCCGACGAGGTTGCGCCGCTGAAAAAACCGTCCCGCGAGCAAGCCAAGGCCTGGTTGGAGCAGCAGCTACAAACCGCCCGCTTGGACACCGTGAAAGTCAGTGACAGCAATGGCCAGCTCAGCGCCACCGGCACCTTTGAACAGTCGCAAAAGCCACAGTGGCTGGCGTTGCAGCAGGCGTTCGATCAGCGCTACGGCCAGCAGATCGTGCTCAACCCCCGTGTGACGGCCCGCGCCGATGCCGCCGCGCCGCGCGTGCGCTTCCAGGCCGTGTGGTTTGGCACCCACCCCTACGTGATCAACGACAGCGGCAAGCGCCTGTACCCCGGCGCAGCCCTGGCGGACAACTGGGTACTGGAACGCATCGAAAACAACCAAGTGATCCTCGCCCGTGGCGAGGAGCGCTTCACCTTCACCCTATGAACATGCGCCGCCCCCCTGTAGGAGCGAGCTTGCTCGCGAAAAACGCCCAGCCAACCCGTTCCGACAGGCAGCCCGCGTCAGCGTTGACGACCTTCGCGAGCAAGCTCGCTCCTACAGTGTTTCTGCGAGTCCTTCCATGAAAGTCGAACCCCGCCCGTTGATTCCCAGTGATGTGCGCAGTGCGCCGGTCGAAGCCGTTCGCCCGGTCAACTCGCGCCAGGCCACCGCCTTCGAAGCGGTGCTCAAGACCCGCAAGACCCAGACCCGCCGTTCCCTGCGCAGTGACCTCGAAGCGCTCACCGCCGCCGCCGGCGTCGACTCGTTGCTGTTCGGCGGCGCGCGTTCGCTGGAGTTGTTGGAGCATGTGATGGAACAGATCCTGCCCGGCCTGGACGCCGAGCCACACATCAAGGCACTGGCCGTCGAGCTGATCGGCGAAGAGATCGAGATGCGCCGCAACCTCGAACAGCAACGCTCGGAGGTGCATACCTGATGGCCCGCGATAACGACGACGCCGTGCAACTGCTCAAGGGCATTGGTGAACTGTACCGGCGCAATGGCCAGTCCCAGCGCGCCCTGGTGATGCTGCTGATTGCCGTCAGCGTCGCGCCCCACGACGGTGTGTTGCTGCGCTCGCTGGTGCTGGCTTTCACCGACAGCGGTGACGCCGCCCGTGCCCTGAGTGCCCTGGACCGCCTGGTGGCGCTGGAAGGCGAATCGGCCAGCCTGTTGCTGCTGCGCGCCCGCGCCTTGTGGTACGGCGAGCGCAAGGACGAAGCGCGCCAATGCTTTAAACGCTACCTGGCCGCACGCAGGGCTGGCGCATGAGTGCACTCAACCGCCTGAACAACCTGGCGCGCCTCGCTGCGCAGCGCACCGACGTGATCATCGTCGCATTCATGCTGATGGCGATCGTGATGATGATCATCCCGCTGCCCACCTATCTGGTGGATGCGTTGATCGGCCTTAACATCGCCCTGAGCATCCTGATCCTGATCGTGGCGTTCTACATCGGCCATTCGGTGGAATTTTCCGCGCTGCCGCCGCTGATCCTGTTGAGCACGCTGTTCCGGTTGTCATTGTCGATCACCACCACGCGTTTGATCCTGCTGCACGGCGACGCCGGCCATATCGTCAAGGCCTTCGGCGACTTTGTGATTGCCGGGCAAGTGGTGGTGGGCATGGTGGTGTTCCTGATCATTACCGTGGCGCAGTTCGTGGTGATCACCAAGGGCGCCGAGCGTGTGGCGGAAGTGGCCGCGCGTTTCACTTTGGACGCGATGCCCGGCAAGCAGATGAGCATCGACAACGACCTGCGCAACGGCGACATCGACCAGGCCGAAGCCCGGCGCCGCCGCTCGCGCCTTGAGCGAGAAAGCCAGATGTTCGGTGCGATGGACGGCGCCATGAAGTTCGTCAAAGGCGATGCCATCGCCGGCCTGGTGATCCTCGCGGTCAACCTGCTCGGCGGCATGTTGATCGGCATGATCGAGCGCGACATGCCCTTCGGCGTGGCGGTGCACACCTACTCGTTGCTGACCGTGGGTGACGGCCTGATCGCGCAGATTCCGGCGCTGCTGATTTCCGTGGCGGCGGGCACCGTGGTCACCCGCGTCAACAGCGACGGCGAAGCGGGGGACCTGGGCAGCGAGATCATCAAGCAACTGGGCGCCAGTTACCGGGCGCTGGGCTTGACCGCGTTGATCATGATTGGCGTGAGCCTGCTGCCGGGGTTTCCGACCTGGGTGTTCCTCGGTCTGTCCCTGGTGTTTGGCGGCGCGGCGTTCATGATGTATCGCCGCCATCACCGGCAGCCTGAGCTGGAAGTGCTGGTCGAGGCACCGGAACCCGAGGTCGAAGTGCAGGCCGAGCTGGATGACAACCTGCTGCCCGATACCCGGGTGCTACTGACCCTTGGCAGCGGCGTGTCCCAGAACGCGCCGCGCCAACTGCTGCGCCAGCGTGTCGAAGCGCTGTGCCATGACCTGCGTACCGAACTCGGCGTGGACATGCCGGTGCCGGGCATCTACATGGAGGCCAAGGCCACTCCGGGCAGTTTCCGCGTGTCCCTGGAAGGCGTGCCGGTGAGCGAGGGCGAATTGCCGATCAACTGCCTGCTGGTGCAGGACGATCCGGTGCATGTGCAGCTGCTGGACATCGCCACTGTGCAGGCCGATTCCCCCCTCAATGGCCGCAGTGCCCATTGGGTCGAACGCCAGCACGAAGACACGCTGCGCAACGCCGGCATCGGCTTCCTGCTGCCCGACGAGGTATTGCGCGGTGTGCTGGAACGCAGCCTGCGTCGCTATGCCGCCGACTTCCTCGGCATCCAGGAAACCCGCCTGCTGCTGGAGCGCACCGAGGCCACCTACGGTGAACTGGTCAAGGAAGCCTTGCGCCTGGTGCCGTTGCAACGTGTGGCTGAAACCCTGCGCCTGTTGGTCGGCGAGGGCGTGTCGATCCGCAATCAGCGCGCTTTGCTCGAAGCCATGGTGGAGTGGGGCGCCCGTGAAACCGACGCCGGGCGCCTGGCTGAACACTTGCGCGCCGCGCTGGCGCGGCAGATCAGCCATCAATACGCCGACCGCAACCGGGTGATCGGTGCGCTGGTGCTGGCGCCGGGCCTGGAAGACCAATTGCGTGCATCCCTGCGTCGCCAGGAGCCGCAGCGCGAATTGATCCCCGAAGAAGTCAGCCGCGCCTTGCTCGCCCAACTGCGCCAGGCCTGTGACAACACTCGCGAAGTCAACAGTGCGGTGTTGCTGGTGCACCCGGAACTGCGCCGCAGCCTGCGCCGCCTGGTACTGCGCGGTGAGCTGGAGCTGGCGGTGCTGTCGTTCCGCGAGCTGGCCACCGAGTACAACCTGCAAGCGTTGGTGACCATCAGCCTCACCGAAATTTCCAACCGCCGCGCGCCTGCCGCGGCTTCCGTCACCCCCCTGGCGTCTGCCTCATGATGCGTTTTTGTGTGCTGTTGCTGAGTGTTTTTGCATGTGTGAGCCAAGCTCAGGAGATCGCGGCTGGCGCCGGGGGTTCGATTGCCCTGGCCTCCGGTGAAGGGCGCATCCTGCATTTTGTCGCGCCGGTGGATTCGGTGCTGGTGGCCGAGCCGAATGTGGCCGACCTGCAAGTGGTGTCGCCGGGCACGATCTATATTTTCGGCAAGGCGCCCGGCAACACCAGCCTGATTGCCCTGGGCAGCGACGGCAAACAACTGGCGAGCCTGACCCTGGCCGTGAGCAGTGGCAGCCAGGCGGTGAGCACGCCGATGCAGGCGCTGCACCCCGGCAATGGCGCACAGATCAGCGGCGCCGGTAATCGCCTGGTCGCCAAGGGCACCCTGGGTTCGGTGGCGGAGGCGACCGACCTGAATGCCTTGCTCAACCCTCAGGGGCAAGGTTTCCAGAGCGCGATCAACACCACCGAATACGCAGGGTCCGCCCAAGTGAACCTGCGTGTGCGTTTTGCCGAGGTGTCGCGCTCCGAGCTGCTGCACTACGGCGTGAACTGGAACGCCATGTTCAACAACGGCACGTTTTCCTTTGGACTGATCACCGGCGGACCATTGGCCGCCGCCACGGCGGGTGGCTTGGCAGCAGCGGGTGCCGGTTCAGGCAATGTGAACATCGACGGCATGCTCGATGCGTTGCAGGCCAACGGCGTGCTGCAGATCCTTGCCGAACCGAATATCACCGCCATGACCGGCCAGACCGCGAGTTTCCTTGCGGGTGGCGAAGTGGCGATCCCGGTGCCGGTCAACCGTGACCTGGTGGGCATCGAGTACAAGTCGTTCGGCGTGTCGTTGCTGTTCAACCCGACCCTGCTGCCCAACGGCCGCATCGCCCTGCAAGTGCGCCCCGAAGTCAGCAGCGTGGTCAGCGGCGGCACCGTGGATTTCGGCAACTTCCACGTGCCGTCCTTCAGCGTGCGCCGCGCCGATACGCGGGTGGAAGTCGGCAGCGGGCAGACCTTCGCCATCGCCGGGCTGTTCCAGCGTGAAAGCAGCCAGGACATCGAGAAACTGCCACTGCTGGGTGACCTGCCGATCCTCGGCAACCTGTTCCGCTCCAAGCGCTTCCAGCGCAATGAAACCGAACTGGTGATTCTCATCACGCCGTACCTGGTGGAACCGGTACGCGGTCGCACCCTCGCCACGCCCCTCGACGCACAACCGGCTACCGCAGCGGCCACCGGACCGCGCAGCGGCGGGGCGTTCGGTTTCTACATGAATTGATCAGGGGGACTGCCATGACTGCTTTACGCGTATTGATGCTGTTGCCCCTGGCGCTGATGGGTTGCCAGACCCACCTGGCGCCCACTTACTACTCATCCGAGTACCGCGCGGATGGCTTGCCGACCCAATGCCAGCAACCACCGGCAACGGACACCATCGGGCTGGGCGAGGATTTCAAACCGACCCTGGCGTTGGGCTGCGCGAATAACCTGAACCTGATGCAGATGGTCGAGCGCAAGCAAGACCTGACCCAAGGCCGCACGACCGGCCCGGTGATGGCCGCGCCCGTCGGCCGAGCTGCGCAGGTGTACATCGAGGGGTTTGATCGTGAGCAGTTGCAGCGGCGCAAGGACCAGCAGGAAGCCAAGGCCGGCGCCGCGGGGGGCCAACAATGACCTCCTTCACTGGCATCCGGTATCTTTCTGACTCCCCACATCCCAACTGTAGGAGCTGGCTTGCCAGCGATAGCGGTATGTCTGTGTACATATCCGTTCCTGCGGTAACGGCCGCTTATGGTTCCGCTCTTACAGCGGGTCACTTTTGGAAGAGCCGGAAGCCGGCCCAGCCAAAAGTAACCAAAAGGCTCTCGCCCCACCACTCGGCACCTCGCCTAGGCTCGGTGTTCCCTCTCTCCGGCTTGAATCCGTGGGCC
>NZ_JACAQP010000001.1:0-133132 GCF_013387025.1 Pseudomonas reactans | reverse complement strand
GCGTTCGGCCAGCGTGGTTTTATGGGGCGATTGAGATCAAAAGCAGATCAAAAGCCAGATCAAAAGCAGTCTTGTGTTGTGTCAGTTGGGGGCGACCAGGCCCAGCTCTTTTGCTTGAGCCACCGGGTCGCTGATGGCTTTGATGCGTTTCGCTTCCGTCACCAATCGCTCACGCTCGGCAGCCGGAATATCATCCAGCGGCAGTGTGGCAACTCGCTGCTCATAACCGGCCAGCACCATCACCAACAGCACATTGCGCTGGTGACGGGGCAGGGCGCGGGGGGATTGGGTGACGGGGGCGATGGCGTCCAGCGCTTGTTGCGATTGCCCGCCGAGGGCGTAAGCCAGGGCCAGGTTGCAGCGGTTGTCGAGGTCGTCGGGCTTGAGGCTCAGGCTCTTGGCGAACGCAGTTTGCGCCGCAGCGGCCTGGCCATTGAGGATCTGCGCCACACCCAGGCGGGTGTAGGCCACTGGCAACCCGCCAATCTCCGCCGCCTGGCCCAGGGCAGTCACCGCCCGTTGCGTCTTGCCCAATTGCAATTGCGCGGTGCCCAGGCCGAGCAGCGCGTCAGCGTTACGCGCATCGAACCCCAGGGCTTGCTGGAAAGCCCGCTCGGCGCCCAGCGCATCCTTGGCGTCGAGCCTGGCCTGGCCGAGCTTGAGCCACAACTCGATACCGGCACTGGGTTGCTGCGCCGCACGCTCGTACAGCGCGGCCGCACTGGCGTAGTCGCCGCGCTTGCTCAGGTCATCGGCCAGTTGCAACGACTTGTCGGAATCGGTCGCGGGTTTGCTGGCGCAGGCGGCCAGCAACAGGGTACTGGCGAGCAGAAAATTCTTGGACATCGTCACAACTCGTCTGGCGAAGGCGGACGCCATGTAAGCATATTTTTGCTGGCTGTCCTATGCCTGTTCGGCAGCCGTTTTGCCAACGCCGCCGAAGAACCCGCGTGGTTTTCCCAGCCCTATGCCTACGTGCTGGTGGACCAGGATGTGCGCAGCGCCCTGGAAGAATTCGGCCACAACCTCGATGTGCCCCTGGTGCTCTCCGACAAGGTGCGCGGCAAAGCCCGCAGCACGATTCGCGGCGCCACCGCCGGCGAGTTCCTGCAGACCCTGTGCAGCACCAACGGCCTCACCTGGTACTTCGACGGCAACCTGCTGTACCTCAATGCCAGCGATGAAATCAGCACCAAGCTATTCAAGGCCAACGCCCTGGACCTCGACCAGTTGCAGGCCTACCTCAGCAACCTCGATGTGTTCGGCCAGCAACTTTCCATGCGCAATGGCCCCGAGGGCGATGAAGTGTTCGTGTCCGGACCACCGCCGTACCTGGCGTTGGTGCAGCAGCATGTGGATCACCTGCAACCCAAGGTCGTGGCCGCCCCGGTGGCGCGCGAGCGCGGGGTACGGGTGTTCCGTGGCGCGCAAGTCAGTACCGAAACCCCAACCCAGTAAAGGAGCAGCACCATGTCCGTAACAGCCGTAGACAGCAATCTCGCCCCGGGTGGCGCCAGCCCTGAAGCCAAGTTCAATGCCGCGGTGGACAACGCCAAGGCCGCCGACAAACCCAGCGAAGCCGATGACCCCAAGTTCACCGATGCGTTGATCACCCAGGCGGTCACCATCGGCGGTCAGTTCATCATCATGCCCAAGATGCAGGAACTGCTGAACGACGCCATGTCCGATGACGACGAAGAGTAGGAAGCCCCTATGACTATCAGTCTCGCCGCCGGCGCTTCGGCGCTGCCGCCGTCTGCCGGCGCGGGGCCCGCCGGGGCCTCGCAGAACCTGTTCGAGCACATGGCCAACACCGCCAAGGGCATGCCCGAAGGCGCCAGCCCGCACCAGATCGGCTCGGGCCTGATGGAGCGCATGAACAGTTTCATCGACCGCACGCGGGCGTTTTCCGAGCGCGCCGACCTGCTCACCAACAACCCGTCGGCGCCGCCACCGGCATCGGCCGAGATCCGCACCGCCAGCGCTTCGCCTCAAGGCGAGCCGGGGAAAAAGGTCGGCGAACAGCAGGTCGACCAGATCGTCCACTCCTTGGGCAAGATGTTCGATTACTCCATCGAAACCCAGATGGTGGTGCGCGGTGCGACGCAGATTTCCGGTTCCGCCAACACACTGCTCAAGGGCCAATAACGCCATGCCAAGCCCCAACCGCGCCTTGCGCCTGCTGCTGATCGGCCTGCTCGCCAGCCTGTTGCAAGCGTGCAACACCGACCTCTACACCAACCTCAGCGAGCGCGATGCCAACGCCATGGTCGCGGTGCTGCTGCGCGGTGGCATCCCGGCGGAGCGCAAGGCCCAGGACAACGGCCAGCTCAAGGTGGTGGTCGATGAGTCACGCTTTGCCGAAGCCATGACCTTGCTCGACAACGCCGGCCTGCCGCAACAGAGCTTTTCCAACATGGGCGAGGTGTTCAAGGGCAATGGCCTGGTGTCGTCGCCGGTGCAGGAGCGGGCGCAGATGATCTATGCGCTGAGCGAAGAACTGTCGCACTCGGTGTCGCAGATCGACGGCATCGTCGCCGCCCGCGTGCACGTGGTGCTGCCGGACAACGACTTGCTCAAACGGGTGATTTCGCCGTCGTCGGCTTCGGTGCTGGTGCGCTACGACCCAGGCACCGACATCAATACGCTGATCCCGCAGATCAAGACCCTGGTCGCCAACGGTATTTCCGGCCTGAATTACGACGGCGTTTCGGTGACGGCAATCAAAGCCGCTGTGGCCATCAGCAATAACCCGGCACAGCCGCGCCTGGCCCGCTTCATGGGCCTGTGGCTGCTGGAAGACAACCTGCCCCAGGCGCGGCTGATGTTTGGTGCGCTTTTATTGATCGCGCTCGGCGCCTTGGGGGTGCTGGCCCGTCAGCAATGGTTGCGTCGCCAGTCCCAGGCGCTGTATGTGCTCAAGGAGGGTGAATGAGTCTGTTCGAGCGTTGGCAGGGGCTGATCGCCGAGCCGTTGCAGTTCGTGCGTGGGCCGAGCTTGGGTGCGTGTTTTGCTGATGAGTTGCCCGACGCCGTGTTGCAGGCGATGCATGGCCAGCCGCGTTTTCGCCAGCGCCTGGAGCAGTTGCTGGTCAGCCATTATCAACTGGCGCCCATGGACCAGTTGGTCACACCCTTGGCGGCGGACTTGTCGGTATTGCTGCTGTCACACGCGCAGTTCGCCCGCTTGCCGAGGCTCTGCGGGGCGATTTGGCATGCCGCGACCCTGAGTCGGGAGATCCGCCGCGAGGTGGTCAATGAGCTGCGCGAAGGCCTGGGTGCTGAAGTCTTTGTCTCAGCCCTGGCCCTGCGCCAACTCGGTGGCGCAGCGGATTTGCTGCGCGATCCCAGCGAATTGATCGAGGCCATCGACCGCGACGGCCAAGGCTGTGTCGCCGCCTGGTTGCACGCCCAGCATGTCGATTGGCAGGGCTGGTTGCGTTTGCGCTTCGCCTTCCCCCAGGGCCACAGCGCCCGAGTGCCCCGTGACCTGGAAATCGTCCAGGCCGCCGCCGCGTGCCTGCTGGCCGAGGAGATGATGCCATGAGCGAATTGCCGAGCCGTCCCACCGCACGCATCCTGCGCGCCGAAGACGCCGCGTTATGGAGCGACGGGTTTGCCTTCCTGCAAGCGGCCAAACAACAGGCCGAACAGATCAAGGCCGACAGCGAACAATGGCTGAGCAGCGCCCGCGCCGAAGGCTTCGAAAGCGCCCGCCAAGCGGGGGCCGAACAGGTCGCGCAATTGCTGCTGCACACCCAGTCCCAGGTGCAGCATTACTTGAGCAGCCTGGAAGCCTCCCTGGCCGACCTGGCCTTGGGCATCGTGCGTGAAGTACTGGGTGAACTGGACAACGCCGACCGCGTGGTGCGCAGTACCCGCCAGGCCTTGAGCGCGTTTCGCCAGGACCAGGCGTTGACCCTGTGGGTGCCGCCAGCGGAGGTCGATGCGTTGCGCCAACGCCTCAAGCTGGAAGGGCTGGCGATTGCCGTGGATGCGGACGAACAGTTGCAGTCTGGCCAGGCGCGCCTGAACAGCCCGGCCGGTTCAGTTGAACTGGGCCTTGAAGCCCAATTGCAAAACCTGCGACGCAGCCTGTTGCCCTTCGCCGAAGAGGGCGTGGCATGAACCTGGAACAGCTGCTGCCACGTCTCTCTGGGCGCCTGGCCCAGGCCCGCTTGCGCCCCATGCACGGCACGGTGTTGAGCATTCGTGGTGTATTACTGCGGGCCAGTGTGGCCGGGGCGAGCATCGGTGAGCTGTGCCAACTGCGTGATCCCGGCAGCGCCCGCAGCCTGAGCGCCGAGGTGATCGGCTTTGACGGTGACGAGGCGATCCTGTCGCCCATCGGCTCCATGGAAGGGCTGTCCACCCGCACTCAGATCACCGCCACCGGCGAAACCCTGGGCGTGGCGGTGGGTGATGCACAGCTGGGGAGGGTGATCAGCCCCATGGGCGATTTTCTCGACGGTGACGGCCTCCCGCCGACCGTGGCCCTGCAGCATTACCCGCTGCACGCCGAACCCCCGGCACCGTTTTCCCGGCAGTTGATCGTGCGTTCCATGGCGCTGGGCATTCGTTCCATCGACGGCCTGCTGACCCTGGCCCAGGGCCAACGCATGGGTATCTTTGGTGAGCCTGGCGTGGGCAAGTCATCGTTGCTGGCCAGCATCATTCGCAATAGCGAAGCCGATGTGATCGTGATCGGCCTGATCGGCGAGCGGGGCAGGGAAGTGCGCGAGTTGCTCGATGTGCAGCTCGACGGCCAGGCCCGTGCACGCACGGTGGCGGTGGTCGCCACCTCGGACCGCCCGGCGGCCGAGCGGGTGCGCGCGGCGTTTGTCGCCACCACCCTGGCCGAATACCACCGCGACCAGGGCCGCAACGTGTTGCTGTTGATGGACAGCCTGACCCGCTTCGCCCGTGCCCAGCGCGAAATCGGCCTGGCCGTGGGCGAACCGCCGACACGGCGTGGTTATCCGCCGTCGTTTTTCTCGGCCTTGCCGCGCTTGCTGGAACGCGCCGGCCCCGGCCCCACCGGCAGCATCACTGCGTTGTACACCGTGCTTACCGAGGGTGATGCCGCCAGCGATCCGGTGGCCGAGGAAGCCCGTTCGATCCTTGACGGACACATCGCCCTCAGCGCCGAACTGGCCCAGCGCAACTACTTCCCTGCGGTGGATGTGTTGCGCAGCCGCAGCCGTTTGATGGAGCAGGTGGCCGGCGAAGAACACAAGCGTCTGGCCATGCGCATCCGCGAATTGATGGCGCGGTATGGCGAGATCGAAATGCTGATCCGTGTCGGCGAATACTCCGCCGGCAGCGACCCCCTGGCCGACGAAGCGATCAACCGCCACGCCGCCATCGAAGCCTTCCTGCGCCAGAACGCAGGCGAGCCGAGCAACCTGGAACAGACCCTGAGCCGCATGCGCCAGGTGTTGGCATGAGATCGCAGGAATGTACACAAGACCCCCTGTGGGAGCTGGCTTGCCTGCGGTAGCGGTAGGTCAGGGAGCTTAACTGTGATGGGTACACCGCCATCGCAGGCAAGCCAGCTCCCACAGTTGATCTCCATGGAATTACAGATTGTTTTGCTGGCACAAGAAAGGAAAACGCCTCATGAAAACCCATGAATTGCGCACCCTGCAAACCCTGCGGGTCTTGCGTGAACAACGCGCCGCCAGTCAACTGGCCGCCCAACAACAACGCTGCGAACAGACCCACGGCGTGCTCACCGACGCCAAGGAGCAATTGCGCCTGCACCGTGAAGCCATCGCCGAGGAAGCGCGACAGGTGTATGCCTCGCTCACCGAAGGTCTGTCGGTGGCCAGTTGGCAGGCGGCCCAGGATCGGTTGCGCGGCCTGTCGGACGACCAGCAGCAACTGGAAAACGACGTGACCCACGTCTCCACCACCTTGGAAAGCCAGGAGCGCGAGCGTGACCTGTTCCGCCAGGAACGTCTGAGCCGCCAGCGCCAATCCGACGCTTGGCAAAGCCTGCTGGAAGGCCGTGAGAGCGATGAGCGCCGCGTTGGCGAGTTGCGTGATGAGGGCGTCGGCACATGATCGCGGCCCTTGCCGATCCGTTGTCGCCCTGGCTGACCCATTTCGACCCAGCGTTGCTGGCCCTGCATAACGCGTTGCACCGCCGTTGCCGTCCTTGGCAGGGCCGTTGCGCCGGGCAGGACCTGCACGTGAGCTGGGCCACCGAACCCCAAGTGCTCGCTGCGCCGCGCGATCTGCTGCTGTTACTCGGCCGTGCCCCCGTGCGCCTGCGGTTGTCCGCCGCAGCGATGGAGCAGTTGTTGCTGCCGCTGGCATTGTCATTCGATGTGCAGCCGTTGCCCGCACTGCCGCGTTCGCTGTTGCTGGAACTGGCGCTGCTCGACCTGATCGAGACCCTGGAGCCGTTGCTCGGTCACCCCGTGCAGTTGCTCGATGCGGGCGAAGGCCAAGACCCCTTTGTCGTGCACGTGGCGCTGGAGCTGACGTTCGCCAACCAGCCGCCAATGAGCGCCCAACTGGACCTGAGCGAAAGCGCCGCCGTGCGGGTGGCGCAGTTGCTCGCGCAATACGCCCAGCCCGAGCCCGACCCGTTGCTGGCCCTGCACCAGACCCTCACGGTGGTGGCGGGGCGACAGTGGCTGAGCCTCGGCGAACTGCGCAGCCTGCGCCCCGGCGATGTGCTGATGCTGGAGCAAGGCCCCGGCCTGCTGCTCGACCTCGACGGCCGCCTGCAGGCGCGCTGCCAATACCAGGGTGAAGTCCTGCGCCTGCAGGACGCCTTGAAAGCCCCCTTTGTGGAACCGGAGAACCCCATGACTGATGTTGATGCCGCCGCGGTGCTGGATGACCTGCCGTTGAAACTGGTGTGCCAGGTCGGCACGCTGGAGCTGACCCTGGCGCAATTGCGCGAATTGGGCGCGGGCAGCCTGTTGCAGCTCAACACACCGGGCGTGGACAGCGTCGACCTGATGATCAACGGCCGCCGCGTCGGCCAGGGCCAACTGGTGAAAATCGGTGACGGCCTGGGCGTGCGCCTGCTGAGTTTCGCCACCCCATGACCGGTTATCAGCCGAACCTGATCGAGATCATCCTGGTCGTTGCGACGATCGGGCTGATCCCGTTGGCGGTGGTGACACTCACCGGTTTCATGAAGATCTCGGTGGTGCTGTTCCTGATCCGCAACGCCCTGGGCGTGCAACAGACCCCGCCGAACCTGGTGCTGTACGGCATTGCGCTGATCCTGTCGGTGTACGTGACCACGCCGTTGATTGGCGACATGTACCGGCAGGTGGAGGGGCGCGACCTCAACATCGAGCATGTCGAGCAACTCAAGGATCTGGGCGACGCCTTGCGTCCGCCGCTGCAGGCGCACCTCAAGCGTTTCGCGAATGAATCCGAGCGCGGCTTTTTCGTGCAGGCCACCGAGACTATCTGGTCGCCGCAAGCCCGTGCCGACCTGCGCGATGATGACCTGGTGGTGTTGATTCCGGCGTTCGTCAGCTCGGAACTGACCCGCGCCTTCGAGATCGGCTTTCTGTTGTACATCCCGTTCCTGGTGGTGGACTTGCTGGTGTCCAACGTGCTGATGGCCATGGGCATGTCGATGGTCTCGCCGAACCTGATCTCCATTCCGCTGAAGATCTTTTTATTCGTGTCCCTGAGCGGCTGGTCGCGCTTGATGCACGGTTTGATTCTGAGTTACGGCTGAGGCACGACCCATGGGCCAGGACGTTTTCCTATCATTGATGAAACAGGCACTGATGACCGTGCTGATGCTCTCCGCGCCGGCGTTGGGTGTGGCAATTATCGTGGGCTTGAGCGTGGGCCTGTTCCAGGCGTTGACGCAGATCCAGGACCAGACCCTGCCGCAGGTGGTGAAGCTGGTGGCGGTGTTGCTGACCATTGTGTTCCTCGGCCCGATCCTCGCCGGGCAAGTGGCGGAACTCGGTGGCCAGGTGCTGGACAACTTCCCGATGTGGACGCGCTGACCGCCCATGGATGCCAGCCTGACCGCGCAGTTCCTGGAGGTCGCCTACCCAGTGATCAGCTCCGCCTCGCTCGCCGCCTGCCGCGCCATGGGCGTGGTGGTGATCACCCCGGCGTTCAACCGCCTTGGCCTCACCGGCATGATTCGCGGCTGTGTGGCCGTGGCCATTTCCATCCCGATGTTTTTCCCGGTGTTCGAAGCGCTGACCTCGATGCCTGAACACGGCAGCGTGTTTATCGCCGGGTTGCTGATCAAGGAGTTCCTCATCGGCATTTTGATCGGCCTGCTGTTTGGCATTCCGTTCTGGGCCGCTGAAGTGGCGGGGGAATTGATCGACCTGCAGCGCGGCTCGACCATGGCGCAACTGGTGGATCCGTTGTCGTCCGGGGAATCCAGCGTGATGGCGACCCTGCTCACGGTGATGTTGATCACACTGTTCTTCATGTCCGGCGGGTTTATCCTGATGGTCGACGGGTATTACCACAGCTACCAACTCTGGCCGGTTACCTCGTTTACACCGGTATTTGCCAGTTCGGCATTGCTGGCGGTGTTGTCGATCCTTGATCAGATCATGCGCGTCGGCGTGCTGATGGTCTCGCCGTTGTTGATCGCGCTGCTGGTGACGGACCTGATGCTCGCCTACCTGTCACGCATGGCGCCGAACCTGCACATCTTCGACCTGTCGTTGCCGGTGAAGAACCTGTTTTTCACGATCCTGATGGTGATCTACATCGGCTTCCTGATCCCCATGATGCTTGATCAACTGGCGGAGTTTCGCGGCACCGTCGAACTGCTCAAGACCCTGGCTGGCATGGAGTAGCCCATGGCCGATACCAGCGAAGAGAAATCCCAGCCGGCCACGGACAAGAAGCTCCAGGACGCGCGCAAGAAAGGCCAGGTCGCCAAGAGCCAGGACCTGGTGTCGGGCATGGTCATCCTGTTCTGCACGCTGTGCATCTCGATCCTCGCGCCGCGGGCCAAGGCCCAAGTCACGGCGCTGATCGACCTCACCGCACAGATCTACATCGAGCCGTTCGCCACGGTGTGGCCACGGGTACTCGACCATGCCGAGCAACTGGTGATCGGCATCACCTTGCCGGTGATGGCGGTGACCACTGGCGTGGTGATCCTGACCAACATCATCACCATGCGCGGCTTTGTGTTCTCGGTGGACCCGATCAAGCCCGAGTTCAAGCGCATCAACCCGGCGGAGGGCATGAAAAAGATCTTTGCCCTGCGCAACCTGGTGGAGTTCATCAAGGGCCTGATCAAGGTGCATGTATTGGCGATCGCGTTCTATGTGGTCGGCAAGCATGCGTTGCAGGCCTTGATGGAGTCGTCGCGTTGCGGCGCCGAGTGCATGGAATCGACCTTCTTCCTGGTGCTCAAGCCGCTGGTATTCACCGTGCTCTGCGCGTTCATCCTGGTGGGCGGGGTGGACGTGATGATGCAGCGCTGGCTGTTCGGCCGCGACATGAAGATGACCCGTAGCGAGACCAAGCGTGAACGCAAGGACATCGACGGCGACCCGTTGATCAAGAGCGAACGCCGGCGCCAGCGCAACGAGATGCAGGCCTTGGCCACCAAGCTGGGCTTGAACCGCGCGTCGATGATGATCGGCACCACCGACGGCTGGGTGATTGGCGTGCGTTACGTACGTGGGGAAACGCCGGTGCCGGTGATCGTCTGCCGGGCCTCGCCGGAAGAGGCGCTGTTGATGTTGCAGGAGGCCTATGACCTGGGGATTCCCCATGCGCCGGACAAGGCACTGGCCGCGGAGATTGCCCGCAAAACCGTGCCCGGCGACCCGGTGCCGGATGCATCGTTCCAGGCAGTGGCGGATTGGTTGGTGGCCGCGCGGTTGATTTAGGCAGTGGCCGGGCTACGCTTGTTGAACGCTTTTGTTACAGAGGAAGTATCTGCTCGGCAGGAGCTGAGGTTGTATCTGTCAGCGTAATGAACGGTGGGGTCGACGGGAGATTACCGTTGCTCCGCCTCCAGCGCTCAAGGGAGTTTCACCATGACAGATACAAATCGTGAATTGATTCAAAAATGGGCTGACCTCTGGTCTGGCCCCTCCAAAGCCGATTTTCTCGGGATTTTTTCAGAGGCTACTGTCTATGAGGACAAGGCCGCGGGGCTAATCATGCGAGGACGGCCCGAGCTGGGTGACTTCTTCGTCCTGATTAGAAAGGCCTTGCCCGATTTCAAGGTTATCAGCGACTTGATCAGCTTAGGCGAGCATGGTGGGACGATCCAGTGGCATATGACGGGAACCCATGAGGGGGAGCTGTTCGGCCATGGTGCCTCACACAAGACGATCAATGTCGATGGTTGCTGCGTGATCAGGATCAAGGGCGGTGAGATCGTGAAGAGCACCGACTACTACGACATGAAAACGTTGTACCGGCAGTTGGGTTTTGACAAAAACTGAGGGTTTCCCAAAGCCGGGCCCCATGCTGCAGGGCCCGGTGTGTCGGGCTTCAGGGCTTGTCTACATCGTGGTATTCACCGCCATACCCGTCGCCGACCCGCCAGATGATGTCGTGGTTGTCATTGGTCCACTCTGACGGCTTCAGAGAATACTTGTAGTCTTCCGAATTGCGGTTATTGCCATCGCCGATGTAATCCGGGTGATCACGCCGATGATCGCCGCCACGGATACTTGAGCGCGCATCCCATTCTTCCTTGCGGAAATCAAAGATGCTCTGGTCCTTCGGCGCATCACGCTGGCCCCAGTCGGACAGGTAAGTCTGCAGCCATACATAAGCTTCATCGCCATTGGGCTTGAGCAAGCCATCCTGCTTGAAATCCTGGATCTGGTCCCAGTTCTGCATCGAGACCTTGTGCAGCTTGTGTGACTGTACGGTGCTGAGAATTGCGCCGACAAACGACAACGCGCCGGAAATCAGGAAGCCCACCGGCCCGAGGAACGGGATGATGCGCCCCGTGACGCCGAGGGTGGTAAGCACACCGCCGCCGGCCGCGACCAGGCTGCTCACGCCACCGGCCATCGACAATGAACCGGAGGCGATTTTCACCGGGTCTTTTTCGCGCACGCCGTCACGCAGGGTGAAGGCCGCCTGCACCACGCTGATCACGCCACCGGCCACGTCGGTGGCCATGCCGATCACCTTGATCGCACTGCTGGCGAACTTGGCGCCAAAACCTGCACCGGCCACGCCGCCACGGCTGGCGATGCCTTTTTCGATGCCTTCCTGGACCTTCTTCGCGCCTTCATCGCTCCAGCCGCCGCTGTTGAGCACCTTGCCGACATCTTTGCCGTCGTCCATGGCCTGGTCGACGATCTCGAAGTACTTCTTCTGCACGGCCTCGGCGTCCTTGGGCAGGGCGTGGTAACCCTCGCCGGGCTTGGCCCACAGGTCGGGCAGCGAGCGGTCGAAGCCCATCAGTTTGTAGGCGTTGGTACCGCGCAGCTTGTCGTAGACCTTAAGACCCAGGGTGGCGAAGTGCGAGCCGGTGCCGAGGAAACCGAGGAAGTCGTTGGCAATCCCCAGGCGTTTCATCGGTGTGTCGGCCAGCTTGCCGCCTTGCCCCGCCAGTTGATAGACGATGCGGCCCATGCCAATGGCGCCGCCCACCGAGCCGAGCACGCCGTTGTCCTTGAGGAAGGTCAGGTTCTTCACGAACGAACTGCGGTTCTCTTCGCTGAGGCTTGGCATGATCTCCTTGCTCACGGCGTGTTCGATGTCACTGAAGCTGATCACGCCGTTTTTCTGCCAGGTATCGCCGAGTGAAATCATCGCCTTGCCGAAGTCGGCAGCAGCGCCTTTGTCCTTGAGCAACTGGTCGACGAACTTGGAATACACCGCCAGCGCCTGGCGCGGCAGGCCATCGGCGCCGCCCTTGAGCATGGACAGGATGGCCAGGGTGTTGTCGGTGGTGGCCAGTGCGGTGTTGTCGTCGCTGATCTTGCTCGGGTCGTCCATCAGCTTTTCGACGGCGTCGGTGTAGCCGTCGATCTGCAGGTTCTGCAGGAAGTTGTCGGCCTTGGCCGGGTCGATGTCGGCCAGCGCCGTGTAGGCGGTCTGGATTTCCTGAGTGGCCAGCTCGGTCTTACCCTCGTCCTGCAAGGCCTTGATGTATTTGGTGAAGTTTTCAGACGAGGTGCTGTCGATCAGCTTCTGATGCACCTCGTCGACTTTGGCCTGGCCGCCGTCGACCTTGCCCAGGGCCGCATCGTGGTTGGCCTTGATGTCGGCCTGGATAGTGGAGTCGCCCAGCAGTGCGCTGATGGTCTTGTCGATGGATTTGGTGTCGAAGATGTTGTCGCGCACATCTCGCGAGGTCACGTCGATGGGCGTGGTGGCGATGCCCTGGTTACCGAAGCCATGCTCGGGAATGATCGACATGCCGTTGTCGGCCATGCTCTTGGCTTCCACCGCGCGCAGGAATTTGGCGCGCGGGTCATCCTTGCCGATGCTGCCGTCCTTGACCCCTGCGCGGTAGCTGTCCACCAGGGTTTTCATCGACAGGTCCTGCACGCTCAACGGGTTGCCGCTTTCGTCTTTTTCAGTGGTGGCGAGGTTGTCGACAGACACGTCCTTGAGCGGTGGCAAGCCGTTGTCGGCGCGCAGTTTGTCGACGTCGGTGGTTTGCTGGGCGATGTCGGTGCGGTAGCCGGAGATCTGCTCGAACATCTGCGGGTTGGTGTCTTCGCTGACAACGATCTTCTCTTCGGCACCACCCGGTTTGTGTTGGGTGAAGGCGATCAACCCAGGGCCGTAATCGCCCACGCCGCCGACGCTCATGATGTCTTCGGTGGATGCCAGGTAAGCATCCGGCTCGGCCAGGCTGTAGCCGTCACCCTTGGCCTTCTCGATACCGGCCAGGCTCTGGCCCTTGGTGGTGTAGGCCGCAAAGGCTTCGGGGGTAATGTCCTTGGACACCACCCGCAATTTGCCGTCGGCGCCGTTGACCACCAGGATGCCGTCCATGGGCGCATCGACCTTGCTGATGTCACCGAGTTTGAGGCTGGCTTCGTCCTTGCGCAGCAGTTCCTGGCCGGGCAGGGACTGCGCATTCTTGATGTAGTCGAACGCTGGGGTGCCTTCGCTTTTGTGCACCGCATGCAGGAAGGTGTAGAGGCTGCTGCCGGCATTGGGGTTGGGGTTGCTCAGGTCTGCGCCGGGCTGCGGCAGCGCAGCTTCGGACTGGCTGATCATGTATTTCTTGCCTTGGTGTTCGAACAGGATTACCCCGGATTTCGGGTCTTCTGACACCACTTTGAGCTGGCTGAAATTCAGGTCGCCGGGCAGGCTGGTGACTTCTTCAAAGCCCTTGGCCTTGCCGTCGTTGAGCACTTCCTTGGTCACGCCGGCGCTGTTGTAGCTGGCAAAGGCCTCGGGCGTGAGTGTTTCGGAGATCACCAGGGTCTGGCCGTTTTCCATCTCGACCTTGACGACGCCGTCCTTGGCTTCGCCGACCGATTTCACATTGGCCAGGCGCACGGTGGGGTCGTCTTCGCGCAATAGCTGTTGATCGGGGTTGCCCAGGGCTTCACGGATTGCCTTGCCGGCCGGAGTGTCCTGGGTCTCGGCCAGGGTGTGCAGCAGGTCGTAGAGCGGCGTGCCCTCGTTCGGCCCACCCTGGTTGACCGGCGCCACGGCGTGTCCGAAGTGCAGGCCCTTGAGCAGATCGAAGCCTTCCTGGACCTTCTCCGCGCCCTCGCGGGTGATCTTGAGTTTGCTGCCGTCCTGCTCGAAATAGATCACCCCGGCGTCCTTGTCTTCGGACACCACCTTGAGTTTGTCGATATCCAGCTTGGCGGGCAGGGCGGTGGCTTCCTTATAGTCGTCCGGCTTGAGCTGCTTATCGCCGGCCCCGGTGGCCGCCAGGGTCTTGGCCTTGTTCAGCGCCGCATCAAAAACGCGCTCCGGTGCACGGGGTTCACTGACGCGGGGCGAGGCGGCTTTCTCGGGTCGGTTGATCATTCTTCAGTCCATGTGAGTGGGGGCGCACGAGGACTCGATACTAGGCGGAGGCGGGGGGTGAAAAGGCGGTTTTTGGCAAGATCGCACAAGCTTTCACAGCTGTGAAATGACCTTGTCATGTTCGGCGAGTAGCGAGGTTTTCCCTGGGGTGAGCGGGCTTGTTGGGGTGATCGGGGCAAGCCCGCTCACCACAGTGTCAGGCCATACGAATAGTTGCCGCGTGCTGCTCTCAGTGAGTCGCGAACGGCATCGGTGCGTAACAGCAGCGTCATCTGCGCCTCGTCGATCACGATTTCTGCGACGATCAACGCGCAGATCAGCGGCGCGGTCACGAACCAATGGCACCAGCATTGGGTCGACAACGATACGAAAACCCCGATGATCCACAGCGCCAGCACCCACTTTGGCGCGCGCTGTTGCAGCGGCACCCAGAACCGTTGCAGCCGTTTCAGGCGGGCCGTGTGCTGTCGCAGTGACTCTTCAAGGAGTGATAGGGAAGGGCTCATGTTCACACTCGCTAAGTTATCCGGGCACGAAGGGGAGGGGGTTGCCCAGCCACGACAGGTTGATGCGTTCAACTTCTATCCAATGTCCGTTTTGAGGGGCTGTGACACAGCTTTTGAACGCAATGCAGATGCATTCGGCGTCCAACAGGACAAAGCAGCGATAGCGTTGTGTGGTTCTGAACAGCGTTGAAAAGATGCGCATGGCGGGCCTGGCTTGCTCAAAGGTTCCAGCTGAGTTCGAACAGCGTTCCACCGTTTTTCATTTTCCGACACGTCACGGCGCCACCGTGGGCAATGGCAATCGCGCGCACCACCGCCAGGCCCAGGCCGCTGCCGCCCTGGGCGCGTGAGCGAGAGTTCTCGCCGCGCTGGAAAGGCTCGAACAGGTGCGTTGCAAAGTCCTCATCAATGCCAGGACCATCGTCGCGCACCCTCAGGTAGTGGACGCCATCACGCGTGCTCAGGTGCACGTTGACGTTGCCGGGTGTCGCGTGTCGACGCACGTTGTCCAGCAGGGCCAGCAAGGCCTGGCGGATGCGCGCGGGGTCGCAGCGCAGAATGCGGCGCTGCAGGTCCAGTTGCAGCTTGAAGCCGGCGGCGACCAGGCTCGGTTCGAACAGCCGTACCTCTTCTTCAATTCCGGCAGCCAGGTCGGCGTCTTGCACATTGATTTCAAGGTAGCCGCTGTCACCCAGGCCGACCACACGCAGGTCCTCGATCATCCGCGTCAGCCCTTCGACTTGGCCGAGCAGGCTATAGAACTGCGCCGTCTCCGGCTCGAAGACACCCTCGGCCAAACCTTGCAGACGGCCGCGCAAGATGGTCAGGGGCGTGCGCAGTTCGTGGGCAATCGCTGCATTCCAGAACGCCTGTTCCTGGGCCATGCGTTTCAAGCGTTTGGCCATGCTGTTGAAGTCATCTACCAGGATGGCCGCTTCGCCGATGGACTGGTCGCCGGCTACGGCCTGTACATCGAGATCGCCGTCGGCCAGTTTGCGCAGGTTCTCGGCCACCGAGTTCAACGGCATCAGGATGCGCCGTGACAGCTTGGTGGCCACGAAAGCACCGACCGCCAGGCTGACGCAGGTGGTCAACCCCATCCATGCCCATTCGGCATTGGCCGGCATCCACTCATCGACCTGCTCGTCCGGAAGTGGCCAGTAGGTCCAAAGCAGGGCATAGAACACATAGGAACCGATCACAGCCAGGGCGATCACGCACAGCACCACGACCGACATGGACAGGATGATCTGGCGGCTCAAGCCATTAAAGATCTTCACGCGCCACTCCCGAACCGGTAACCCACCCCGCGAATGCTCGCCGGCACGCCTTGCAGCCCGAGGTCTTCGATCTTGCGGCGCAACTTGCTGATATGGCTGTCAACCGTGCGCTCCAGGCTGTCGCTTTCCGGCGAGCACAGCGCCAACAATTCGGCGCGGCTGAACACGCGTTTCGGTGCACGGGCCAACTGCGCCAGTAATTTGAACTCGGTGACGGTCAGCAGCAGCGCCAGCATGTTGCCTTCGATGTTCACCGTGACCTGATGGCTTTCGATATCGATTTCAAACCCATCCACCCGCAACACGTTGGCGCTGACACCGGATGTGTAGTTGACGGAGCGCCGCAGTACCGCCTGGGTACGTGCCACCACTTCGGCCGGGTTGAATGGCTTGACGATGTAGTCGTCGGCACCGATACGCAGGCCCATCAACTTGTCCATGTCCTGGTCTTGCGCGGTCAGCATGATCACCGGTGTGTTGCCGCGATGACGCACCTCGGCCAGCACCTGCCAGCCATCGACATGGGGCATCAGCACATCCAGCAGCATCAGATCCGGCTTGAGGCTCTGATGCAGTTCCAGCGCACGCCGGCCATCGAGGGCGTGGGCAGTACGAAAGCCGCTGCGTTTGAGATAGGCAATCAGGATGTCCGCGATCTCGGGCTCGTCTTCGGCAATCAGCACCAAGGCCTGGGTCTCTCGGACGCTGTTGGGCTGCGGTGTCGATGCGACGGGGTAATCGTTCATAGTCTGCTCGGTGAATAGGCCTTGTTGTGGAGGCCGCGCCATGGCCACGCTGTCAGGTGTTGATCATAGCTTCTGGGTGAGGGCGCCCAACATCTGGTTGGCGGTGGAAATCACTTTGGAGTTCATCTCATAGGCCCGTTGCGTGGTGATCATGTTGACCATCTCTTCAACCGTGCTCACGTTCGAAGTCTCCAGGGAGCGTTGCAACGTGGTGCCAAAGCCGTTGAGCCCCGGCGTGCCGACCTGGGGCGCGCCGCTGGACGCAGTTTCCAGGAACAGGTTGTTGCCGATTGCCTGCAAACCAGCCGGGTTGATGAAGTCGGCGGTCTGCAGGTTGCCGATCACTTGCGTCGCGGGGTTGCCGGCCACAGTGATGGACACCGTGCCGTCCTGGCCGACGGTGAAGGTCTTGGCGTTGTCCGGCACCACAACGGCTGGCTCCAGGGCGAACCCGCTGGCGGTGACCACCTGCCCATTGGCGTTCAGATGAAAGGTGCCGTCACGGGTATAGCCGAGGGTGCCGTCCGGCTGCAGCACCTGGAAAAAACCCCGGCCATTCACGGCCAGGTCCAGCGGTTGCCCGGTGGTCTGCAGGCTGCCGGCGCTGAAGTTCTTCTGGGTGCCGACGATCTGCACGCCGGTGCCCAGTTGCAGTCCTGACGGCAATGCACTGTCTTGCGTCGATTGCGCGCCCGGCTGGCGCTTGATCTGATACAGCAAGTCCTGGAACTCGGCACGATCGCGTTTGAAACCGGTGGTCGAGACGTTTGCCAGGTTATTGGAAATGGTCGTCAGCTGGGTGTCCTGGGCCGACAAGCCGGTTTTTGCGACGTACAGGGCTGGAATCATTGGGTTCTCCGCGTGACCCGTTCGATGGGGCACTGTGATGAACCTGATTGTGCACAGCCAACGTGCGCATTCATGGGAGGTTTTGTGGAGGAATGATGGAGAGGGACGTTTTTTTCCGGTCAGGCTCATTCAAGCCAGGCTCGATCAAACCCGCCACGCCACGCTCGATGACTTCCGGGTAGCTGTGCTCGGCATCCAGGTTGGTCAGAACCACCACCGTCAGCCTGTCGTCGAGGTAGCGCGAGATAGAGGAGGTAAAGCCTTGCCAGGAGCCGCCGTGCTCGACCACGGGGTGCCCGTTGATCGTGCGTATTTCCCAACCGAAACCATAGCCTTGCGCACGCTGTTTACCGGCGTAGGGGTAGGGCGTCCACATTTTTCTCAGTGAGGCTTTTTTCAGCAGCGTTTCATCGTAAAGGGCACGGTCCCAGCGCTCCAGGTCGCGTACGGTGAAGTAGAGCGTGCCGTCTGCGGTGGCGTTGAACGTCGGCGAGACCCATTCCTGGTTCCTCAACACACCGTCCACCTTTTCGTAGCCCGAGACACGGTTGGGCACAAGGTCGAGGTCTGAGATGACGCGCGACGAGGTCATGCCCAACGGTGTGAAAATACGTTGCTGGAGAAACTCGCCATAGGGCTGCCCGCTGACGCGATGGATCAGGATACCGAGCAACACGAAGTTGGTGTTTTCGTACGCCCAGCCTTCGCCCGCCTTGAAGTTGATCGGCAGTTTGGCAATGGCCGCCGTCAGTTGCGCGTCGGTAAAGTCCTGGCGGATATCCAGCGGTGCGCCGGGTTTTTGCAGCTCAGGCGTGTCATAGGCCGACAGCCCGGACGTGTGGGACAGCAGGTTGGCTACTGTAATTGGCGCCCAACTGGCCGGCGCTTCGGGAAAATACTGCCGGATGCTGTCATCCAGGCTGACCTTGCCTTGTTCCACCAGCATCATGACGGCGGTAGCAGTGAAGGATTTGCCCACCGAACCGGATTGGAGAACGCTGTCCGCGCTCATGGGCACATCGAGTTCCACGTTCGCCAGGCCATAGCCTTTGGCGAGGACGGTGTGGCCGTTTCGATAGACACCCAGGGCAAGTCCCGGCAACTGCTGGCGGGTCATTTGCGAGGTGACATAACGGTCGATGGCCGAGAGCTGTTCGGCCGTGAGCGGCGTTGCAATCGCCAGGGGCGCCGACATCAACAGGAGGCTGGTCGCAAGAGTTCGGAGCATGGAGACCTCTAAAACGTTGTCGATGTTTTGGGAGGCGCCAGTGTGCACAAGGGGGGTGGAGTTTTACGGGAGGTTCGATGGAGGGGGCGTGGAGCCGATGGGGAACGCAATCACAGGGAGTGGACGAATTTCACATACACCTGCTCAGGGTCGTGGTCGTCCAGGTTGTCAATCTGCCCGCTCGGCACGAATCCAGCCTTTGCAAACAACGCCTGGGCTGCGGTGTTTGACGCATTGGTCGAAGCAAACAGCTTGGGCGTCTTGCATGCCGCCTGCGCCGCTGCCAGCAACCGCAGCGCCACACCTTGACGCTGATGCGCCGGCGACACGACGACCAGCGCCACAAAGCCATGATCGAAAAAGTCATGGGTCAGCACCAGGTAACCGGCGCATCGGCCGGCGATGTCGACGGCAACCAGACATTGTTGGCGAACCACTGCGTCATGGATGAACACGCGGCGATGGGTGTGGGCGGTTGCGTAGGCGTCCAGTTGGATCAGGGCACGCACGTCGTCGGGTGTGGCTTGGCGGATAATGTTTATCGAGCATGTAGGCACAGGAATACCTTCACTGATTGGGTTTGGCTTTTGATTTGGTCAGTTTGGGTGTGCCAAGCACTCGATTCAACTCGCCAGCGAGCGCTATCAACTGCTGCTCCAGTGCTTCGACCTCGCCAGGCCCAATGCCATCGTTAATTATTTGTAGGGTTTTGGTCTTTTTCGTCGATGTAGGCGTGAGGTTATGCGTGCCTTGGGGGAGCAGCGCCTGGCGCAACAGATTATTGATCACTGTTTGATAGCCCGTACCGGCATTTTCCGCACGCTCGCGGGCGGCTTCAATTACTGCATCATCTAACATGATCGTGATGCGGGTCTTGCCCTTGGTACTGGCAACCGCGCCGCGTTTGCCGGTACTGAAATTGTATTCGTCTTGCATGGTTCAAGCCTCCACATACTGGTGTCTTTCATTTTTGGATGCGAGCCTGGCACTGATAATGCGCACAAAGTTTGGGTCACGGTAGGTGTAGACCACTACTAAGACCCTTCCTTTTGTACCAGTACCCATGATTACCCATCGCTCCTCGTTGTGATCATTGTCTTGAATGGTCAGAGCCGCTTCGTCGTAGAACACCGATTCCGCGTCGGCAAGGCTGACGCCTTTGTGCTTCTGCTGATTTGCAATGCTTTTTGCCTTGTCATATTGAATCCTGAAAGTTTTCATTATGCATACTTTATATGTATATAAAAGCGATTGGCGAAAGTGACAGTAAGGGCGGAGGTTTAACTCATAAGGGTTCTTATTTGGATGCACAGTGCCCTCATCTATCCGTGAGGGTTCGATTGTGCTGAGGCTTCGCAGGTATGTCCGTGCGTAACCGGTGATCTGTTAAGTAGCCAGGTTCTGATTCCGCCGTCAGATGAGGTCCCATGTCGATATCAGACCAATCCCCGCCGCTCCCAGGCTATTTTTGATGAACTCAGGCCGCGTAAGGTGACCCATCATTAGGAAATGATGATCGCCTGACTCTTCAGTCAGTACACCTTGACGTCGATCACCGAGAACAACAAAAACAATGAATAGCCTGAATTCCAACGATACCAACGGCCAGTTGGCGCAAGGCTTCAAGCCGCGTCATGTGACCATGCTTTCCATTGCGGGCATTATCGGGGCGGGGTTGTTTGTCGGTTCCGGGCATGCGATTGCGGCGGCGGGGCCGGCGGTGCTGCTGGCTTATCTGTTCTCCGGCACGCTGGTGGTGCTGGTGATGCGCATGCTCGGGGAGATGGCGGTGGCCAACCCCGATACCGGGTCTTTCTCGACCTATGCCGACCAGGCCATCGGGCGCTGGGCCGGGTTTACCATCGGTTGGCTGTACTGGTGGTTCTGGGTGCTGGTGATCCCCATCGAGGCCCTGGCCGCCGGGCATATCCTCAGCCAATGGTTCCCACAGATCGACGCTTGGCTGTTTGCCTTGTTGTCGATCTTTTTGTTGGTGGTCACCAATTTGTTCAGCGTGTCCAAGTACGGCGAGTTCGAGTTCTGGTTCGCCATGGCCAAGGTGATCGCGATCATTGGGTTTATCGGCTTGGGCTTTGCGGTGCTGATGGGCTGGATTCCCGAGCGCGAGGTCAGTGGGTTGAGCCGCTTGATGGAAGAACACGGCGGTTTCGCGCCCAACGGGCTGTCGGCGGTAGTCGGTGCTTTCATCACCATCATGTTCAGTTTTATCGGCACTGAGGCGGTCACCATCGCGGCGGCCGAGTCCAGCAACCCGGCGCAGAACATCGCCCGGGCCACGCGCTCGGTGATGTGGCGCATCGGGGTGTTCTACCTGTTGTCGATCTTCGTGGTGATTTCCGTGGTGCCGTGGAACGACCCGTTGCTCGCCTCGGTAGGCTCTTATCAGCGCGCCCTGGAGCTGATGAACATTCCGCACGCCAAGCTGCTGGTTGACGTAGTGGTGTTGATCGCCGTGGCCAGTTGCATGAATTCCTCCATCTACATCGCCTCGCGCATGCTGTTTTCCCTGGGCAAGCGCGGGGATGCTCCCACGTTGATGAAAAAGACCTCGGCGGCGAGCGTGCCGAGGGCGGCGGTGATTGCCAGCACCATTCTGGGCGCAGGCGTGACCCTGTTCAGTTACTTCGCGCCGGCCGGGTTGTTCCAGTTCCTGCTGGCCAGTTCGGGCGCCATCGCCTTGCTGGTTTACCTGGTGATTGCCGTGTCGCAGTTGCGCATGCGCAAGATCCTGCGACAGCGCAACGTCACGCTCACCTTCCAGATGTGGCTGTTTCCCTGGCTGACCTGGCTGGTCATCGCGTTCATCTGTGCCGCATTGACGGTGATGCTGGTCACGCCTGAACACCGTTTTGAAGTGTCATCCACCATCGGCCTGGCCCTGATGATTTCCCTGGTCGGCTTGCTCACCGCGCGGCAGCCCGAACGTTCACAAAAAACCGTGGCCGCAGCCTCACCGCCATGAGTGGCCGCCCCGTAAGCAGCATCGTGTTCCTGCTGCTGGACCAGTTCACCTTGATGTCACTGGCCTCGGCGGTCGAGCCCCTGCGCATGGCCAACCAGCTCTCGGGCCAGGAACTCTACAAGTGGCACACCGCGAGCCCGGACGGCAATCCCGTGTGGGCCAGTGACGGCGTGCCCATCACGCCGGACGGTTCGATACTCAGCGTGCCGTCCGCCGACATTGTGATTGTCTGCGGCGGCATCGGCATCCAGGGCACCGTGACCGGTGAGCTGGTCAAGTGGCTGCGCAGCCAGGCGCGTTACGCCAAGCGACTGGGCGGTATCTGTACCGGTAGCTTTGTGTTGGCGCGGGCCGGTTTGCTGGATGGCTATGAATGCAGCGTGCACTGGGAATGGTTGGCGGCCATGCAGGAGGCGTTTCCACGGGTGACCGTCAGTTCCAGCCTGTTCAGCCTCGACCGCGACCGTCTCACCAGCTCGGGCGGCACGGCGCCCCTGGACATGATGCTGCACCTGATCGGCCGTGATCACGGGCATGAGCTGTCGGCGGCCATCTCCGATATGTTTGTGTACGAGCGCATCCGCAACGAGCAGGACCACCAGCGCGTGCCCCTCAAGCACATGCTCGGCACCCAGCAGCCCAAGCTGCAGGAAATCGTCGCGTTGATGGAGGCCAACCTGGAGGAACCGATCAACCTGGATGAGCTGGCGGCGTATGTCGCGTTGTCCCGCCGTCAGCTTGAGCGCATGTTCCAGAAGTACCTGCACTGTTCGCCGTCGCGCTACTACCTGCGGCTGCGGCTGATCCGGGCGCGGCAGTTGCTCAAGCAGACGCCCATTTCCATCGTGGAGCTGGCTGTGCTTTGCGGCTTTGTGTCCACGCCGCACTTCTCCAAGTGCTACCGCGAATACTTCGGTGTGCCGCCCAGCGACGAGCGCTCCGTCACCGACAGCGAGCGCTCCATCGTGCTCAAGCCGGTGATGCATGCGTTGCCTACGCCCGCGCCCATGAACGTGTTGGAGCAGGCGCGGGGCGAGGCAACGTTTGCCAGCGTGAAAAACCTGAAGCCCTGACCTCAGCGCATGTGCAGGATGATCGGGCTGCTGCTCGCCGGGTCGGTATGCCCGCGCAACTTGCCCACTGCTTTGGCGTCAACCGCGCCACCGTTGTTGCCCCAGGTGCCGCGCACGTAGCTGAGTACCTCGGCGATTTCCGCGTCGGACAATTGCTCACGAAACGCTGGCATGCGGTATGCATCCGGCACGCCGGCCGCGACTACGCGTTGCGAGCCGTTGAGGGTGATGTTGATCGCCGACGCGCTTTCTTTCGCCAATGCTGACGTGGCGCCGGCCAGGGGCGGCATCCACTCGGGCTGGCCCTTGCCGTCCAGACCATGGCAAGAGGCGCAGCGGGTGGCGTAGGTGTGGGCGCCGGGGGCGTCTTGAACCGCCGCCACCGCCTGATACTGCCAGGGTGCGCCGTCGCGCTGCGGGTCGCCAGGCAATGACTTGAGGTAGCGGGCGATGGCCGCCAGGTCGTCGTCCTGCATGAACTGCGTGGAATTGTTGAAAGCCTCGGTCATCGAACCGTAGACCACCGCATGGGCGTTGCGCCCGGTCTTGAGGAACTGCACGATCTGCGGCTCCGTCCAGCGGCCCAGCCCAGTGTTGGGGTCCTGGCGCAGGCTCGGCGCATACCAGCCGTCGAGCAAGGCGCCGGCGAGGAACGGCGCGCCGGATTCATCCAGGGCTTTTTCATTGAAGGCCAGGCCACGCGGCGTGTGGCAACTGCCGCAGTGGCCGGGGCCTTGGACGATGTAAGCGCCACGGTTCCACAGTGCGTCCTGGTTGGGCTTGGCTGCATAAGTCGCGGTGGGCGCGAACACGCCGTTCCACAGGGCGATGGGCCAGCGCATATTCAGCGGCCACGGAATATCACTGGGGATATTCGGTTGGTTGGCCGGTTGTATGCCCTGCATGAAAAACGCGTACAGCGCTTTGATGTCGTCATCGCTGAGTTTCACGTAGGACGGGTAGGGCATGGCCGGGTACAGCCGACGGCCGCCCGGTGCTACGCCATGGCGCACTGCACGGTCGAAATCGGCCAGGCTGTAAGTGCCGATGCCGGTCTGCTTGTCCGGTGTGATGTTGGTGGCGTGGATCGCCCCCAGCGGCGTAGCCATTTCCAGGCCCCCGGCAAACGGCGCCTTGCCCGCCAGGCTGTGGCAGGCCACGCAATCGCTGAGGCGGGCGACATACTCGCCACGGCTGACCAGGGCGGGGTCGAAGGTGGCTTTCGCCTGTTCCTGTTCGAACGGCGTAGCCGGTTCACGGGTGACGTACCAGGCCAGCAGGCCTGCGGCGACCAGGCAGGGCAGCGCCAGCCAGCCTGCGGTTCTTGCGAATCGACGGTTGTTCATGGGCATTTCCTGAAGGTCAGCTGAAAGTGTGTCGGCTCAAAGGCAGGCTGCGCACGCGCTGGCCGGTCAACTGCGCCACCGCATTGGCCACGGCCGGAGCCACGGCAGGCAACGGCGGCTCGCCGATACCGCCCATTTTTTCGCCACTCTCGACTATCCGTACATGCACCCGTGCCATCTGCGCGGGCGCCAGGATCGGATACAGGTCGTAGTTGCGCGCCCGTGGCTTGCCGTCCACGTACACCGCTTCTTCCAGCAAGGTCTGGGACAAGCCCAACGCCACGGCGCCATTGACCTGTGCCTCGACAATCGCCGGGTTGACGATGCTGCCGGGGTCGATGGCCTGCCAGATATCGTGCACCCTGACCTTGCCGTTCTCGATGGACACCTCAGCGATCGCCGCCGTGTGGGAACCGAATGGCGAGGCCATGGCCACGCCGCGAGCGCGTCGAGTGCCGTCCTCGGCGGTGAAGGGGCCGCGCTTCCAGCCACCGGACAGTTCACCCGCCGCTGTCAGCAAGGTGGTCAGCCGTGGGTTGTCGCGCAGCAGATGCAGGCGCAGCTCATAGGGATCATGCCCGCCCTTGTCCGCCAGCTCATCAAGGAACGACTCGTAGAAAAAATCGTTAAGCGAATTGCCCACCGAGCGCCAGTAACCGAGCAAGGGCGCGCCTTTGACGTAGATCTGCGCGATGCGTTTGTTGGGGATGGCGTAGGACTTGCCCGACAACCCTTCAACCGCCGTAGGGTCGATTTTATCGCCCTGTTTGCCGGCGAGGGCTTCGGTCGGGCCTTCGGTCGCACTGACGGCTTCAATGGCGACCGGCAGGCCTTTGTCATCCAGCGCGGCGCGGAACTTGACCACTGCCACCGGGCGCAGCACATCGCGCAAGAACTCTTCTTCACGACTCCAGATCAGCTTGACCGGACGGCCCACCGCCTTGGCCAATGCAATGGCCTGCGGATAAGGGTTGGCCGAGTCATACAGGAAGTGCCGGCCGAAAAATCCACCGAGTAACGGCGAGTGCAGGTTGATTTGCGCAGGGTCGAGGCCGGTGCGCTTGGCGATGTCGGCGCGGAACATGTCCGGGGCCTGGTTGGGCAGCCAGATGTCCAGCGTGCCATCCGGGTTGAAGCGCGCCAACGCAGAAGGCGGCTCCAGTTGGCCGTGGTTGAGGTATTGGTTGTGATACGTCGCTTCGAGCTGGGTCTTGCCACCTTTCAGCGCGGCGGCGACGTCACCTTCGTTCTCGTCGTCACGGGCCGGGCCTTGCTGGGCCGCGAGGAACTCGAAGTGCTTGTCGCTGGAGAAGTCCGCCGGCATGACGCGCAACGTCGAGTCGGCGGCGGCTTCCTGCCAGTCGACCTGGATCGCTTCTACCGCACGCTTGGCGTGCCACCAACGTTCAGCCACCACCGCCACCGCGCCGGGCAGCACGTGCACCGAATGCACACCTTTCATGCCTTCGACCTGAGGCTGGTTGCGCAGGCTGCCGACGGTCATGCCCAGGCGTGGCGCGTGCTGGACGGCGGCGTGAAGCATGCCGTCGACTTTCAGGTCGATGCTGTAGAGCGCCTTGCCGGTGGATTTGTCGTAGGCGTCCAGGCGTTTGACCGGCTTGCCGATCCAGCGGAATTGGCTCGGGTCGCGCAGGGTGATGCTGGCTGGATCGGGCACGGGCATGTCGAGGGCGCTGCTGGCCAGCTCGCCATACCCCAATGAACGACCGGACGCTGCGTGCACCACGCGACCAGGCTGGGTGGTCAGTTCGCCCACCGGCACGCCCAATTGTTTAGCGCCAGCTTGCAGCAACATCGCGCGGGCCAGGGCACCAAGGCGGCGCATGGTCGGGTAGCTCATGCGCACCGACATGCTGCCGCCGGTAATGCGCAGGCCGTTTTCCATCACCACATAGGCTTCGCCGGGCGGGGCGGCTTCGACGATAAAGGTGGCGGGATCGGCATCCAACTCTTCGCCGACGATCTGCGCCATGGCGGTGTGGGTGCCTTGTCCGCCTTCCATGAACGGGCTGAGCAGGCGCACCGTACCGTCCGGGCGAATCTCCAGGAACGCCGGCACCTGGGTGCCGCGTTCAGCGGTGGTGGCGGCTTGCACCCGGCCCGAGCCCAGGGGCAGGCCAAAACCAATCACCAGTGCGCCCACCGCCGTACTCGCCAGAAAACGGCGACGCGACAGGTTGACCGGTGCATCAAGCAGTTCGTCGAGGATACTCATCAAGCGCCCTCCTGCTTGGCCAGGGCGTCGACCGCCGCGTGGATGGCGTTATAGGTGCCGCAGCGGCACAGGTTGATCATCGCCGCGTCGATCTGCGCCTTGCTCGGCGCGGGGGTGTGCTTGAGCAGCGCAGTGGCCGCCATCACCTGCCCGGACTGGCAATACCCGCATTGCGCCACCTGATGCTCGACCCAGGTCGCGACCACACGCTTGCCCACTTCATCGGTTTCAATCGCCTCGATGGTGGTGATCTCACGCCCGACCAAGGCGGCCACCGGCGTGACGCAGGAGCGCACCACATTGCCGTCCACCAGCACCGAACAGGCGCCGCACTGGGCCAGGCCGCAGCCGTACTTGGTGCCGGTCAGGCCCAGGTCATCGCGGATCACCCACAACAAGGGCGTGTCTGCGTCGGCATCGACCTGATAGGCCTTTTGGTTGATTCGTAATTCCATGGCTCACCTGCTGATCAACGGTAGGTGCGGCCTTTTTAGTGATGAACGCAGTGGCCGCTTATTGTCGAACTCTAGACCAGAGTGCAAGGGGGCAGATACCCGGTGGTCGACAAATCGGAGGATCGGGCAAGGATTCAACAGGATCGGGTGAAAGCGCTGTAGACAAGGCTATACGGCGGTTTTGCATCAGGCGGAGCTTGCTCCCGTTGGACTGCGCAGCAGTCCCATTTTTGGGGCCGCTTCGCGACCCAACGGGAGCAAGTTCCCTCGCCACAGGTAAAGTGTTCGCCTTTAACTGACTGGCATTAGGGCTGGCCCGCTCCCATCTGTTTTAGTTGTGTTTCAGGCATTCGATAGAGCGGTCCACCGTGGTCTTGGCGATTTCCAGCAGATGCCACACCGCCAGGATCTTCGCCCGCTCAGGGCTTGCCAATTGCTCACCACAATCGAGTGCGGTGGCCGACGCGCTGTCGAGCAGGCTGGCGGTGTAGAGCAGGGCGTCTTCGAAGCTGAGGTCTTCGTTGACCGAGTGGAAACCTTGGGTGGGCAGGTAATGGTCGATGGCGCGGTTGAAGGCGGCGCGGTCTTTTGCGGGGTCGATGGGGGGATCGGGTAGGACTTTATTCATGGTGTAGTTCCTCGTGTAAATAGGAGCCAACACCTGTCGCGACTAAACGATGGGTGGCGGCTGTACGCAGGTTAGTCGACCGGCCACAAGGAAATCCGGCGCACCCGAAGGTGCCCTGCGCACAGCCACCATAAAACTACATGTGACCGTGCGCCTTGTGTCATTCCGGGCGACTAAACCCGATCACTGAATAGGCAGTGACGGACCGCAGACTAGCCACCGATTCCAGCAGGCACAAGGCGGCAGGGATTGTCTAGGAAACGTCCTGCAATTAAAAGCGATGCGCCTTGCTGGCCCTTTACAAACCATGACAAAACGCCACCCTACGGACTCAAGCCTTACACAATATCGTCGATCAAAATATGCGGCTGCCCGCGACTGCACCGCTCGATCCGCGCCTCGACCTTGTACACCTCGCGCAGCATTGCCTCATTGATCACCTCATGGCTCGGCCCGCTGCCCTGGGCGGTGCCGTCGGCGATCACCAGCACCTGGTCGGCAAAACGCAGCGCCTGGTTCAGGTCGTGCAGGGCGATGAACACAATCACCTCCCGTTTGCGTGCCAGGGCCTGCATGAAGTTCAGCACCTGCACCTGGCGATGCATGTCGAGGGCGCTGGTGGGTTCGTCCATCAGCAACACGTCGGGTTCGCGCACCAAGGTCTGGGCGATGGACACCAGTTGTTGCTGGCCTCCGCTGAGTTCACCGAGGTTGCGAAAGGACAGCTCGGTGATGCCCAGGGCGGTGAGGATTTCATCGACCAACTTCAGCTCGTCATCATGCACCGTCCAGCCGGGTGCTAGCTGCTTGCGTGCCAGCAAGACGGATTCATACACCGTCAAGCGGGCGCTAGCGTTCAGGCCCTGGGGCATGTAGCTGATGCCTTGGAGGCCTTTTGCCGAATCCTGCAGGATCACCTGGCCCGGTCCGTCGATCAGCCCGGCCATGCGCTTGAACAAGGTGGATTTGCCGGCCGCGTTGGGCCCGACCACCGCCACCACTTGGCCGCCGACAAAACGGGCGGTGGTCACGCCGCGGATGATGCTGCGTTGCCCGTAGGTGGCGCCGAGGTCCTGCAACTGAATGCTTACCATGGGTTTTTCTTCCCGCTCAGGATCAGGGAGATAAAGAACGGCACGCCGATCAGTGAGGTGACCACACCAATCGGGAAAATCGCACCAGGGATCAGGGTTTTGCTGACCACCGAACTGGCCGACAGAATCAACGCGCCGGTGAGCAGTGAAGCGGGCAGGAAGAAGCGTTGGTCTTCGCCAATCAGCATGCGGGCGATGTGCGGACCGACCAAGCCGATAAAGCCGATGGTGCCGACAAACGCCACCGGGAACGAGGCGAGCAGGCTGACCATGATCAGCGTCTGGAAGCGCAGGCTGCGCACGTTGATGCCGAAACTGGCGGCCTTGTCGTCGCCCAGGCGCAGGGCGGTCAGGGCCCAGGCGCGTTTGGCGAAGATCGGCAGGGTGATCAGGATCACCAGGCAGATCACGCCAAGCTTGGGCCAGGTGGCCTTGGTCAGGCTGCCCATGGTCCAGAACACCACGGCCGCCACGGCTTGCTCGGTGGCGAAAAACTGCACCAGCGCCAACAGCGCATTGAAGGTGAAGACCAGGGCAATGCCGAGCAGCACGATGGTTTCGGCGGTGACGCCACGGCGCAGGCTCAGGAAGTGGATCAGCAGTGCGCACAGCATCGCCATGATGAACGCGTTGACCGGCACCATGTACTGCGCCGCCAACGGAAACAGTGCCACGCCGAACGCCAGTCCCATGGCCGCGCCAAAGCTGGCGGCGGCGGAAAGCCCGAGGGTGAACGGGCTGGCCAGCGGGTTGTTGAGGATCGTCTGCATCTGCGCCCCGGCCAGGGATAACGCCGCGCCGACCGCCACCGCCATCAGCGCGACCGGCAGGCGGATATCCCACATCACCACACGCACCTGGGGCGCCGCGCTGTCCGGCGACAACAGCGCGCCGAGCACTTCACTGAGGCTGTAGCGCGCCGGGCCGAGGGCCAGATCCAGTAACACACTGCACAGTAACAGCAGGGTCAGGATGACCAGGATCAGGCGTTTGCGCAGCACCAATTGACGGTAGGCAGTCATGGCTTGAGGCTCACGAAGTAGCCAGGCGCGTAGGGCACCGGCAGGAATCGTTCATGCAACTCGCGAAATGCGGCTTGCGGGTCGAGGTCGGCAAACAGCGTCGGATGAAACCATTTGGCCAATTGCTGGATCGCCACGAACTGATACGGGCTGTTGTAGAACTGATGCCAGATCGCGTGGAAGGCCTGGGTCTGCTGGGCCTTGATCCCGGCGTAGGCCGGGCGTTGGGTGTACCACGCCAGCTTGTGCCGGGCTTGGTCCATGTCTGCGCCAGGGCCGACGCCCACCCAATGGCCGCCCGGCGCGAAAGCCTCCCAGTTGGCGCTGGTGACGACCACCTGGTCCGGGTTGGCCACGATCACCTGCTCGGGATTCAGTTGGCCAAAGGTGCTGGGGATGATGCCTTTGGCAACGTTGTTGCCCCCGGCCATCTCGACAAAAAGCCCGAAGTTCTCATCGCCGAAACTCAGGCAACAATCGTCGGTGTAGCCGCCGATGCGCTCGATGAACACGGCGGGGCGCTTGGGTTGCTGCGCGGCAATCACCTCGGTCACGCGGCGGATCTGCTGGTTGCGGAACGCGATAAACGCCTCGGCCCGGTCTTCCTTGCCGAACAACTGGCCGAACAGGCGCATGGTCGGCTCGGTGTTAGTCATGGGCTGGTTGCGAAAATCCACGTACACCACCGGAATGCCCAGGGCGTCGAGCTTCTCGATGTAGCGCGCGTCCTCGGTGGCGTGTTGCGCCTCGATATTGAGGATGATCACGTCGGGCCGCTGGGAAATCGCTTGTTCGATGTCGAAGGTGCCGTCTTCAAAACCGCCGAAGGTGGGGATGTTGGCGATTTCGGGGAATTGACGCAGGTAGGCGTTGTAGGTGTCCGGGTCGGACTGGATCAGGTCCTTGCGCCAGCCGACGATGCGCTCGATGGGGTTTTGCGTATCCAGCGCGGCCACCAGGTACAGCTGGCGGCCTTCACCCAGAATCACCCGCTGCACCGGCAGGTTGACCTTGACCTGGCGCCCGAGCAAATCAGTGACGGTGGTGGGCGCCGCCAGCGCAGGCATGCCCAGCAACCCGGTGAACAACAGTGCCGCCAGAACGTGGCCGCATCGAACAATCGAACGCATCATGTGAGCCCTTGCAGGTATCAGAAGTCGACCGTGGCCGACAGGAGGAGGGTGCGTGGCGAACCCTGGGAAAACGCGCCATAGGAGGCCACGCCGGACCAATATTCGCGGTCGAACAGGTTCTGCACGGTGGCGCGGAAGGTGGTCGGACGCTCGACGATGCGCGTGCTGTAGCGCGCGCCGACATCGAAGCGAGTCCAGGCGTCCAGCTGTTGGGTGTTGGCCTGGTTGACGTACTGGCTGGCGGTATAGATCGCGCCGCTGGTCAACGTCAGCCCTTCGACCCACGGGGTGTCCCATTCGGCCCAGAGGTTGGCTTGCACTTCGGGCACGCCCACCGGGGTGTTGCCCTGGTTGGCGGCGATGCTGGTTTTGGTGAGCTGTGCATCCAGCAGAGTCACGCCGCCAAGCAGGCGCGTGCCTGGGGCGACTTCGCCAAACAGGCTCAGTTCCAGGCCGCGATTGCGTTGTTCGCCTTGCACCGAGAAGCGTCCCAGGGCCAGTTCACCCGTGGGTTTCTGGATCTGGAACAGCGCCAGCGTCGACATGAAGGTGCCGTAATCGAGCTTCACCCCGACTTCATGCTGCCTGGAAACATAGGGCGCGAAGATCTCCCCGGCGTTGGCCGCATTGGACGGCGCCACATCGCCCTTGCTCAGGCCTTCGAGGTAGTTGTAGTAGAACGCCACATGCTCCCAGGGTTTGACCACCGCGCCGAACAGCGGCGTGGTCTTGCTCGCGTCGTAGGCCGTGGTCACCGCGCCGGCGGCGTTGTAGTTGTGGGACTGGATGTTCTGTTTGCGCAAGCCCACCGTGACCTGCACGCGCTGGTCGAGTATCGACAGGGTGTCGGCAATGGCCACGCCGGATAACTCGGTGGCGGAGACTTTCGGCGCGTCCGGCTTGGCGATGGAGGGTTTGGGGCGCTCGACCGGGTGGTAGATATTCGACAGCACCGGCGCGCCGGAGATAATCCCCCGCGACAGCTCATCGCGATAGCGGGTGACTTGCAGGGTACTGCTGTGGCTGATCGGCCCCGTGTCGAAGCGCAGGCGCGCACCGGCATCCACCGTGTAACGCTGCACTTCGAAGCGGTAGTAACCGGGGATCGATGAAGTGTCGCCGGCCGTGTTGACAATGCTTGGGGTCTGGTCGGACAGGCGCGCCACTGCCGATTTGCCGCCACCGGCATGGGCGAACACCGTCAGGTTGTCAGTGAGGTCGTACTCGCCGCTGAGCAGGGCGGATTTGTCCCGGGTGCGCGACCAGCCCCAGTCCTGGCTGACGTTGGTACGGCCATTGGCGGCATCGGGAATCTTTACGCCGGAGGCGATCAGGAAGGGGCGGGAGGCGGCGTCGAAGGTTTCTTCCTGGGAAATCAGATCCAGGCTGGTCCGCAGGTGCTCGCCTTGATAATCCAGGGACAGCGCACCGATGCCGACGTCACGGGATTGCTTGTCGATCACCGTGTCGCCTTGTTGCACGCCGCCGTTGAGCCGCATACCGAAGCGGCGTTCTTCGCCAAAACGCCGGCTGATATCGATCCGGTTACCGACGTGGGCATCCTGGGCATAGCTGGCGGTGTAGCGGGTCAGGTCTTCCTCCAGCGAGCGCTTGGGCACCACGTTGATCACTCCGCCCACCGCGCTGTTGGGCGACATGCCGTAGAGCAGCGCGCCGGGGCCTTTCACCACTTCGATACGTTCGGCGTATTCGGTGAACACCCGGTAGTTGGAGGCCACGCCGTACACGCCATCGAACGCCAACTCGCCGAGGTTGCCTTCGCCCACCGGAAACCCACGGATGAAAAACGAGTCGACAATGCCGCCGGTCTGCCCGGTGGAGCGCACCGAGGAATCGCGCTCCAGCAGGTCTCCGACGGTGGTGGCTTGCTGGTCCTTGATCAACGAGGCGGTGTAGGTGCTGACGCTGAACGGTGCGTCCATCACATCCGTATTACCGAGCATGCCCAGTCGCCCACCGACGGCCACCTGGCCGCCCGAATACACCGGTGGCAGGCTGTCGGCGCGTTGCTCGACGCCACTGACCGTGGTGTCCGAGAGGGTGACTTGGCGCTGCACCAGCGTGTAGGTGCCGTCGCTGCGCAACACCATGTCCAGGCCACTGCCGGCCAACAGGCGGGTGACGGCTTCCTGGGTTGAGTAAGTACCGGACAGCCCAGGGCTGGTCAGGCCTTCGGTGAGGGCCGGGACAAACGACAGGGCGATGCCCGCGTCCACGGCAAAGCTGGACAGCGTGGCGCCGAGCGGGCCTGGCGCGATCTGGTAGGCACGGACCGCGACCGCATCCAACTGCGCGGCCATGGCGGCGCTGGCCAGGGCCAGGCTGAGCAGCGCGCTGCGAATCACAAGCATCAAAGGGAGCCCTGTGGACGAGAGGAAAAGGGGTGTTCCTGTGTGTGCCAGTCGAGATCGGAAAAAGTATCACCCGAGCGGTGTTTTATTTTTCGCGCCCGCTCAGGCGGGCGACAGGGTGACCCAATAGCCGTTCAAGTGGTCGCTGACGAGCACCGGGTAGGTCTGCACCAGCATGTTCAAGGTGCGCTGGGTATCGCTGATGGGGAAGGCGCCGGAAATGCGCAGGTCGGCAATCGCCGGGTCATAGCGCACGAAGCCCCGGCGATAGCGGGTCAGCTCGGCGACGAAATCCGCCAGGCGCATCTTGTCGGCCATCAGCATGCCTTGGGCCCAGGCGCCGACATTGCGGTCGGTGGGGGTGAGTGAGCCAAAGGTCTGTGCGGAAAAGTCTGTGCGTTGCCCGGCGTTGACCACCAACGGCGCGACCTGGCGGTTGTCGGCCAGCATCACTTTGACGGCGCCTTCGAGCACGGCCAGGTGGGTGCGCGTGTTCCATTCGCGCACGGTAAAACGCGTGCCCAGGGCTTGCATGCGGCCCTGGCCGGTACTGACCAGGAACGGGCGGGACGCATCCTGGGCGGTCTGCACCAGGATTTCACCTTCGCGCAAGTGTACGAGGCGTTGCTGGCTGTCGAACAGCACGTCGATGGCGGAGTCGGTATTGAGGGTGATGCGCGAGCCGTCGGCCAGGACCCATTCGCGCCGCTCGCCCACGCGGGTGCGGTAGTCGGCGGTCCACTGCTGGGTGTGCGCCAGTTTCCAACTGCCCCAGCCGACCGGCATCACCGCCAGCAGCAGGGCCAGCTTGCCCAAGGCTGCACGGCGTTCCGGGTGGCTTGGCCGATCCAGTGCCGACATGGCCAGGGCCGGCGGCAGGCCGCCCAACTTGCTTTGCAGCAACTGCGCACGGGCCCAGGCGCGATCACGCTCGGGGCTGCTGACTTTCCAGCGCTCCCATTCTGCGCGTTCGTGGTCGCTGAGGCCGCCTTCGCTCAAGCGCATCAGCCACTCGGCAGCTTCTTCGAGGACTTCGGGGGCTAACGGGGGTTGCTTGCGCAGGCTGAGCACTTATTCCACCAGCATCAGGCACTGCACAAAAGCCTGTTTCATGTAGCGTTTGACGGTGATCAGCGACACGCCCAGTTGCTCGGCGATGTCCTGGTATTTGAGGCCGTTGAGCTGCGACAGCAGGAAGGCACGCTTGACCAGTGGCGGCAGGGCGTCGAGCATCGCATCGATCTCATGCAGGGTCTCCAGCACCACGAAATGCGCTTCCGGCGAAGGCACTTCATGGGGCGGCACGCTGGCGAGCGCCTCCAGGTAAGCGCGTTCCAACGCCTTGCGCTGATACCAGTTGACCAGGATGCCCTTGGCCACACAGCTCAGGTACGCCCGCGGTTGGTCAATCACCGTGACCTGGGACGCGAGGATGCGCGTGAAGGTGTCCTGGGCCAGGTCGGCCGCATCCATGGCGTTGCCGAGTTTGCGCTTGAGCGTGGCGTACAGCCAACCGTGATGGCCGCTGTACAGAGCCTCGATCACGCGCAGGTGCTGCTGGTTATCGGCGGTAAGGATTTCGCTCATGGCGCGGATCCGTGCAATTGAGAAGTATTCCCAATGCTAAGGGACAACCCTGCGGTAACGCAACGCGAGAATCGCAACCCAGGCCACCGCGTACGCCAGGCACACGAACAGGTAGGTATGCGCCAGGTCATACACCTGGCTGAGCAACCCGCCGAGGCAGATGCCGGCAATCGAGGCGAACTGCGCGGTGCCTTGGGCGATCCCCAGCACATGCCCCTGACGGGAGCTATCGACGGTCTTGGAGATCAGCGCCGTCAGCACCGGGGTGGTCGCGCCCAACAGCACGCCCCAGATGAAGTAGGTGCACACAAACACTACCGGTTCGCGGGTGACGCCGGCCAGGCCGGTGAGGACGATACAGCCGAGCACCACGTAACCGATGCGCCGCAGCGTGTCGGCTTGCGTACGCCCCTCGAAGTGCCGCGACCAGGCCGTGGCCGACAGGATAAACCCCAGCGCCAACAAGCCGTAGCACAGGCCGACCACCGCGTTGCTCACGTTGAAGGTGGCGCTCACATACAGCGAGAACGAGGTTTGCGGCAGCATCCGCGCGAGCAGCAGAATGCCCATCACACTCAGCAGCGGTAACAGTGCGGACCCTTGCCACACACCGTTCTTGGCAGCAGACGCGGTTTTTATGACCGGCGCAACATCCGGCAGGGTCACCGCCGCCACCAGCGTGCACACCGCGCAGAGTGCGGCGGCGCTGAGGTTGATCCAGAAGAACGTGGCATGGTCGAGGATCAAGCCGCCCACCACCGCCCCCAGCAATGAGCCGACATTGGTGGAAATCTGCAAGAGCGCAAACAAACGCGCGCGCCGCGAAGGCGCCTCGATGCTCACCCCATACGCCTGCGCCGGGGCGATATACCCGGCGCAGGCGCCCTGCAGGAAGCGCAGGACCAGGATCGTCCAAAGGTCGCTGAACAGCGCCAGCCCCAATTGGGTCAGGGTCAGCCCGACCAGCGCACGGATCATCATCCATTTGTGGCCGTAGCGATCACCGATACGGCCCCAGAACGCGCTGGTCAGCAAAATGCCAAGCATCGGCCCCACGTACACCGCGATGCTGGCGAAGCTGAACAGCGTGTCGGAATCGGTCAGCCCGCGCAGGTGCAAGGGCCAGAATGGGCCGCTCATTTCCATGGCACCCATCGACACAAGTTGGATCGTGAACAGCAGGTAAATCAGGACACGGGTGGTTGGCATGAATCGGTCTCGGTAAAAAAACGCGCGGGACGCTGATACTTTTTCCCGCGTCGGCTGGCATCAGGAGTAATGCTCATTTCTCACGATGAAAGGACCCTGATGCCATGCCCGTTGCCAGCCGGTTAACCCTCGCTGTCCGTACTGCCCTGATACTTGCTGCCGCCAGCACCAACACCTGGGCTGCCACCCAGGCGTCGACCGACGACAGCGCGCAAAGCCTGACCCTTGACGCGACGAACGTCAACGCCGTTTACCACGGCCCCACCGACTTGCCGGAGGTGCTCGCCGGCGGCCAGGTCGCCCGTGGCGCGCGTTTGGGCATGCTGGGCAACAAGGACGTGATGGACACGCCGTTCAGCGTCACCAGCTACACCGCCAAGACCCTGGCCGACCTGCAAACGGTGACCGTGGCCGATGCGTTGGAGCGGGATCCTTCGGTGCGCTCAACCGGCCAGACTGGCGGTATCGTCGACTCGTTTTTCATCCGGGGCTTCGCCATCGGCGAGGGCAACCTGGGCGAGTTGGCCTACGACGGCGTGTACGGCGTGGCACCCAACTACCGGGCGTTTACCGAGTACGCTGAGCGCGTCGAAGTGCTCAAGGGACCGGGCGCGTTGATGTACGGGATTTCACCGAACAGCGGCGTCGGCGGGGTGATCAACATCGTGCCCAAACGCCCGCTGGACCAGGATCTGACACGCTTCACCGGCAGCTACGCTTCGGACACACAAGTGGGCGGTCACCTGGATATCAGCCGACGTTTCGGTGACGAAAACCAGTTTGGCGTGCGCTTCAACGGCAGCCTGCAGGGCGGCGATACCGCCGTGGACAACCAGAACCGCGACGTCGGCATCGGCGCGATTGCCCTGGATTATCGCGGTGAGCGCCTGCGCCTGAACCTCGACTACATCCGCCAGAAGGAAAGCTGGGAGGGCGCCTCGCGGCCCTTCACCATTGCGCCAGGAGTAGAAGTGCCGTCCGCGCCGAATGGCCGCACCAGCCTCCCGCAGAAATGGGGTTGGTCCGACACCAAGGAGCAATCTGCGTTGCTCGGCGGTGAATACGACCTCAACGACAACCTGACCGTATTCGCCCATGCCGGTGGCGGCAAGTCGGATGTGAAGCGCATGTCCGACCAGGTGCCGCGCATCCTCAACGCGGCCGGCGATACCAGCAATATTCCGGGGTACTACAAATTCAACGTCGACCGCTCGACCGCCGACGTGGGCCTGCGCGGGCTGTTCGCCACGGGGCCAGTGACCCATACCACCACATTGATGGCGACCCGTTACCAAGATGAACTCTCACGGGGTATCACCAACGGCACGGAGATCCGCTCCAATATCTACCACCCGGTGGACACACCCAAGCAATCGATCAACACGCCGAAGGTGCTGCGCATCTCCGAATCGGAACTGTCCGGCGTAGCGCTGACCGACACCTTGGGGATTCTGGATGACCGTATCCAACTGACGTTGGGCGTGCGCCGCCAGGACATCGAGTCGCGCAACTACAGCGCCACCGGTGTGGTCAGCTCGCGCTACAAAGACAACGCCACCACGCCGTTGGTGGGGGTGGTGGTCAAGCCCTGGGAGGATGTGTCGCTCTACTACAACTATGTTGAAGGCCTAAGCAAAGGTGATATCGCCCCCGGTACCGCGGCCAATGCCGGCGAGACGTTTGCACCTTACGAGTCCAAGCAGCACGAACTTGGCGTGAAGTACGAACACGGCACCTTCATGACCACCGTGGCGCTGTTCCAGATCGAAAAGCCCAGCGGCGAACTGGGTGCCAACGGCGTGTATTCAGTACAGGCCGAACAGCGTAACCGTGGCCTCGAATTGAGCATGTTCGGCGAAGTGGCGCCCGGCACTCGCTTGATGGGCGGCGTGACCTTCCTCGATGGCGAGCTGACCCGGTCCGCGACCGCCGCCAACCGTGGTAACAAACCGGTGGGCGTGCCGGATATCCAGGCTAACCTCTGGGCCGAGTGGGACACGCCGTGGCTGGAAGGCTTTACCCTCACCGGCGGTGCGATCTACACCGACAGCCAGTACGTCAACCAGGCCAACACCCAGGAACTGGATTCGTGGACGCGCATCGATGCCGGCGCGCGTTATGCGACCAAGATCGAAGGCCGGCCAACCACCTTCCGCGCGACCGTGCAGAACGTGTTTGACCGTGAGTACTGGTCGGGCGTGGCCTCGTATGGCGCGTTTTCGCCGGGCTATCCGCGCACCTTGCAGCTGTCGGCCACGGTGGACTTCTGACCGGTCAGGCAAAATCCTCTTCGAAATACTCCTGTTCACCCCGCGTGTCGCTTTGGCGCCGCACCACCTCCATCTGCCGCAGCTCCACGCGGCGGATTTTCCCGGAGATGGTCTTGGGCAGTTCGCTGACAAACTCGATGCGTCGCACCCGCTTGTAAGGGGCGAGATTTTCGCGGGCGAAGGTGAGGATGTGCCGGGCCAGTTCCTGGCTGCCCGGTGCGTCGTGGGCCAGGATCAGGAATGCCTTGGGCACCGCCAGGCGCAACGGGTCGGGGCTCGGCACCACGGCCACTTCCATGACCGCCGGGTGTTCGATCAAGGCGCTTTCCAGTTCGAATGGGCTGATGCGGTAGTCGGAGGCCTTGAATACATCGTCGGCGCGACCGACGAAGGTGATGTAGCCGTCGGCGTCGATCTGCGCGGTGTCGCCGGTGCGGTAGTAGCCGTCACGCATGACCTCGGCGGTTTTTTCCGGGCTGTCTTCATAGCAGAGCATCAGGCCGAGCGGACGCACGTCGAGGGGCAGGGCGACTTCGCCTTCGTTGCCGGGAATGCCGTCCGGGTCAAGCAGCGCAACCTGATAACCCGGCAACGGGCGACCCATCGAACCGGGCTTGAGCAACTGGCCGGGGGTGTTGCCGACCAGCGCGGTGGTTTCCGATTGGCCGAAGCCATCACGCAACGGCAGGCCCCAGGCATGCTGGATCTGTTCGATGATTTCCGGGTTCAGCGGCTCGCCGGCGCCGACCAATTCGCGCAGGTTCAGGCGCGATTTGTAGCTGGCGAGGTCTTCCTGGATCAGCATGCGCCATACGGTGGGCGGGGCGCACAGGCTGGTCACGCCGTAGCGTTCCAAGGCACTGAGCAGGGCCGGCGCGCTGAAGCGCGCGATGTTATGGATAAAAATGCACGCGCCGGCATTCCACGGGGCGAACAGGCAACTCCAGGCATGTTTGGCCCAGCCCGGTGACGAGATATTCAGGTGCAGGTCGCCCGGTTGCAGGCCGATCCAGTACATGGTCGACAGGTGCCCGACGGGGTAGCTCTGGTGGCTGTGCAGCACCATCTTTGGCTTGGACGTGGTGCCGGAGGTGAAGTACAGCAACATCGGGTCGGTGGCCAGGGTGCGGCCTTCGGCCTCGAACTGCTCGGGGTGTTCAAACGCGGCGTTGTGCGCGACCCAGCCGGCAGGCGCAGACCCCACGCAGACGCGGCTGCAACCGTCCGCCAGCCCGGCGAACTTGTGCACATGCGCCTCACCCACCACCAGGTGACGAACCTGCCCGCGCTCGATGCGGTCGCGCAGGTCATCGGGGTTCAGCAACGCTGTGGCGGGGATAACCACGGCGCCGAGCTTGAACGCGGCGAGCATGGTGTCCCACAACGCCACGTCATTGCCGAGCATCAGCAGCACGCGATCACCCCGACGCACCCCAAGGGCGCGCAGGTGGTTGGCCACCTGATTGGAGCGCGAAGCCAGTTGCTGGAAGCTGTAGCGTTGCTCGCTGCCGTCTTCCTCGACGATCCACAGCGCATCCGCCGAGTTGCCCTCGGCCATCGTGTCGAAATAGTCCAGGGCCCAGTTGAATTCGCCCAGTTGCGGCCAGCGGAAATCCCGTACGGCGGTGGCGTAGTCGGTGCGGTGAGCGAGCAGAAAATCCCGAGCGGCCAGGAAGGGCTGTGTCATGGTGGCTGTCCTTAATTATTGTTGTGGGACTTTCCCCCGGCTGAACCGAGAGGCTGGACCGAGTATAGGCACGCAGAAATCAGAGCAGAACGCTCAAAAACACCGGTGCGTTGTGCAAAAAAGTCATGGGTGTTGCACCGTCATGCAGCGTGATTGACGATTAAGACGTAAAAGTCCAATATGGAATTATAAGTACAAATAACTGGCTTCATCTCTTTCTTCAGGCTTGCCAAACCAACAACAACTTGCGAGAACACCCCCATGAAGAAGCGCTCCCTCATTACCGCACTGGCCTTGGGCTTGCTTGCATCCAGTCATTTGATGGCTGCCGAGAAAACCCTGCGCATCGGCATCGAGGCGGCTTACCCGCCATTCGCGTCCAAGACGCAAGAGGGCAAGATCGTCGGCTTCGACTACGACATCGGCAACGCGTTATGCGCGCAGATGAAGGTCAAGTGTGTGTGGGTAGAAGGTGAGTTTGACGGTCTGATTCCTTCCCTCAAGGTGAAGAAAATCGACATGGCCCTGTCGTCCATGACCATCAACGAAGACCGCAAGAAGTCAGTGGATTTCACCCACAAGTAACCTACGATGCCGCCCAACACCAGTAAACATAAGGGTTGTGGGCTATGTCTCTCAGGGACGAACAGGCATCAAGTCAGAAACGTGTCATAAAAACACCACTCGCCAATCCCTGGCACTACAGGCGTAAGGGGACATATTATCTGCGCATACGCCCAGCAGGCTCTACGAAGAGCTGTAGCGTGTCTCTACGATCTACTGACAAGGCAACTGCAATGTTTGCTTCAACTGAGCTTCAGGACGCCATACGTAACTTTCAATTGGATGACCCTGAAGCGTCCTGGCCGGACATCGCTGAGTACATTCAGGACATGGCTGCAAGACTGCTCAAGGAGCGTGTAGAGCCTTACGACTTACGGGGTCGTTACGACATGGCGCAACATGACGCCGATAAGCTCACTCACATTGCAGCTACGCACCCGTTGGACCCAGTTAACACCAAGACCTTACAGGCTTCCTTACAGCTCTACAGAGCCCTACAGAGCCGCCTGCACGGTGATCCTGTTGCCCTCTCCAAGTTGGCTCAAGGTGATTTTAGTGACATCTTTGGGGCTACTGACGTGCCACAATATGCCAGTCTGTCCCTATCTGTACAGGCTCCCGAAAGTACTCAAGCTGTGGCCTTCCAGACCCTTGCAGATGCCTACTTAGCCGAACACACGCCGAACATTAAGCCCAACACCATTAAGAACCTCAAAGGGGTCTTCAAGAACCTCGCAGCAGCGTTCACAGAGGCCGGTGTAGTCGATGTGTCGCAGCACACAAGGGCTGACTTGGTGAAGGTTAAGAATCATCTGAGCGAGACCCGTGTAGTCAGTACGGTAAACATACATCTCACAGGTCTCTCTACGGTCCTCACCTGGGCGGTAGATAACGGTCTGATTAGGGTTAACTACTCAAGTCGCTTGAAGACCACCAAGGGCGCCGAGAGCGCACGTAAAGGCTTCAGCTTGGGCCAAGTGGAGACGGTGTTGCGTATAGCAGCTGAACACTCTGAGAGGGCCTTGTGGGCCTGTGCGCTGGCAGCTATTACAGGGGCTCGACTGCAAGAGGTTCTGCACCTGCGCAAAGGTGACATCAAGAATCTGAAAGACCCTCAGCGTTTGGCTATGAGTATCAATGAGGCTGACGCCGGAAAGTCCGTAAAGAACAAAAGGTCCATCCGCACAATTCCTCTCGTAGATACCTGCAAGTGGTTCGACAGAGAGGCCTTTGTGGTTTTCGTTGATGCGATGGCTTCAGATGATGAGCGACTGTTTCCTATGCGCTCGTACCCGTTGGTACTGGGGGACATCATCAGGAACGCTGTAGGGGATGATAAGACCCTTGTGTTCCACTCATTCCGTCACACCATCTCGGGCCTCTTACAGACCAACGAGGTAGTAGGGCAGACATCGGCGGCTATCCTGGGGCACACCACGGGCTTGATCACGTTTGAGACCTACGGCACCAACATGGCACAACAGACGCTTAGAGATGCCTTAGAGAAGGTTCTACCGGTGCGTTAGTTCTCGCTGGCGAGTAATCAATATTAGAACTTTCATATGAAGGAGTGGTGATTGGCTGAGCTTGAAACCGTTCTGGCTGTCCCGTATTACTATGAACGTAAAGGTGTGTGCTATCTGCGCCTGCGGGTATTGGGTTCCAAATCCGACTGCCTCACTATTTCTCTCCGTACCTCAAATGCTGTTCTCGCAACGAGCATCGCCAGGGATATCTTGAAACGGCTGTCTGAGTTCCACTTCAGGAATCGCGGGGTTTCTTGGCAACAGCTTAGGGCCCAGGCAGTGAGTATTTCACGGCGGCGCCTGTCTCTGATCCAAGGCGATGCATCTACGTCGGCATATGGTTTCGTTCACGGCAACGCTTATCTCAAAAATAAAGAATTGCCGAGGGGGCCTCGAAAGGACTTTTACATCACGCCTTGTGGGATAGCTGAGTCCGGCTGTGCGATTCAGATGCCTGACTTCGGACGCCCAGAAAAGGGGTTCGGTAATCCGCGCGGTGTGTGGAGAGTTAACCTCACTGTCCCTGCTGATGATGCGCGGCCCCTGGTCGAAGAGATTTTTCAGGCGCATGAAGCCAACTTCAGGAGCCTCCTCGCGGACAACTTAAAGAACCCGCCCGTGGTCCCGGTCGGCAAGAAGCCTTTGTTGCCATTCGCAGGAGACATGCCCTTTGTAGTTAACGTTGATGGTTCCGTGACCTTCAAAATCAGACGGTATGCCTCATACATCGACAGGCATACGCAGGAAATAATATCACTTCCCCTGGAGGTGGTTGACTCGAAGGGCAGGCATATCACTAAGGTTCCTTCCATCAATAGCGGTGCGATGTTAAAGGTAAGGTTCTCTATTTTTCCGTATGGCTGGACGGTTGTGGCGGGTGCGTCCGTCCTCTTGCATCTCGACAGTGTCATGCTCATCAAGTTGGCTGAGTTTGACGCCGGGGGATTAGATGACGTTTGGGCCAATGAAGTCGTTGACGGGGGATATGAAACTGAGGAAAGAGCGCTGTGATGATAGCCAGTTCTCTTTCTTTCTGAGTTACGGGAAGGTTTGAATTGCAGCGTTCGAACCTCCTTCCCCGCCTAACTCTCTGAGAGTAGCCCTTAGATACCAATAGGGTTTTCAAAAGGGCCTTTCGGCTTGCCATCCTCCCCAGTTAGCAACCACCAACGATACGATGGAAACACGCGCCCCAAAATTTCTATCTCTTCCAGCCCCATTCTTGCCCGACCGCGCTTCACATTCTGCCAGCGTACATACGGCACATCCCCAGCGCCCGCAAGGTCGCTCAATTGCGCTCGGCCCAGTAGCAGTGCGGCGCGCTCAGCAATATCCATAAATTCCCTTCAGAAAGCAGTTGGTTTGTGTAAATAGTACATGTACTCTGTACATATTGCGATTGAAAAAGCTTTCATTACGCATGCTATCACAGCCTCGGAGATCCCACGTAAAGGCTGCTCGCTCCCCATCTGAAGGACGCTTAGTCATGACACACCAAACAACCACCCCCTTTCTTACGACTTTAGAAATGGGCGCCGATGAAGCAAACGGCCTATCAGTCCCTGTGTGCGGGGGAGCTTCGGAATTCAAGCGCTCACGTGAAGGGAATTACGAGCGCTTTTGTGCGATGAAAATATCTAATGGATTGAATGCCCGAGTCAGAGACTTGATCTTCGTAGGACACAGCGAGCGACTTGGGCGAATCTACAAATACAACGTATCCTCCCATTATCCAAGTAAATCGCACCACATAGGTCACATATCTATCACTGACAGTGGTTCGGTGGCAATAGTGGAGGGCTGGTAATGTCTTTGCACTGCGCTGACATTTAAAACACCCACTGTAAGCGGGTAACTCAAATTTTCTTATCTATGAGCCTTTAACTTAGAGACTTCTTTAAGTCCCCTCTAAGGACCCTTTACGCCCTCAATTTAGTAAATCTTCTAACTAACCCTTCCTAACTTATTGGAGGCCCAAGTGGCCTCTAAGGGATTCTTGTGTCCGCAGAAAGCCAAATCAAACTAACTAAGCACGACTTCAGTGAAATTAGCGACAAATCATCTTGGGCCTTTGAGACCCTTTCTGATATGTACGGTCCTGACCTTGCAGCTATCCAATTGCAACTTGAGCATGAGGCTCATACGCTCGGTGAAGAGCGCTTTAAGAAGACCCTTGAACGTTCTGTAGAGCGTGGGGAATTCGCTGATAACGCGACCGCTAAGCCTGTGCTTTCGGCTCTTGTGCCAATGATGGCTAAGGCCTTCGATAGCTGGATTGAAAATCAAGTAACTAAAGTTCGTCGTAAACATGTCAGCTTGCAGTATTTCCAAAAGGTTAACTCGGAGAATATCGCGGCTATCACCGTAAAGACGGTGTTAAACATTATTGCCAAGAAGGGTCCGCAGACTATCCAGTCAATAGGCGTTTCCCTGGGCCAAGCCCTGGAAGAGGAAGCGCGCTTCGGGCGCATTCGGGAACAGGAGGCCGAACACTTCAATAAACGCATCCGTCCAGCACTGGGTAAGCGCAACGGGCACACCTACAAGGTGAAGTTCCTTGAGCGTGTAGAAGCCCACATGCAAGACGCCAACGAGCTTACCTCTACGTGGGAATCATGGGATGCCCTGGACAACGACCTGACCTTCCACATCGGTATCCGTATGTTGGAAATACTCGTGGAGTCCACTCAGTTAGTCGAAGTGAAGCGGGAGCATGCAGGGAATTCAAAGTTAGACGGCCAGTACGTCCACCTAACCCCAGCGTGGGCAGAGAAGCTATGCAACCGTGCATTTTCGCTTGCTGAGATTACGCCCCGCTATCAACCAATGATCGTACCGCCCCGAGAGTGGACCGGGATGATTGGTGGCGGTTACTGGGCGAAGGGCCGTAAGCCTGTACCGTTGATTCGGGTTCGCTCGAAGAAGGGCCTACAGCGCTACAGAGACGTTTCGATGCCCGAGGTCTACAAGGCCGTGAACATCGCCCAGGCGTCCGCTTGGAAGGTGAACGCAAAGGTTCTCGAAGTCGCCAAAGAGGTGATGACCTGGAAACATGTCCCTATCGACAAGTTTCCTACTGCTGACAAAGAGGCCTTGCCGGTCAAGCCCGCGAACATCGACGAAGACCCCGAGGTCCTTAAGGCCTGGAAGAAAGCCGCGTCCACGGTTTACCGCAAAGACCGAGCCCGAGTGAGCCGCCGTTTGTCCTATGAGTTCATCGTAGAACAGGCCGAAAAGTTCGCTGAGTACGAGGCCATTTACTTCCCGTACAACCTCGACTGGCGGGGCCGTGTTTACGCCATTCCATCGTTCAATCCTCAGGGCAACGATCTTACCAAGGGCCTCTTAATGGCGTCCATTGCGGAGCCTGTAGGGAAAGACGGTATTGAATGGCTGAAGATTCACGGGGCCAACTGTGCAGGGGTCGATAAGGTCGACTTTAGCCAGCGCAAGCAATGGGTAGAGGACAACCAAGAGCTGATCCTTGAGATTGCACGGGACCCATTGAGCCAATCCGAGTGGACCAAGATGGACAGCCCTTTCTGCTTCCTGGCGTTCTGCTTTGAGTGGGCCGGTGTGGTTGAACACGGGGAGCTGTGGGAGTCGGCGCTACCTATCGCATTCGATGGGTCCTGTTCGGGTATTCAGCACTTCTCAGCGATGCTCAGAGACGAGCGGGGCGGGCGTGCAGTCAACCTTCTGCCATCTGATGAGGTGCAGGACATTTACCGCCTTGTGGCTGAGGAAGTCATTGAGGCCGTTAAGCGCCACCTTAAAGAGGGCTCTGACGACACAACCGAAATCATCACCAACGAGAAGACCGGTGAGATTACCGAACGTCGCATCTTGGGCACTCGCTCTATGGCCGCTGGCTGGATGGGTTACGGGATCAGCCGAAAGGTGACTAAGCGTTCCGTAATGACCCTGGCCTACGGCTCAAAGGCCTTCGGGTTCACCGATCAGGTACGTGAAGACATCCTCCAGCCCGCTTTGGATTCTGGTGATGGTGAACAGTGGTTCCCTGATGCACAGCAATGTGCCCGGTACATGGCGAACCTCATTTGGGACTCTGTGAGCCTGGTAGTCGTGAAGGCCGTTGAGGCCATGTTGTGGCTTCAGCAGGCGGCAAAGCTCCTGGCTACCGAAGTGACCGCGACCAAGCGGACCAAGAAGAACCCGGAACCGGAAGTCTTGAAGCCGTGCATGCCTGTGTACTGGGTGACGCCTGACGGGTTCCCTGTGTGGCAGGAATACATGAAGCCTATTCAGCGCCGTGTGGACCTGATGTTCCTGGGCACGGTTCGCCTACAGGCCACCATCAACGTTCGGGACTCCAACAGCATCGACGGAGCCAAACAGGAATCGGGAATCTCTCCGAACTTCGTACACAGTCAGGATGGGTCTCACCTTCGCAAGACAGTCGTTAAGGCTTCTGAGTGCTACGGCGTGGAGTTCTTCGCGCTGATTCATGACAGCTTCGGGACCATCCCCGCGAAGGCCGGTGAGATGTTCAAGGCCGTCCGCGAAACGATGGTTGAGACGTACACAGAGAACGATGTCTTGGAAGACTTCCGTGAACAGTTCATGGACCAGCTCCATACAAGCCAGCTTGAGAAAATGCCACCGATTCCCGAGAAGGGGACCTTGGACATCACGAAGATTCTTGAGAGCCAGTTTGCTTTCGCGTAAAGCAGTCTCCATTAAGTGTAAATAGAGATGTACCTTACGCTCTTCGTCGCTGATTAAATATCAGAAGGCCGTATAGCTATTGTTCTCATTAATGAAGCCGCTGTATATTTCAAAGTTAATAGAGAACTCAGGCAAGTTCTGCTTTATTATCTTCGTGACGTTTTCGTTGAAGTGTTCGGATCCATCGCCGCGTATTATGCATACCAGGTGAATGCCAAGGCGATCATTATGAGGGATTTTGCTCATAATGCTTTCTATACGAGTTAATGTTCTAAGGACGGTAATAAATGCAGTCGTCACAGGGACTGATTTGACTACAACGCTGACTGTCTCCCCGTCTTTAGTTGCGAAGAAATCAAAGCTTTGATCCCTGTTTGTATCCAAGGTTTGTGTGATTTCATAACCATTGTTTACATAGTATTCTGATACGGCTTTTTCCGCTAAGTACCCCATCATCATCGTAGGGGCGTCTTTACGATAAGAGTGCTTTATTAGTTCTCGATCTTCTTCGTTTATATCGATCTCTCCGAGTTTTTCAGTGGCTTTTCTAATTATCTCTTTTATGCTCGTGGCAAGGCCATTAATTTTTTCGAACTCTGCCTTTTTAACGCTTCGGTTATGCGCTACTTTGTTTCTCAGCTTGTAAAGTATCTCCCACTTTGCTTCAAGGCCGTGACCTTTATCCTCAACCAGAGCTGAGAAATATTTTTCCCAGTTAGAACGAGGGATATACTTGAGTATTCTTTCTTTATCTTCTTCGTCAAACTTTGTTTTCAATAGCGTCCTGTCAAGTTCGTCGAGTGAAATGTCTCGTTTCTTTTCGAATAATACTTGGCTTAGGTGAATGAAGTCTAATTTGTGTAAGTCGTTAAGGTATGGGTCGTTCTCTTCAAATTTCTCGATTTTTTTTGATAGTTCTGAGTTTATAGCGTCGCGAGACCAGTGCATGCCAACTGTGATAAGCATAAATTTGGCGATTAGGCGCCGCATTAAGTTTTCAACTTCGTTGATTATGGGGTATGCTTTTTCTGCATATATCCTCCCAACGCCATCCCAGAGCATGTTAACCACGGTTGAGCCGGGTGATATGCGTTCGGCTATTGTTTTTAATCTGTCCGACAGTTCGGAGAACTCGTCTATGTGGTTTTGTTCGTCGCATTCAATAATTAAGAGGAAATATCTTTCGTTGTTGGATTTTACTTTGTCCGTTTCTATACGGAACTTGGCTGATACTTGGTCCCTCCCTTTAGGGGTTCTCCTAAAGGTTATCGTGTTTCCGGTGATTGATACTAAAGAATCAATTTTAAGGAAGTCTACAAAAGCTTTTTTGCTATTGCAAAATGATTCGTCGTCCGGCACAAGTATAAGAAATTCGGTTTTCAAAGTACTTCCTTTCGCTAACGCATTTCCTGGCGGGTTTCGTGTTAATCTATTTAAGCGCTTTCAAGTTGTTAGTTCTTGAGTCGCTCAATATTACATTCTGAGCTTATGATAGCAGATGCTGGGTGGCTGTTGGCTATCATCAATGGAGTTGACCTGAGCTGCGCGGCCATAACCAAATCAGGTTGCCCGTGCGACTGGCTTGAAAAACCGAGTGCATCCATTGGCGCCTTCCATGGAACCGAGGTGGGACAGCGCCTGAAAATCGAGGCATTGGATGCCCTACAACATTCTTATAGGGATGGCCGCGCCCTTCCACGCACAACTTGGCTATTCGATGTGCCACATGGCCATTATGCAATTCGAAAAGCGCAACTTTATGGGGATCGAACTGGACGTACTGACCGGACACCCCGACCACGATTTGTTGTTCGTGGCGACGCAGATAGCCCGTGCGGCTGGCTTGAAGCATCCCGGCGCAGTAATTCAAAACTTTCAGCGGAGCAGCGAAGGTTTTAGGTCCCAGGTGAAGGATGTCGGGTCCATAGAGAAATCCTCTATAGACGGGCACATGGTCAAAGCTAATTCATGGCTTTTCAGCGAATCCCGTGTGTACGCAATGCTCCTTCGCGGCCATGCGCCAGCCTCAGAGCCGTTCCGTAAGTGGGTCTCTGAGGAAGTCCTACCGACCATCCGTAAGACCGGTAAGTACAGCGCTGAGGACTCCACGAACCCCATTGCCCAAGGCGTCATGGATGAACTGAAGACCCTCAGAGGCGAAGTCGGGGAGCTGAAGAACCTCATTGAAATCCTGATGGCTCGCCCAGCTATCACCAGCGCTGAAAGCAATCCAAACCCTGTAAGCACATACCTATGCCCTGAAGTCCACACCGAGTTCGTATGGCGCCACTTCGACCGCAAGCTACTGATCAAACTGTGTGATCTGAAAAACCTCAGCGTTCCTGTAGCGGACAAGCTGAAGCCCGCCGTCATGGTGAAGCTGGAAGTAGCCCTGCTGGATCTTTGGAACGCTACTACCCGTATGTAGTGCCTGTGGGCGTAGTAACCCACTACATATAGACCCTCACTATAAGGCTATGACATCCCGTCAAGACACCAGTGAGGAGACCTTATGAACCACACGGCGACACAACAACATTTACCGATGCCTGAACTAAGCAAGCTTCGTGAAAACTTCGTGATTGACCCTGAGAGCCTTTCGGGCCTTTCGAGACTGAAGGCATCGCGGGGACGAAACGGACGACCTGGGCCAGTCCTCAGTACGGACAGGGAAGGTTACTACCGGCTGAAGTTCAAAAACGTCCACTACCGAACCCACCGAGTTGTCTATTTCATGCACACGGGTAAGGACCCCGGTCCGCTCATCGTGGATCATGTGGACGGCGACATTACGAACAACAACGTTTGCAACCTACGCTGTTGCACTAATACCGAAAACCTACAGAACGCACGAAAGCGGGGAAAGGGCGACCTTCCCAAGGGTATTAGCAGATTACCGAATGGCATGTATCAAACTCAGGTGACGATTGATGGGATTGTCCAGCGGGCTGTCCTTGCGTCCCTGCATGCCGCGAGGCGCTATCTCGATCAATTACGTAAGCGTTTTCACGGCGAGTTTGCCCGGAACTGACCTCGACATTACTTCGTTTGCTGCGACAACAGGCCTCAAGAGAAATCGTGAGGCTCCCGTACGTTTTCAGTACGAAGCACAAAACTCCTCACTATAAGGAAGACACTCTCACACATTACCTTGGAGAACCTTTATGAACGCGAATACCGTTACAACGCTCAACATGTCTGCGCTAACCAATCGCCCACGACGCTTCATTCACCGTGACTTAGTGACCCTTCTTGACAAGCTCGTAGATGCGGGTCTTGTCGGTAAGGAAGCCGGTGATATGGGACTGTTACGCTGGTTCAATAGAAAAGCCAACTGTTTGTCTTACTGGGTAGCTGGCGAGTACCACTATGTTGACGCACGCAACCGCAAGCAGACTGCGTTGTATTTATCTAAGGACTTCTTGCTGATCGTGATCGGTCGTATTGATTGTGACGTTGCACGTAGACTTTATGTGTCAATGGTCTAAAGCCATCACAGGTGAATTTGTCAAATGGAGGGGCTTTTATATGGGGATAACAATCGACCTGAATTGCTACAAAGCAGGCTCGCGGGGAAATAGCTAATGTGCGAGCCCGTCAGCATTGGTATGGCCGTTGTTGCTGTCGCAGGGTCTGCAATGAGTGCATCTGAATCCGCCAAAGCTAAAGGCCAGATGACAGACAGCGAACGAAAGCAACAAAACGAAATCGTGAAGCAAGCCAACTTCGCGGAGAACGATCAGAAACTCGCAATAGTAGATAAGCACGATGAGGCCCGCCGTCAGCTCACAGAAGTGAACCTACAGGCCATTCGAAACCAGGGAATTATCAACGCGGCCATTGGTGAGTCTGGAATGACTGGCAATTCTATGGACCGCCTCAAAAATTCTGTTGGCAACGATGCGTCGGCTCAAAAGATGAATGTTCTCGAAAACTATGAGCGGGACTATCAGGCCATCTTTGCGAATCGCGTGGGCAGCTCTGAGAATGCTAAGGCCGCTGTGCGGGGTCTGGGCGGTAACAATCGCAAAGTGAACAACATCGCCAACGCCCTGAATATCGTTTCGGCTGGTGGCAGTGCCTATGTAGGGTCTGGCGGTAAGTTCGGGACAGGTAGTAAGACTCCCGCACCAACGCAGTTAACGCCTCCTACTACTAATAACAGCGCGAGCGTCAACAATGGAGGGACCCGCTAATGCCTATGAATCAAATTGCACAAGCACTCAACCAATCATCTCAGTCTACTTCGGGTCGCCAAGCCTTCCGTGCTGGGTCCGGGGCGGGTTATCAAGCTGCACGAATAGCGAAACCTGACGGCCCTGATTATGCGCTCGCCGATTCCTTGAGGAATTTCGTAAAGGCTGGTGGTGATGTCTACGATGCATACGATGCGGCTCAGCAGAACCAAGGGAAGGAGCGGGCTAACGAGATTATCCGCAAGATGGCTCCTGAGGATCGTAAGGCCGCACGGGAGCAAGGCGTATTGCTATATCAGGACGATCCTTACGCCATGCGCCAGCTTAATGAGCTTACCGGCAGAAATGCGGCCATCGAGTTGGATCAGGAAGTCCATGGGATGGTGACGCGGGGTGAACTCAAGACCCGTGAGGAACTGGATGAATACCGGGCGACCCGATTACAGGAGGGCGCCCAGTCCTTTGCGAGTATGAGCGGGATTGATCCTGCCGATGGTGATTATCAGCGTGGTTTCAACGACAGCATCACGCAACGCAACGCCGCTGTAGTCGATCAATTCGGACGCCGTAAGTCTGAAGAGTTTCAGGTCAATGCGGTCATCCAGTCGCGTAGTGATCTCGGGTCGCTTCTATCTGATCCAACTTTCTTGCGTACCCCCGAGGCCGCTACGGTCATGGCCGGGTACATCAACAATGGTATGCAAACCGGGATCATTCCTACGACCGCATCAGCTGTGGAGCTTCTTAAAGGCGCCCTTCAGGACGCGACAGCTCGTGACGGTGGGGTCGCACTCTTGGGCAATATCGGAGGCCAACAAGTAAACATCGGAGGCCAAATGGCCTACATCACTGACGTGGTTGGTGCAGATGCCATGGAGAACTTCAAGGCCAAAGCGGCGCACTACGAGCAGTCCACAAAGGCCGACCGAGCCGAGCAGTTCCACGGGAAGCTCTCGGGGATCATGGCGGGTACTGACACCGTTGGGGCTCTTTCAGCTCTCGATAAGCTTCGCGCTCAGACTGTCGGGGCAACCCCTACGGATGTGATGACCCCGGAACGTCAGGCCATCATGAACAGCCGTGAACAGTTGCTACAGCGGCAGCGCGCCGAGACCGCAAGGTATCAAGTTGAGTCTGTGAAGCTCGAGCAGAAACAGAACCGCCTGTCCGTGCTTGATGGTGCGTGGAGCAGGAAGCTCAACGGGGAGATGGTCTCTGTTGATTCGAAGCTACTGCCCACCAATGAGTTGACCGGGAATTTCACACCTGAGGACGAGGCGAACTACGCGAACCTCAAGATGAATCAGATTGCGTCCTGGGATCTTCCTGAAAACCAGAAGACGAACTTGATGCTTCAGTACGTCAAGGCTGACCGTAAGGACGGCCCCTTCAGAAAGATCATGGGTGAGTTTGTAGATGGTGCCAGTGCTGAGTGGGAGGGTGCTGTAGTCAGCGGCGCCACCCAGCAGAACTATCCGAAGCTCGACCGTCTGCGAGAACTCTCAAAGGCTGACCCTGTATCGGTCGCCATGCTCTACCCGGAGAAAGCTGACCTCGTGGCGAAGCTCAACGCAATGGATCGTTACGGGATCGACATGTCTGTAGCGGTGGGGGCTGAAAAGGCCCAGAACAAGCTGACCCGTGAGGAGCGTAATCAGCAAGCAAAGGACTTCACGGCGATGATTCGGAAGTCTGGTTCAGCAGCACAATACATGCCCGCCGAGATGAACGAGATGGCCCGTACGATCTACGAGGCCCATGTAGCGCTTACGGGGAATCTCTCGGCTGCTCAATCGGCCGTGGAATCTTTCGTTGAAACCAACACCGCTCAGTTCAAAACCTCGGGGGAACCTATGGGGGCGATCTTCAAGACTGAAATCCTAATGGACCCCAACGATGTCACCTCGTGGAAAGCAGGGCAGACAGCCGTCCAGGCAAAACTTGATGCCTTCTCACAGGCCCATCCTGAAGCAACCACGGGTGGCGCGTTCGTGGTCTCCCGAAACGGTCAGCTCTACATCCAAACACTCAACGGTCGAGTGGAGCCTTTGCACATGCAGGACATTCGTGATGAGAACGCTCGCAAGGTCGCTCAGGAACGTAAAGACGCCAAGCTGCGCGAACAGGCCGACATCAAGCGCTCGCAAGAAGGCTGGGAGAAGGACCCGATGTTAGTCGAGCGGCAAATCCGCGAATACAAACAAACAAAACAGAAACCTTAGTGAGGCCTTCGAGCCTCCTAACCTATTTCTTTAAAGGAGGCCAAACATGACCGACCCACGTAAAGACGAATACGCCGCTATCAAAGCTACAGGCACCCAATATGACAACCTGATTCGCGCTGCTGCTGAGTCCGAAGGTGTCCGTTACGACTTGCTGCATAAGCAGATTTACAACGAGTCCTCATTCAAGTCAGATGCAAAGTCCTCTACGGGGCCGCTGGGTCTCGCACAGTTCACCGAGGCGACCGGGCGGGCTTACGGTTTGATGTCCCCAGAGGATCGTTTAGACCCCTTGAAGGCCGTCCCCGCGATGGCCCGTCACATGCGGGACCTCATTGATAAATACGATGGTGATGAGCTGACAGCAGCCCTTGCGTATAACCAGGGTGAAGGCCCCCTTGGGGCTCCACAGGTTTCAGCTATGCGTGCGGGTGACTTCTCGAAGCTTTCCGCTGAAGGCCGTGGCTACATGGCAAAGCTGGCTGACGTTGCTGTGAGTAAAGACTTGGACGCCTTCAAGAGCCTTACAGGTTCCTCTATGCCCCAGCAGGGCGCGCTGGGCCTTATAGGTCAGCCAGTCGAGAAGGGCGCAACCGTGGAGGAACTTGCCGCCGCTCAGGGAAAGCCAATATCCGGTGATGTTGAGACCGGTGCATGGGACGACACAGGGAAAGCCTCTAAGGCTGCCTTGGCTACATCCGTAATTGGCACTGCGTACCGTGGTTACGCTGAAGAAGGCGCCGACCTCGGGACGGTTGTCTCAATGATGCGCCCTGTTAACCGGATGCAGCACAACCCGATGACTGACGAGGACTTTGAGACCCTTGACGGTCTTGGAGTCCAACCCGAGTATTACCGCCAGTTCGCATCTGCTGAGCGTAGTGAGTGGGCCAAGATCCTCCCTACCGTATTGGACTCTCAAGAGTATCAACAGCACTTCGATTCTGCTGGATGGGCCGCACAGGTAACAGGTGGACTTGTCGGCGCTGCCGGGGACCCTACGAGCTATGTCCCAATGGCTGGCCTGACAGGCTCCGTTGTCGCTCGTGGGGTGAAGGGCGCTGCCTACGGGACGGCTACAGCAGTCGCAGGGGACCATCTACGGTCTCGTGTGGTTGGCGGTGAGTCCCACTTAGCAGCATCAGCGGCAGGTGGGGCAATCCTTGGGGGCGCTCTTTCAGGCGTCTTCGGCAAAAACATCTCGGTCACTCGGGGTAATGACGCCGCTGAGCATTTGGCTGACCCGTTCACCGGCTCTACGATCCGAGCCGAGGCGCGAGTACGTGCAGCTCAAGAGGGCGCGCCTGACCCAACCTTAATGCCGCACACTGAGGGCGAGCCCACTGCAAACGTGAATGGTGTTGACCTTCAGCCTGTTCCTTTTGAGCCCGGTGCTGTGCGTCTTCCTAATGGCACGATTCTCAGCGGTTCTAATCCTCTCAACCCGGTCACTGTTGCCCGCATGGAACAGTTTGAGCGAGCTGCTGTAGGGGTTCGTATGGGCGGTTTTACAGAGATTGGTCATACGTTGAATCGTAGTGAGTCCCCAGAAGTCCGTGACATTGCCGGTCAATTGTTTCGGCCCCCTACAGGCACCGTTTCCGGTTCCAATGGACGCTTCGCAGCTACTGCAAGTGACATCATTGAGCGTGAAAAAGGTCAGGACAATATGAGCTATCAATCCCTGACTGAGCTTGGAGATGCCGCTATGGGCTCTAAGTGGTACTCAGCGTTGCCGGGCTCACGTACTGAGGCTCAGCAGGTGCTTGACCGCCGAGCTGTTGAGGCTCTTGAAGATGCAACGGGGGCTGCACGGGCGTCATTGCGAGCTGAGGAGCGGGCCTACATGGACGCTATTGGGGCGCATACAGAGCGTAAGCATGACAGCCTGACCAACCCGGCGAAGTACGGTAATAGCAACGCTGTTTCCTTGCTGGACTCCACACGCCATCAGGGGCATTACTTTCCGAACGTCTACGACCGTGGGGCGCGTGTGCTGTGGTCGGAACGTCTGGGCGGAACAGATGCACTGCAAGATGCCGTCCGGGAAAGCATGTTGCGTAGTTACGCGGGGCGGCCTGCTACCCGTGCCCGTGTGGATGCTCACATTACCGACTTGCTGAATGCTGAAGGTGTCCCAGTGACCCCACAGGCAATCGCTCAGCGGGTCCGTGAGTATGCGAGTGCAAAGTCCTACGGGATCACACAGGACAACTCTCTGACTACGCAGGCTTTTGACATCACACAGGGGCAGTTTGGGGGCAATATTGCCGACAACAACTTCCTGAAGGGGCGTCACCTCTTCGACTCTGACGTTCCGGTGTCAACACCACACGGGGACTTCTCGGTGAACGACCTGCGGGACTTCTCTGTAGGGCGTATCCTTCAAGCGTACGATCGGCGTGTTAACGGTGACGTCGCGGTCATGGGCTCAACTGGCCGTACTGTCGGTGATCTTGAAGCCCAGATTGCGGCGCTACCTGATGCCATCAAACCTGATGAACGTGCGGCTTTTGGTCAGGCGCTTAAAGTCCTCACAGGGCAGGCACGCCGCGATACCCCTGAAAGTGCCTTGTCGACTGTTGGGCGGGCACTCAATGACACTGCTTTCACGCTCAAGTCCTTCTTCATGCCCTTTCAGAACTTCACTGAGATGGCGGGGCTTGTCTCGCGTGGCTACGTTCACATGCTTGGTCACAACATCCCGGCCTACAAGGACTTGATCGCAGGGAAGTACAACATGACAGGGGAGGGGCTTAACGAGCTTCATTCAGGTCTCTTTGGGCGTGAGCTTGACGGCTCCATCGTACCTGCCCGCATGGACATCATTGAGCGTCTGCGTCAGCAGGGTTCTAATGAAGCTGTGGCCCAAGCTGTGGGCTCTCTGAAGTGGGCTACAGGTGCAATGTCTCGGCGTTCTCCTGCGGGTTACATGCTCCCTGAGACCACCAACCACCTAATTGATGCTGGCCGTAAAGGCATCCTTGGGGACATTGTTCGGCACACCCTCGCAGGCGGCAAGAATCCATTCGATACCATGCTGGTCTCGGAGTCCTCTTTGCTTCGTTCTGCGAGCATCACACTGGCTCAGTGGGACGGGATCAAGGACCTCATCAGCAGATCCATGGTACGTAATGCTGAAGGTAGGTATTCGGTTCTGAATATGACTGCTTTCCAGGCAGACCCACGCTCAATGCACCTCTGGCGCCTTGCTGACCGCATGGCTGACGAAGTTGTGATTCGTCCACATAAGGTCTCCAACCTCGACACCAAGGCCTACGGCGTGGGCGTAAAGATGCTCATGCAATTCAAGAGCTTCCTTGTGAAGTCCCTGAACGAGCGTTTGATGCGTGGACTGACAGAGGCACAGATGAATGGCCGTGTGATGGACCAGACCCTCACAGCGGCTCTGTCGGCTCTTGCTGGCGGTAGTTTCTATGCGTCTACGGCGTACTTGAAGGCTCAGATGATGCCGACTCACGACCGTAAGCAATACCTGAAAGACGCCCTTGATCCCAACATGATCGCCTACGCGGCGCTGACTCGCGGGTCATACCTCGGGACACCTTTCGGTCTGGCGAACATCGCGGCTGCTCCCTTGGGGTTCGATCAGGCGGCAATGGTGAGAACTTCGATTCTTCCCGAAGCTGCCCGTAAAAAGGACCCGAGGGAAAAGGCGTGGCTGTATGGCCTGAGTGACTTCGATAAGCCCGGTGAGGTTTTGACGGGTGCATTGAAGCAAATCCCAGTAGCCGGAATGGGAAGCAGTGTCGCCCAGGTGGGTTACAACCTTTCAAAACTTGCAGGGACCACCAACAGTCCCGACATGGCCCAGCAGTACCGTACAGGTATCTTCAATGGGTTCCGTGGCTTGGTTCCCAATGACCCTGTTAGCCAGCGGGCAGTTGTTGAGATGTTTGAGCGATGGGGAATCGACACCACGAAGTAATCCGCCAGCGGTATCTTGAGGGGCCTTCGGGTCCCTTTATTTTCAGTTTGGTGCTGCCCTACAGGCCACGTACGGCAAGGGCTTCAAAACTCCTCACTATAACCATAGGGGACTGTAGGTTACTTATCTTAAAGGCTTCTCTAAGACCTCCTGTGCGGGTGGTGGTTACACCATCTACCACCTTCTCTATTACCAGTTCAAAGGAGGGCTTAGTGATGACTACGCGGTGGAAGACCTGTGTTGCTGTAATCCACACTCTGGCTACCCATCGTGTCACCTACCAATTTCTTGCTCTACTCCTTGTCAGTCTTGGAGTTGTTCAAGGCGGCCCACTGGTCGAACGCTTTGGGGATGTCGTCTGTGTTCTACTTGGTGGCTGTGACGGGTGACTTTCTGGGACGCCGAGACTGTGCCAAACCAAGGCAATAAGGTAGCCTCGTCGCACAAACCTCCCAAGGAAGGCAGAGCCAAACCATGGCCTCCCCCAGTGATATTTCAATTCCTATTATCAACGCGGCTCTTCAAGAACCGTTATTTACGGCTCTGTTGATGCCTATTGGTTATGGAGTGTTCCGGCTTATTGAGTACGTTTGGCGCCGTAGAGTAGAAGGCAAGCCTGAAAGTGAAAAGCTGGATCAATATCACAAACTGGTCGACTTGCAGGAAAAGCTAAACAAGACAGGCAAGACCATGGCTGACCTTGATGCTCTTCGAGCCCATGCGTTAGGACACGTGGCGGATAGCGCAATCAGTCAGGCGCAGACCTACACAATAGTGGCCCAAAAACTTGTCTCGGATTTTGAAGCCGTAGGTAATGCGCGCGGGGATGTTTTTGATAGAGAGAGCCGGGAGCTATCTCAGACTGAAATGAATGTGCTGTCCGGTCAAAAAGCGGCCCAGGCGGATGATGAGCTTTCAGCAATTGTCGGGGCTAAGCTGAGAGGAATGGACGAGCAAATGCGTCAAGCATTGCTTCACTCACAAGCTGCGTGGGAAACCTTTCGCGATATGGAAGCGTCACGAGAATCTCAACGCTGGGAAGGTGGCTCCGCGCGCGCGCTGATGGTTAATATGAGATACGAAGCTCTGACGCGCGAGCGAATAGCAGTGTTCTCCTCTGAGGAGGAGGGACTTGAGCAAGCGGATATTGTCGTTGGTTACCCTAAAACGCCAAGCAACCTCTTTAGCACGATTGAACGCTATGTGCCTTATGAAAGGGTCATTGATTGGCTTGGTCCTCCAAACTACAAGTTCGGTGACAGCTGCCAATATCGCTACGAAGAAACGCAGGTAGAAATATCGTTTAACAGTGATAACGCTGTTAAAGAGGTGGTCGTGGCACTCGTGCACGGTCAAGTCTATGCAGGCGTTTCTCCTGCCTATGCAGTGTCTATACCGCTGGGTGTTCTGACGTTACAGGATGTGCTTGATATAGATGAATACTCGACAATCCAATACTCGTTCAGCGCGCGCACTGAAGAGGTGTACGTTCGAGGGCGTATGGGGCCACCTGGGGCGTGGACGGAATATTGTTTTGGAGCGCTGAAAGTTTTTAGCGGAGCAGGATCACTTCAAGAAACGGTTTTTGAATGGGACTCACAGGCTGAGAAGCTGATCACTGACCCGAAGGATATTCTGATCAATTGGATGGCGTTCGGCTCTGAAAATGGCGCCCCATTCAGTTGGTTCATCAAATGATTTGATGGGCTCTTTGAGAATCTGACAGAAAAATCTGAATGACCACCTCAACGCTCTTACGCCGCCAGTTCCCCCCCGTGGCCCCTCTCGCGCCTGAGCCTTAACGCATGGGTGCGCATGGGGTCCTTAACGCGGGCCTGCACGCCTCTGTAAGTTGGCCTTTTGGTGTCAGAGCTGTGTCATAAATAGGGCTGTCGAGGGCCTGCAACGCCCAATCTACACGGGTTAGCTAAATAGATTGCACTTCACCCACAAGTACTACTTCACCTCATCGCGTTTGGTGATGAAGGAAGGTGCCGTGGTGGATGACCAATACGCCAGCCTCAAGGGCAAGACCATCGGCGTGCAGCGCGCCACCACCACCGACCGGTATGCTACCGAGGTGTTCGAACCCAAGGGCATCAACGTCAAGCGCTACAGCAATAACGAAGAGATCTACATGGACCTGGCGGCCGGTCGCCTGGACGCGATTTTTGCCGACACCATTCCCCTGAATGATTTTTTGCAAATGCCACGCGGCAAGGGCTACGCGTTTGTCGGCCCGGAACTCAAGGACCCGAAATACGTGGGTGAGGGTGCAGGGATTGCGGTGCGCAAGGGCAACACCGAATTGGTGGGCGAGTTGAATGCCGCGATCGATGGCATTCGCGCCAGTGGTGAGTATCAGAAGATTTCGCAGCAGTACTTCAAGTCTGATATCTACGGCGATTGATTCGGGTGAGCAGGCAAGCCTAGGCACTGTAAATCAATTGTGGGAGCTGGCTTGCCTGCGATGGCATCGACGGGGTCGGCCTGATACACCGAGGTGCCTGCATCGCAGGCAAGCCAGCTCCCACACAAGCCAGGTCCCACATGGGGTTGCTCAGCCCTTCAATTCTTTCAAATGCTTGTAGACCGTCGCCCGCCCCATGCCCAGCACATTGGCCACATAGTTCGACGCGCTCTTGCCCTTGAACGCCCCTTCGGCATGCAGCGCCAGCACCAGCTCGCGCTTGTGGTCACGGGTCAGCAGGTTCAGGCTCAACTGGCGCTCGCGCATCCACGCGTGCAGGAAGGTATTGATGCGCTCCTGCCAGTCATCGCGAAACAGCGAGTCCGGTTGCGGGATCAGCTTGCTCGGAGACAGGAACAGGTCCAGCGCCGCCTTGGCGTTTTCGAACAATGAAATATTCAGGTTGATGCACAGCACCGCCAGGCGACGACCTTTGTGGTCATGCAGCACGGTGCTCAGGCTACGGATTTTCTGACCGTCCCAGTTGAGCTTTTCGTACGGGCCGATGTTTACCTCGCTGACGTCAGCGTCGAGCATGTCCTCCAGCGCCGAGTCATCGCCGATGCTGCGCTTGGACAGGTTGTTGGCGATGTAATCGACTTTTTGCGAGCGCAGGTCGTGCAGCACTGCTTCGGCGTGGGGGAAGAACAGCGTGGCGATGGCATCGGCCATCGCACGGAAGTTCTGCATGACCTTGTCTTGTTCAGCGGTGTTCATCAATGGGGCTCCAGGCGGGCAGGGGAGAGCATACCAGCGTCGAGGCCGAACCGCGTCAGTGCCTCCGGCAGCGGTGCACCACGCACCAAGGCCGCGCTGGCCTGGCCCATGGCCGGTGAGGTCTGGATGCCGTAGCCTCCCTGTGCCGCGACCCAAAACAGGCCCGGTATCATCGGGTCGAAACCCGAGAGCAGATCACCGTCGTGCACAAAACTGCGCAGGCCGGCCCAGGTACGGGTCGGGCGGCGGATGGTCAAGGTGGTGGCTTCTTCGATCTGGTAGATGCCCATGGCAATGTCCAGCTCTTCAGGCTGGATATCCTGAGGTTCGACCGGGTCGGCGTTGGCCGGTGAGCCGAGGAACATGCCGGCGTCGGGTTTCATGTAGAAGGATTCGTCCAGTGCCACCAGCATTGGCCAGTGGTGGCTGTCGACGCCTTCGGGGCCGGCGAAGATGAACGCCGAGCGCCGCTTGGGCTGCAAGCCGATGGATGCGGCGCCGGCGAGCCCGCCGATGTGGTCGGCCCAAGCGCCAGCGGCGTTGATGATGACGGGGGCGGTGCAGGTTGAATCCTGGGTTTGCACGTGCCAGATGCCGTCGGTGTCGCGGCTCAAGCCGAGCACATGACTGTCGGTGCGCACTTCACCGCCGTTGCGGCGGATGCCACGCAGGTAGCCTTGGTGCAGGGCGTCGGTGTCGATGTCGCTGGCGGTGGGGTCATACAGCGCACCGTGGACTTTTTCGCGGCGCAGGATCGGCAACTTCCCACAGGCTTCATCGGCGCTGAGTAATTCCACCTGCGACACGGTGGCTTTGGCGCTCAGGTACTGGGCGTTCAACTCGGCGGCATCGCCAATGAAATCCACGGTCATTTCGCCCCGCGGCGTCAGCAGCGGGTGTTCACAGAAACCGGTGGGCGGGTTGTCGAAAAAATCTCGGCTGGCCAGGGTCAACGCCCGCACCTGCGGGGTGCCATAGGCGGCGGTATACAGTGCGGCTGAGCGCCCGGTGGAGTGATAGGCCGGGTGGTTTTCGCGCTCCAGCACCAACACCTTGCCGTGCTGCGACAACCAAAAACCCGTGGACGCGCCGGCAATGCCGCCGCCGATGATGATGAAGTCTGCGTGGCTCATAACTGTCTCCAGAGGGCATTGGCCAGGGCGATGTCTTCCAGGCCCAGGCCGATGGAGCGGAAGAATACATGGCGATCGTAGGTCGGGCGCTGCACCTGTTCGCTGAGCAACTGAGGCAGGTCGCCGACGACGGCGCGCGCGTCCCAACCGTGCTGTTCGGCGGCGATCAACATCTCACCGGCCGAGCCAGGGGTGGTGCGGCGATAGTCGCAGAATACCTGCATCGTATTGAGGCTGTGTGGCGGCACCTCATGGGCGCGTGGGGCGTTGGTGCTGATCGAGGTGATCAGTGCCGGTTTGCTCAAGTGCGACGGATCGAGTACCGGCCCGGCCGATGACGTGCACAGCAGAATCACATCGGCGTCTTCCACTGCCGCCTCGCGACTGCTGGCGATGATTACACGTGAATCCAGGCTTTTGAGCTGCGCGATGGCCTCGGCGGATGCATTGGCCAGGCTGGGCGAATACATGTTGATGCTCTGCCAATCCCTGAAGCCTTTCACATACTGCAGATGCGCTTGGGCCACCTTGCCACTGCCGATGATCGCCAGGCGTCGCGCGGATAACGGCGCCAATGCGTCCACTGCCAGGGCCGTGGTTGCGGCCGTGCGTGCCGTGGTCAGTTCGGCTGCATCGCATAGCAACAGGGGCTGGCCGGTCTGCATCGACATCAGCAAGGTCCAGGCCGTCACCAGCGGGCCTTGTTCACGCACGATGTAGGGCGAAGTCTTGACCCCGTACACCCCATCCTCGGCCAGCACGCCCAGGTAGTTGATAAAGTCGCCCGCCGCTTGCGGGAACTCCACCAGCTGCTGCGCCGGCTGTACCGCTTGCCCGGTCGCCAGGTCACGGAACAGTTTGCGCAGGATCTGCGGTACATCAATTCGACCGAGCAACTCGCGGGCTTGGGCCTGATGGATCACATGAGGTGTGCTGGACATCGGTGTCTCCGCAGATAAACTAATTTGTCCATTATGGACTTTTAGTTCTGCCGAGCAATATCCCGCGAGAAAAAAGCTGGTGCCTCACTTGCCCAGGTTCTGATTCATCAGATTGCCCAGCACCGGTTCCCGGCTGGCTGCTTGCCACTCATGGAAATTCTGGCAGCCCTGCACATTTGCCTCGGCAAGGTTGCTGCGCGGGTCGCAGATCATCGACCAGCGCTGCTGCAATGACGGGTACTTGATGAAGTCAGCCCGCGTCGGCGGTTGGCAGCCGAGCAAGGCAATGGCGGACATCACCGCTGCGGTGGTTTGAAAGGCGGTGGAGGGGACGATGTTCCAGTTCATGATGATCAACACTTCCCGCAGGGGAGCCCTTGAGCTGCAACGGCCTGGAGTGTTGTGGCCGCAAGAGCATTCTACGGGCCAATTGGTTCCTCAAAAAGATCCATTTCTTTCTGATTTAATCAGGCCATTAGTGGGTTTTGTATTGAAAACCGCCGGACAATTTCCCCTTCAAGTAACTGACCAGCTCACTCACCGCCTTCGGCACATGCGGCGAGTACGGTCGGATCAAATAGATCTCATCGGCAAACGCCCCCTTGAGCGTCCAGCCCTTGAGCACCTGCACCAACTTGCCGCTGGAAAGCGCGGCATAGGCGCTGAAATCTGGCAGCAGGGCGATGCCCAGGTGGTTGAGCGCCGAGTCACGCAAGGCTTCGCTGTTGTTGGTGGCGAAGCTGCCGGCGATGGGCACGGTGAGGCGTTCGACGTGTTTAGTGCCGCGTTCGAAGGTCCAGGCAGGCTGGTCGGTGCCGCGTGGATAGAACAGACAGTTGTGGGCGGACAGCTCACCGGGTTCGCGCGGTTCGCCGTGGCGTTGCAGGTAATCCTGGGTGGCGACCAGCACCGAGCCGGTGTCGCACAGTTTCCAGGCCACATGGGTTTCCGGCACCTGGAAACCGTGGCGCACGGCCAAGTCGTAGCCCTCGGCCGCCAGTGAACTCAGGGCATCCGAGACGTCCAATTGGATACGCACCTGCGGGTACTGCTGCAAAAATTCCGACAGATGCGGCACCAGTTGCTGACGAGCAAACGCGACAGGCGCTGTCAGCCGCACCAGACCGCGAATCTCCCCGACTGAATCACGCACTGACGAGAAGCTGCGGGCGATCTGTTCATAAGCGCTGCGCACTTCGCGGGTCAACGACAGTCCTGCATCGGTCAACCGGACACTGCGCGTGGTGCGTGTCACCAGCCGCGTGCCGGTGGCCTTTTCCAGGTCGGAAATACGCTGGCTTACGGCGGACTTGCTCACGCCCAGACGCGCGGCAGCAGCGGTGTAGGTGCCTTGTTCCTCCAACACCGACAGCCAGTGGATGTGAGTCCAAAGCCCTTCGATTTCAGCCTTTTCCATGTTGGTATTGTTCGCATTTATGGACAATAAGTTCTGGATTCTGCTCTGGTTTGGAACAAAGCGAAAGCCTATCGTGATCGCCAACGCTACCCACCTGGGATCTACTGCCATGACAACGACAATCGAGCACTACATCAACGACCAACGCGTGTCCCGCGATGATCGTTATCAGGATGTTTTTAACCCGGCCACCGGCGAAAAGACCGGACGCGTCGCCCTGGCCAGCCGCCAGACCGTGTCCGAAGCCGTCGCCGCCGCCCAGGCCGCGTTTGCCGGTTGGGCCGATACCCCGCCGATCCGCCGCGCCCGCGTGCTGTTCGAATACCTGCACCTGTTGCGTGAACGCAAGGACGACCTGGCGCGTATCATCGTCGCTGAACACGGCAAGGTCTTCACCGACGCCCAGGGCGAAGTCGACCGAGGCATCGATATTCTCGAATTTGCCTGTGGCATCCCCAACCTGCTCAAGGGCGAGCATTCCGACCAGGTTTCCCGTGGCATGGACAACTGGACGATGCGCCAGCCCCTGGGCGTAGTGGCCGGCGTCACGCCGTTCAACTTCCCGGTGATGGTGCCGATGTGGATGTACCCGATCGCCATCGCAGCGGGTAACACCTTCATCCTCAAGCCAAGCCCGACCGACCCAAGCGCCTCGCTGTTCATGGCCGAACTGCTGCGTGAAGCCGGCTTGCCAAAAGGTGTATTCAACGTGGTTCAAGGCGATAAGGAGTCAGTGGACGCGCTGATCGAACACCCGGACGTCAAGGCCCTGAGTTTCGTTGGCTCGACCCCAATCGCCCAATACATCTACGAAACCGGTGCCCGTAACGGCAAGCGCGTGCAAGGCCTGGGCGGCGCGAAAAACCACATGGTGGTGATGCCTGACGCCGACATCGAAAAAACTGTCGATGCCCTGATGGGCGCCGCCTACGGCAGTGCCGGCGAGCGCTGCATGGCCATCTCCGTAGCGGTGCTGGTAGGCGATGTGGGCGACAAAGTCATCGCCGCCCTGACCGAACGCGCCAAGCAACTGCGCATCACCGACGGTCGTGATTTGAAAGCCGAGATGGGTCCGATCGTGTCCCGCGCGGCACTGGAACGCATCAGTGGCTACATTGAACAAGGCGTGCAAGCCGGCGCGCAGTTGCTGCTGGATGGGCGTGACTACGTGCCCACTGAAGCGGGCCTGGAAAATGGATTCTGGCTGGGCGCGACGCTGTTCGACCATGTGACCCAGGAAATGAGCATCTACCGCGAAGAAATCTTTGGTCCGGTGCTGGCCTGCGTGCGTGTGAATGACTTTGCCGAGGCGATCAAGCTGGTCAACGATCATGAGTTCGGCAACGGCGTGAGCTGCTTCACCCGTGACGGCAACATCGCCCGTGAATTTGCGCGGCGGATTGAGGTGGGCATGGTGGGCATCAACGTGCCAATCCCGGTGCCGATGGCCTGGCATGGCTTCGGTGGCTGGAAGAAGAGCCTGTTTGGCGACATGCACGCGTATGGCACCGAAGGCGTGCGCTTCTACACCAAGCAGAAGTCGATCATGCAGCGCTGGTCGGAGAGCATCGAGCAAGGCGCCGAATTCGCCATGCCGGTTTCCAAATAACTCACGCCAGTACGCGGTCAACTGTGGGAGCGGGCTTGCCCGCGATAGCGGAGTGTCAGTCAACCTTTTTGGTTCTGATACACCGCAATCGCAGGCAAGCCAGCTCCCACATTGGCGTCAGGAACGGGCACAAGTCTTGACTTCGCTTGCTCTACTCAGAGGAACTTGGCACGCTCACCCAGCGAGCGAACACAGTCAAGGCAATCACTAGGGAAATGCTACGTTGAGCTGAGTAAGATTCGGAGCACTGCTGGCCTTGCCGGGGGCGCTGCTGTCAATCCTGAGCGTATAAATGACTTTCCAGGCAGGGAATGGATCCCTGCCCCGCTCCATTGGAGAACGCTTTGAAAACAATCATGGGTGTCGCCTTGTTGGCCACGTTGCTGGCGGGCTGTGCGCCGTCTCACTCGGCATGGACGGGCGTCAGGAACGCGTTTGTCGGCACACGCTTCGATGCCCACCTCTATGACGATTGCAGCCGTGGCTGTGGCGATTCCTATTGGTCCCCGGTCAACAAGAAAAAGGTCTATGACCAGGTAGTGAAGGAGGGCGACAGCCAGCGCTACTTCGTGACCTGGATCCGCGACTGTCGATATTCCGTGCTCGTCTCGGGTGAGGGCATTATCCAGTCGTGGCGCTATGAGAATGAAGACCGTAGCAGCTGTTACATTTTTTAGTCGGCTGTCTTCATCGTCACCACGCCGCCTGCCAGTGCAGGCAGTCAGCGTCTGCCCGTGCGCGTACTCACATCCACCCACACCGCCAGCACCAGGATGCTGCCTTTCACAATCATCTGCCAGTAGCTGTCCACATCCAGCATCGACATCCCATTGTCCAGACTGGTGATCACCAACGCCCCGAGCAACGCGCCATACACCGTGCCCGAACCGCCGCGCATGGAGGTGCCGCCGATAAAACACGCAGCAATCGCATCCAGCTCACCCATGCTCCCCGCCGACGGCGAGCCGGCCGCCAGACGAGCCGTGTTGACCAAACCGGCGAGTGCACACATCACGCCCATGATGCCGAAGATCCACAACTTCACCGCCTGTACGTTGATGCCGGATAGACGCGTGGCTTCCATGTTGCTGCCCACCGCATACACGCGACGGCCAAATACGGTCTGGCTGGTGACGTAGCTGAACACGCCCAATAACACCAACAGCAGCAAGACGGGGACGGGAATCCCATCATAGCTGTTGAGGGTCGTGACGAACCCGGCCAGTACGGCGCCGATCACCGCCACGCGCACCAGGTCACGCACCAGGGAATGCGCCGCCAAGCCATGCAGCGCGCGGTTGCGCCGCTGTTTCCAGGTCAAAAACAACGTCAACGCAAACAACAAAAAACCGAGCCCAATACCCACCGAATGCGGCAGATACCCCTGGCCCACATACACCAGCGACGGTGAAACCGGCGCAATGGTGGTGCCGCCGGTAATCCCCAGCAGAATCCCGCGAAACGCCAGCATCCCACCCAAGCCGACAATGAATGACGGGATGCGCAGATAGGCCGTCATGTACCCATTGGCCAACCCGATCATCAACCCGCACAACGCCACCAGACTCAAGTTAGCGAGCAATGGAATGTGATAAACCACATCCAGGATCGCCGCCAACCCACCCAGCAAGCCAAGCAAGGACCCCACCGACAGATCAATCTCGCCGCTGATAATCACCAGCACCATGCCGCATGCCAGAATCCCGGTGATCGACATCTGCCGCAGCAGGTTGGACAGGTTGCGCGGTGTAAGGAAACCACCCTCGGTCTGCCAGCTGAAAAACACCCAGATCACCGCCACTGCGATGACCAGGGCGAGCATTTTGTAGCGGGTGAAAAGGTGTTTGACCTGATTCATCTACGCGGTCTTCCGATCATTATTGTTGTGTTGGCTAAGCGCGGCGGCGAGCACCTGTTCCTGGGTGAGCCCCTTGTTGACGAAGTCACCGCGCAACTGGCCGTCGCCGATCACCAGCACGCGGTCGGAGACGCCGAGCACTTCGGCCAGCTCCGAGGAGACCATGATGATCGCCACGCCTTCGGCGGCCAGGGCGCCCATCAGCTTGTAGATCTCGTATTTGGCGCCGACGTCTACGCCCCGTGTGGGTTCGTCGAGGATCAGCACCTTGGGCTTGGCCATCAGCATTTTCGCCAGCACGGCTTTTTGCTGATTGCCGCCGGAGAGGCTGGTGATCGGCAAAAACGGGCTGGCGGTCTTGAGGTGCATGCGCGCGATCTGCTGGTCGATGCTGCCCAGTTCGGCCTCGGCATCGATGCGGCTCAGGTGGGCGTAAGTGTCGAGCACCGCCAGGGTGATGTTCTGGCCCACGCCGAGGTCGGGGATGATGCCCTGGCGCTTGCGATCCTCGGGCACCATGCACAGCCCGGCGCGGATCGACTTGAGCGGCGTGCGCGTGTCGATCACCTGGCCGTCCAGCCACACTTCGCAGCTGTAGCGGCCGGGGTAGGCGCCGAACAGCGCCGACACCAGTTCCGTTCGCCCGGCGCCGACCAGCCCGGCAATGCCGAGGATTTCCCCGCGCTTGAGCACAAAGGACACATCGTCCACGCGCTTGCGCTTGGGGTTGTCGACGTCATGGCAGGTGACGTTGCGCGCCTCGAAAATCACTTCGCCCACCGCGTGGGGCTCGGTGGGATAGAGGTTGCTCATCTCGCGGCCGACCATCTGGGTGATGATCTTTGCGATGTCCATGTCGGCCATGGCCGTGGTCGCGATGTGCTTGCCATCGCGGATCACTGCGATGGTGTCGCACACTGCCGCCACTTCATCGAGCTTGTGGGAGATGTACACGCAGGCCACGCCCTTGGCCTTGAGGCCACGGATGATGTCCAGCAGTACCTCGATTTCCGAGCGGGTCAGGGCCGAGGAGGGCTCGTCGAGAATCAGCAGCCGCGCCTGCTTGTTCAGGGCCTTGGCGATTTCCACCAGTTGCTGGTAGCCGCCGCCGTACTGCGACACCGGCAGTGCCACGTTCATGTCCGGCACCTTGAGTTCACGCATCAGCGCTTCGGCGCGGTGGAACATGGCCGGGTAGTTCATGCGCCCGCCCGGCAACGTCAGTTCATGGCCCATGAAGATGTTTTCGGCCACCGACAGGTCGGGCACCAGGGTCAGTTCCTGGTGGATGATCACGATACCGGCGGCCTCGGTTTCGCTGATGGAGTGGGCCTTGAGAGGCTGACCGTCCCAGAGGATTTCGCCCTCCCAGGTGCCGTGGGGATAGACCGCCGACAGCACCTTCATCAAGGTGGACTTGCCCGCACCGTTCTCGCCGCACAGGCCCACGCATTCCCCCGGCCGCACCTGGAGGTCGATGCCGTTGAGGGCGTTGACACCGCCAAAGGTTTTGACGATGCCATTCATTTGCAGCAGGTAGTCGGACATGACCATGGCTCACACAAAGGGCTGACGACGTTACTGTAGGAGCGAGCTTGCTCGCGAAAACCGTCAAGTCACCGCGTGTATTCAGGCTTCCGGCGTTTTCGTTGACGGTCTTCGCTGGCAAGCCAGCTCCTACAGGCCAATCTGCTCTTTGGTGTAGAACCCGTCCTTTTCCAACAGATCGATATTGGCCTTGGTCAACGGTGTCGGCGTGAGCAGAATGGTGTCGACCTTTTTGCTGCCGTTGTCGTATTGCGAGCTGTAGGTGGGTTTCTCATTGCGCGCCAGTTGCACCGAGAGCTTGGCAGCTTCCGAAGCGATCAGCTTGAGCGGCTTGTACACGGTCATGGTCTGGGTGCCGTCGATCACGCGCTTGATTGCGGCCAGGTCGGCGTCCTGCCCGGAGATCGGCACCTTGCCCGCCAGTTTCTGCGCGGCCAGGGCCTGTATCGCGCCGCCGGCAGTGGCGTCGTTGGAGGCGACGATGGCATCGATCTTGTTGTTGTTCCGGGTCAGGGCGTTTTCGACGATGCTCAGGGCTTCGGTGGGGTTCCACTCCTTGACCCACTGCTGGCCTACGATCTTGATATCGCCTTTGTCGATGGCCGGTTGCAACACCTTCATCTGGCCTTCGCGCAGTACCTTGGCGTTGTTGTCGGTGGGCGCGCCGCCGAGCAGAAAATAGTTGCCCTTGGGCGCCGCTTGCAACACACCGCTGGCCTGCATTTCGCCGACTTTTTCGTTATCGAAGGAGATGTAGGCGTCGATGTCCGCGTTGAGAATCAGGCGGTCATAGGACACCACCTTGATCCCGGCCTTCTTGGCTTCGGCGACGGCGTTGGTGAGCACGGTAGCGTTGAACGGCACGATGACGATCACGTCCACGCCACGGGAGATCAGGTTTTCGATTTGGGAAATCTGCTTCTGCTCGTTGGCATCGGCCGACTGCACGAAGACCTTGGCGTCGAGTTTTTCTGCGGCGGCGACGAAGTAGTCGCGGTCGCGGGACCAGCGTTCCAGGCGCAGGTCGTCGATGGAGAAGCCGATTTTCGGGTGGGCTGAGTCGGCCATGACGGGCAGGGCGAGCAGGGCCAGGGCAGTGGCGAGCAGGGTACGTGTGAATGACTTCATGGTGGTGCGTCCTTTTATTGTTGTTGGAAAGACACAGCGTGATTGTAGGAGCGAGCTTGCTCGCGAGAAGCGCATAGGCGACACGGGCTACCTGATGGTGCTGCGTTATCGTTGACGTTCTTCGCGAGCAAGCTCGCTCCTACAGGGTGTTTACGTGTAAATGAACCGGTTGACGATGCCTTCCAGCATCTCCTGCCGACCACTCACCGCCTGCGGGTTCAACTCATGGACAAACGCATGCTCAGCCAGTGATTCCAGGCTGAACTCACCGGCCAGCACGGCCTGGCCCAAGGGTTGCTGCCAGCCGGCGTAGCGCTGGTCCTTGAACTGCTGCAACCGGTCGTTCTCGACCATCGCCGCCGCGCGTTCCAGTGCCAGGGCCAGCACATCCATGGCCGCCACATGCCCGTGGAACAAGTCCACATCGTCCAGGCTCTGGCGACGCACCTTGGAGTCGAAGTTATAGCCGCCATTCTTAAACCCGCCAGCCTTGAGGATTTCATAGGTGGCCAGGGTCATCTCTTCGACGCTGTTAGGGAACTGGTCGGTATCCCAGCCGTTCTGCGGGTCGCCCCGGTTGGCGTCGATACTGCCGAAGATCCCCAGGGACACGGCAGTGGCAATCTCATGATGAAAGCTGTGCCCGGCCAGGGTCGCGTGGTTGGCCTCGATGTTTACCTTGATCTCATGTTCCAGGCCGTATTCATGCAGGAAGCCAAACACGGTGGCGCTGTCGTAATCGTATTGGTGCTTGGTCGGTTCCTGGGGCTTGGGCTCGATCAGCAGGTCGCCCTTGAAGCCGATCTTATACTTGTGTTCCACCACCATGCGCATGAAGCGCCCGAGCTGTTCGCGCTCGCGCTTGAGGTCGGTGTTGAGCAGGGTTTCATAACCTTCGCGGCCACCCCACAGCACATAGTTGGCGCCCTTGAGCCGCAGGGTCGCATTCATCGCGCTGAAAACTTGGGCCGCGGCGTAGGCGAACACCTCCGGGTCCGGGTTGCTGGCGGCACCGGCGGCAAAGCGCGGGTTGCTGAAGCAGTTCGCGGTGCCCCACAGCAACTTGATCCCGGTCTGTTCTTGATGGCGCTCCAGGTGATCGACCATCTGCGCAAAGTGGTGGCGGTATTCCTTGAGCGAGTTGCCTTCGGGGGCGACGTCCGTGTCGTGAAAGCTGTAGTAGTCGATGCCCAGCTTGGAGAAAAATTCGAAGGCGGCGTCTGCCTTGCCGATAGCCAATTCCATCGGGTCGCCGCTGCGCTGCCACGGCCGCTTGAAGGTGCCCACCCCGAACATATCCGCCCCCGGCCACACGAAGGTGTGCCAATAACAGGCCGCCATGCGCAAGTGTTCGCGCATGGGTTTGCCGAGGATGAGCTTGTTGGCATCGTAATGGCGAAAGGCGAGGGGAGCATCGCTGTTGGGGCCTTCGAAGCGAACCTTCTCGACACCGGGGAAGTACGGCATGGCGTTTTCCTTATTGTTCTTGGCGGTGGCTCGATACTAGCAACGGCGTGCGGCCTGCCGATTACGAAAATCACCAAGAGGCGGTGCGATTTTGCGTGGCAGGGGCTAGGCTGTTTTGACCGGCCCAGGACAACAACAATGAAAACCTTACCGCCCGTGCACCGCATTGCCTTGCTGTTCAACGGCAGCAAAATCTACGACCGAGGCATCATCGCCGGCATCGGCAACTACCTGAGCAGCACTCGCGCGTCCTGGGACTTGTTCCTGGAAGAAGACTTTCTGTGCCGTCTTAAAGGCATCGAGCGCTGGCAGGGCGACGGTATCATTGCCGACTTCGACGACCCGCTGATCGGCGAGGCGCTGGCCGCAAGCAAGGTACCGGTGGTAGCGGTCGGTGGTTCCTACGAGGATGTGCGCGCCTATCCCAAAGGCATTCCCTACGTGGCCACGGACAACTATGCGTTGATCAAGTTGGCCTACGAGCATTTGATCGAGGCCGGCCTGACCCGGTTTGCCTGTTTCAGCCTGCCCGAAGCCCAGGCCAATCGCTGGGCCCAGGAGCGCGAAAAAGCCTTTCGCCGCCTGCTGCAACGGGACGGTTTGCAGGTCGAGGTCTATCGTGGGTTGGGCACCAGTGCGCCGCTGTGGGACAGCGCCGTCGAACAGCAAATCGCCTGGCTGCACAGCCTGCCAAAACCCATCGGCATCATCGCCGTCACCGACGCCCGCGCGCGGCAGTTGCTGCAAGCGTGTCTCACGGCAGGGATTGCCGTGCCGGAGGAGGTGGCGCTGATCGGCATCGACAATGATCCGCTGACCCGAACCCTCACACGGGTGCCGTTGAGTTCGGTGATCCAGGGTACCGAAACCATGGGCCGTACCGCCGCCGCGTTGCTGCATCAGATGTTGCACGGCAAGCCTTGTAAGGCGGAGCAGATCCTGGTGCCGCCGGAGGCAATCAATGTGCAAGCGTCCAGCCTGCATCAGCCCTTGGGCAATCCGTATGTGATGCAGGCGCTGTTGTTTATCCGGCAGTACGCGTGCCAGGGTATCAAGACGGCTCAGGTGGCGGGGTATGTGGGGATATCGCGTTCATCCCTGGAGTCACATTTTCGCAAGGAGCGCGGGTGCAGCGTGCATGACGAGATCCTGCGCTTCAAACTCGCCGCGGCCGCCAAGGGCCTGCAGAACCAGGCCCTGGCGATTGCCGATATTGCGCAAAGCTGCGGCTTCAAGTCCGCGCAGTACCTGCACACGGTGTTCCGCCGCGAGTTTGGATGTACGCCACGCGAGTATCAGCAGAGTGAGGCCTAGAACACGGCCTTGACTTGCAAGCCCAGCACCAGCGCGTTGTCGATGTTCTCGCCTGAGAACGCCCCCGGCTCGATGATGTATTGCACATCCGGGCGCAGGGTCAGCCAGGGCGTGGCCTGGTAGCCGTAGCTGAGTTCGATCAGCTGTTCTGCATTGTTCAGGTTGGGATAGTCGTTACCGGCGTTGAACGCGGCCAATTCCTGCACCTCGCGGCTGCGCGGGTTGGGCACGGCGCGACCATAACCCAGGGCCAGGGTGTCACGCGGCCGGCCTTCGAACGGTTTGTACAGCACCACGCCCGCGCCATACCACTTGCTGAACGGCGAGGCCGCTTCACTGGCGGCGGAGTATTGGCCGAAGGCGTGCAGCAAGCGGCCAGCGGAGGAGTCGGAAGCCCAAACGGCCTGGTCGATCAGCAGGTAGTGACCGCCGCGACCACTGACCTCCTTGCTGCTGCCGATGCGTTTCACGTCGGAGCTGTCGTAGTAATAGCCCAGCTTGTATTCACCCGGCAGGCTGCCGGCGTGTTTGTACACCAGCTCGATCGGCACCACGGTGCCGGTGGTGTGTTTGGGGCTCAGTTTCCAGGCGCGGCTGGAATTGCCGTTGCTCTGCGGGTCGACGTTGAACGCGGCGACGCGCAGTTGCCAGTGGGGGGCGAAGTCGTATTTCACCCGCGCGCCCAGGCGCGCATTCGGGTAGTTGGTCCAGCCGCTGCCGCCAGACATGTTCAGCGGGTGCCCGCAGAAACCGGCGTTCATGAAGTTGCACAGAATGCCGCTGTCCAAGCCGCCGAGGTCATTGCCCATCGCCATGTAGCCAAGCTTGACGTTGAGGGCCGGCGTGAACAGCGTGCGCTCGTAGCTCAACTCGGTCAGGCGCGTGTAGAGGCCGCCGTAGTTTTCCTGGATTGGCAGGCGGTTGCCCACCAAATCCTCGGAAGCGCTGTTGCCGCGACGGTCGTTGATAGTGACCTGAATGCGATCACCATTGTTGAAACCGTAGAGCTTGCCCAGGTCGAACTGCACACCGAGCTTGAGATTCTGCGAGTAGCGCGCTGAGCGATGCTGGCCGCCGTGGGCGTTGTAGGCGGTTTCGCCGCTGTAGTCGCCGGTAAAGCGGATGCCTTGCGCGTCGAGTTCACGGCGCAGGCCGCCCCAGTCGCCGGTCAGGCTGGTGTCATCGGCTTGCACAGGCAGTGCGGCACCCAGGGCCAGGCCCAGCAACAGGCGCCCAAGGGGAATAGGAGAAGTGGGGGTCATGCGGGTTCTTCCAGGCAGAAGGCGCGGCGCCGGGGGAGGCGCCGCGCGAACAGGGGTTATGGCAGGGCGTAGGCGATCACGTAGTCGCCACGGTCGGTGGACTGGCGTGCGCCGCCGGCGGTGATGACGATGTATTGCTTGCCGGTTTTCGGCGACACGTAAGTCATCGGGCCACCTTGGCTGCCCACGGGCAGGCGGGCTTTCCAGACTTCATCACCGTTGCCGCTGTTGAAGGCGCGCAGGTAGAAATCCTGGGTGCCGGCGATAAAGATCAGGCCGCCCTGGGTCGACAGGGTGCCGCCGAGGGTTGGCAGGCCGATCTTGATCGGCAGGTGCATGCGAATGCCCAGCGGACCGGTGTCTTCCACGGTGCCGACCGGCACTTGCCAGGCGACCTGTTGCGTCTTCATGTCGATCGCGGTCAGGGTGCCGAACGGCGGCGCCTGGCACGGAATGCCGGCCACCGACAGGAAGCGGTTTTTGTTCACCGCATACGGCGTGCCCTTGAGCGGCACGGCGCCCATGCCGGTGTTCAGCGCTTCGCCACCGGACGCGGCCTGGGCCTTGTTCTGCGACGGCACCATCTGGATCCACAGGCCCAAGCGCATGTCATTGACGAAGATGAAACCGTGGACCGGGTCGGTGGAAATGCTGCCCCAGTTCATGCCACCCAGGGAGCCTGGGAAGCTCAGGGATTTATCGGTGCCCGGCGCGGTGTACAGACCGTCGTAGCGCATGCCCTTGAAGTCGATGCGGCACAGCAATTGGTCAAACGGCGTGGCGCCCCACATGTCCGATTCAGTCAGGGTTTGCGCGCCGATCTGCGGCATGCCCACTGATTTTGGCTGGGTCGGCGAGTAGGGTTCGTTAGGGATGTTGGCGGCCTTGACCGGTACTTCTTTAACGTCCGTCAGTGGTTTGCCGGTGGCGCGGTCGAGCACGTAGATCTGCCCGGCCTTGGTGCCGATCACGACCGCAGGCACGGCTTTGTCGCTGCCCGGTGGCGTGAAGTCGATCAGGCTTGGCTGCATCGGCAGGTCGAAGTCCCACAGGTCGTTGTGGACGGTCTGGTATACCCACTTCTCTGCGCCGGTGGAGGCGTCCAGCGCCAGCACCGAAGCGCCGTATTTGTGGTTGAGCTGGGTGCGTTCCACGCCGTAGATGTCGGTGGACGAGCTGCCCATCGGCAGGAAGACCGTGTTCATCAGCGGGTCGTAGGACATTGGCGCCCAGCTGTTCGGCGTGCTGCGCACGTAGGTGCTGCCGTCGGCCGGGGCTTTTTTGTCTTCCGGGTTGCCCGGGTCGAAAGCCCAGCGCATCTGGCCGGTGATCACGTCAAAGCCACGGATCACGCCGCCGGGCATGTCGGTTTGCACGTTGTCGGCCACGCGGCCACCTACCACTACGGTGGTGCCGGCGATCAGTGGCGCGGAAGACAGCTGGTAGTAGCTGTCCGGGACGTTACCCAGGCCGGCTTTCAAGTCCACCTGGCCGTGGGTGCCGAAGTCTTCGCAGAATTTGCCGGTGTCGGCATCCACGGCGATCAGGCGCGCGTCGATGGTGTTGGTCAGCAGACGACGCTGGCATTGCGCGCCGGCTGGAACGCTGGCGGCAATGATCGGTGAGCTGTTGGGTTGGGTGGGTTGGGCAATCGGCGCGGTGGCGTCGAAATAGGCCATGCCACGGCAACGCTGCCACACCGCCGATTTGGCGTTGACCTCGTTCTTCCACAGCTCTTTGCCGGTGTCGGCGTCCAGGGCGATCAGGTTGTTGTGGGGTGTGCAGATGAACACCTTGTTGCCGATCTGCAGGGGCGTCAGCTGGTCTTCGGCACCGTTGCCGTCGCTGATCGCGACGTCGCCGGTGTGATAGGTCCAGGCCACTTTGAGCTTATTGACCGTCTCACGGTTGATCTGGTCCAGCGCGGCGAAGCGGCTGCCACCTTCGGTGTTGCCGTAATGCGCCCAGTCTTTCTGCGCGTCGGCCGCAGCCACCGGGGTGATGCCAGGGCCGGCACCGGTAGGCGCCACACTCGGGTGGGCGACGAACATATTGCCGGCCGCGACTGCGACGCCCAACGCCAGTACGCCAGCCACCGCATAGGCGCCACGTGCAGGCCGGTTGACGAGCAACGGGTACACCAGCGCCACCACCATGCCGATGGCCGCGAACATGAACACGCGGGAGAACAATGGCCAGAACACCAGGCCCACATCCGCCACGGCCCAAATGGCCGTGCCGATCAGAAAGGCGGCGAACAACCAGGCACCGGCTGGCTTGCGCCCGGCGATCAACAGGCCGGCAATCGTCATGACTGCGCCGCCGATCAGGAAGTACCAGGAACCTCCCAGACTGACCAGTTTGACGCCGCCAATGGCCAGCGCGAGGCCGAGCAGGGCGATGATCACGCCCAGGCCCAGCAGTAAGAATCTAGAGGCGCCAGCGGCGCGCGATGCTCGTTTCATGTCGAAAGGACTCGAATGTGAGAGGGCAAAGACGCGATTTTAGCAAGATAAGTAACTGGTTAGTACATTAGAGTCCTGCAATAGACTATTACAGGTGCTGCGATGATGGCATGTGGTGGAATGTCGCTCAGGGTTCCAATGATCCTGTAGGAGCCAGCTTGCTCGCGAAGAACGCATGAACAACACGTTTATCCAGACATAACGCGTAATCGTTGATGTTCTTCGCGAGCAAGCTAGCTCCTACACAGTGTTGGGGGGCGAGCCTAGAACTTGAACCGCCCCACCAACCCCTTGAGCTGACCCGAAATATCCGTCAACCGACCTGATCCGGTCTGCGCCGAGTGGGCGAAGCCTTCGACCAGTTGCGCGTCGGCATGGATTTGCGCGATGTGGCGGTTGATCTCCTCGGCCACCTGGTGCTGCTCCTCGGCGGCGGTGGCGATCTGGGTGTTCTGATCGCGGATCGAGTCCACCGAGCCGCGGATCTTGTCGAAGCTGTCGCGGGCCTGCTGGATACGTTCCACGCTGGTGTGGGACACCAGGAGACTGCCTTGCATCTGCTGCGTCACTTCCTGGGTGCGACGAGCGAGGTTGCCGAGCAGGCTGTCGATCTCGCCGGTGGAGTCTGCGGTACGGCGGGCGAGGGCACGGACTTCGTCGGCGACCACGGCGAAACCTCGGCCTTGGTCCCCGGCGCGCGCCGCCTCGATCGCCGCGTTCAGCGCCAGCAGGTTGGTCTGTTCGGCAATCGAACGGATGGTGTCGAGGATGGTGTTGATGTTCTTGCTGTCCTGTTCCAGCAACTGCATGGTCTGGGTCGACTTCTGCAGGTCTTCGCTCAGCTTGAGCACGCTGCCGGTGGCTTCACCGATGTGGTGCTGGCCGTCGTGCACGTCGCGGTAGCCCTCGTCGGCACTGGTGGCGGCGGCGCTGCAAGAACGGGCGACTTCGTTGGCGGTGGCGACCATTTCGTTGAACGCGGTGCTTACCAGCTCCACGGCTTCGCGTTGTCGGCCGGCGGCCTGGTTCATGTTGTTGGCGACTTGGCTGGTGTCGGCGGCGGCGGTCTGCAGGTCCGACGAGGCGTTGCCGATACGCTGCACCAACTGGGCGATCATGCTCAGGAACTGGTTGAACCAGCCGGCCAGGCTGGCGGTTTCGTCCTTGCCTTGTACCTTGAGCTGACGGGTCAGGTCGCCTTCACCTTCGGCGATCTCTTGCAGGCCGTCGGCCACGCCGCGAATCGGCCGTACGATGACGCTGGCAAAGCTGGCGCCGACCACCGCGAACACCAACGCCAATACGGCGGCAATGGCCGCGATCAACCAGGTCAGGCGGGTAGCGCCGGCCATCACTTCATCGCGCTTGATCAGGCCGATAAAACGCCAGCCCAGGTCTTTGGAACTGACCATGTTGGCCATGTAGGCCACGCCATCGATCTCGATCTGGGTCACGCCGTCGCCGCGCTTGGCCAGTTCGGCGTAGTTCGGGCCCAGGTCGGCCAGGGGCTTGAAGTTGTGCTTGGCATCGCTGGGGTCCACCAGCACGTTGCCGTTGCCTTCCACCAGCATCAGGTAGCCGCTGTCACCGAGCTTGATGTTGCGCACCAGTTCGGTGAGCTGCTTGAGCGACACATCCAGGCCGACCACGCCGAGGATATTGCCGGTGGCATCCGCGACGGTATGCACGGTGCCGATCAGCGTCACATCGTCCGGTGCCCAGTAATAGGCACCCGTGCGCACGGTTTGACCTGGCGCGGCGATGGCCGCTTGGTACCAGGGACGTACGCGCGGATCGTAGTTGTTGAGTTTGGTGTCGTCGGGCCAACTGGCGTAGCCGCCGTCTTTCAAGCCCAGGGACAGGTAGGCGGTGCTCGGATGGCTCTTGGCGAACTGGTCGAAAATCTCCAGCAGTGCTTTATTGGTGGGGGTGAGGGGGATTTGTGCGGCGTCGGCGCCCGCGTAGCTCTTGAGGTCCTTGGCCGCGACAACGCGCGGGTCCTTGGCCACATAGTCGACGTTCTGGCTGATGCCGTCGAAGAACTGGTTCATGCCATTGTCGATCTGGCGGATCTCACGGCCGCTGCTGTCGAGGAAATTGGCCTGGGCCCCCTCGCGCAGATTCAGCACAACCAGTACCGCGACCAAAATAACCGGGACGCACGCGATGGCGGCAAACGCCCAGGTCAGCTTTTGCTTGATATTCATGACTTCACCCGCGGGTATTTATAATTTTTGGCAAGGAGAAAACAGTGGCGTCGAGCGTCGCATGTGTTGTTTTGAGGGAGATGTGGCCCATGCGTACTCCCTGTGTATCGACTGCGGGAGCACGCACTTGAGGGCCAAAGGAAGGTTTAACCGATGCGCTCGCCACCCAGCGCATCACGCTGCATCGACTGCAGGTTTTTCTCGATGGTTTCGCAGATGGTTTCCATCTGGATCTGGTGTTCGCTGGAGTTGAACGGGCTTTGCAGGTCGGTGCCGATGCGTTCGATGGCCAGCAGCATGAAACCCACCACCGTCGAGGCCAGCGGGGTGAACCAACCCAGTGATTCCACCAGGCCCACCGGTACGATCAGGCAGAACAGCGAGATAAACAGGCGCGGAAAATACACGTAGGGGTAGGGCAGGGGCGTGTTGGCAATTCGTTCCATGCCGCCCTGGGCGTTGGACAAGTCCACCAGGGTCGACTCCAGCCGCGCCAGGCGGATGCTGTCCAGATGACCGGCTTTGTATTCTTTGGCGAGCAGTGCGGCCGACCCGGTGAGGATGTCATTGGCGAAGTTGTTGGTCGCGCCATTGCGCGCGAACTCTTCGCTGGGAATGAACGCGCGGACTTCTTCAGGGCATGGCTGGCCCTTGAGATGGGCGGCCAGGCAGTTCACGTACGCCACATGGCGGCGCAACAGGGTGGCCTTGACCGGGTTCACTTCGCCGTCCGGGTCGTCCAGCAAGGTCAACACCTGGCGCGCAAAGCTGCGCGAGTTATTGACCATCGCGCCCCACAGCGTGCGGGCTTCCCACCACCGATTGTAGGCGCTGCTGTTACGGAAACTGATCAGCACCACCAGCGCCGAACCCAGCAGGGTCAGGGGCATCAGCGGCAAATTGATCTTGGCGGTGAGAAACAGCATGAAGTCCACGGTGACGGCGACGTCCCACAGCAACAGCCAGAACAGCGCCCAGCCCACGTAGCCCATGGTCTTGATGATCAGGCGGTACTTTTTGAGGATGGCAGCTTTCAAACGAAGACCTCGCGGCGAGCGGTAAGCAACAGTGCTTAAGCTCGGACGTGGGTTCGGGGGAAAGGTTCGATGAGTGCCTGAAACGTTTAAGCTGGCATTGCTTCGGTTGAGATGGGGGGCAGGCGTCATGCTATGCTTTGGAAGCTAATTGAGGGATATCAGATGACTGAAACAGCCGATGTCAGTATCGCCAGCCAAGTACGCAAGATGGCTAAAGCCCACCATGTCACCGCAGAGCGAGACGGCATAAGCCGTATGGCCGCTGCGATTACTGGTCTGGCGGGTGATGTGGTCGAGTTGGATGGTGTAGAGCAGTTGTTGGTCAATCTCAAGAGGAGGGGCGTTCTGAGCAAATCGGAAACCCTGGCGCTTCAGGGCAGTTACCTTCAGGAGAAGCGGCTTGCCAAGAAGATGCGCAGCGCATGATGTTTGATCCCTTCGGCGATTTTGAAACCGCTGGGTATCTTCGTAATACATTACAGCTTAAAGATCCTGTCGAAGTAAAAGAGTCCGAACACCTATCGTTTGAACTGAGCATGGAGGACGCGCTCGGATACTTGGCCAAGAAAAAACCGATCGATTACTTATCTGTACTTATAAGTGCACGAGATTTTGTTTTCTGGGTTTTATCCTTGGGCGGGGAAAGACCGAACGGAACTTGTGCCACACCTCGCCGTTTTCAAAGGCTCTCAAGATGATCCTCACCATACTCCGTTCGAACATCCGATTTCTATAAGACTGTCCGTAGACTATGCACTTGAGCTGGCTTCGAATAAAAAACGTTTTAGAGATCGTCCTGGTGATGTAATGGGGCAGTTGGCATTTGCGCATCCTTTCCTTGATGGCAATGGGCGGACGATTCTGCTTGTGTTCATGGAGCTTTGTTATCGAGCAAAGTTCGCTATTGAGTGGTCAAGAACCAATAAGGATGATTACCTTCGGGCCCTCAGTGCGGAAATCAGAGAGCCATTCAAAGGGCATTTGAGTGATTACCTGAAACCCTTCGTTAGAGATATTGGCCATCGCGATGAGTGGCCAGCGATGATTGGCGGGATCAAGGGATTGGATGGGCTTGATAAGGACGGTATTACTTATGAAAGCCTGGATAACCCTGCGGTTCAGCAGATTTATAAAACCTACAGATCGCAATCGCTCGATGTGCCGCCCTCTGAAAAGTAGGATCGCAAATATCCAAAGGATCAAGCCGCGCGTGATCCGGCTTTCACCGCTGCGCAAGAATACTCTGCAGTAAACCGGGAAAGCGGCCTTCCAGATCCTCCGCACGCAATGCATTCAGATGAGTGGTGCCCACACTGCGGGTCTGCACCAGCCCGGCATCGCGCAACACGCGAAAATGATGGGACATGCTCGACTTCGGCCGGCCGCCGTCCAGCTCACCGCAGGTGGCTTCGGGCACGCCCGCCAGGCAGCGCACGATTTCCAGGCGCACCGGATCACTCAGGGCATACAGCAGGCGCTCGAGAGTCAGGTCTTGAAGAGGAGGGTGTTTGAAGGCTCGCATGAAACGAATCATAACAGGGGGCTATCGTTGAATACCATAGTTCGATTACCATCGAACTATCGAATCAACCACCCACTGGCTGGAGTCAACATGTCCGCATTGTTCGAACCGTTCACACTCAAAGACGTCACCCTGCGCAATCGCATCGCGATTCCACCGATGTGTCAGTACATGGCCGAGGATGGCATCGTCAACGATTGGCACCTGGTGCACTTGGCCAGCATGGCCCGTGGCGGGGCAGGCCTGGTGGTGGTGGAAGCCACCGCCGTCGCACCGGAAGGGCGTATCACTCCAGGCTGCGCCGGGCTCTGGAGCGATGCCCACGCCGAGGCCTTCGTGCCGATGGTGCAGGCCATCAAGGCTGCCGGTTCGGTGCCGGGCATCCAGATTGGCCATGCCGGCCGCAAGGCCAGCGCCAACCGCCCGTGGGAAGGTGACGACCATATGGCCGCGTCCGATGCGCGCCGCTGGGAAACTATTGCACCATCGGCCATCGCTTTCGGCGCCAACCTGCCGCAAGTGCCGCGTGCCATGACCCTGGACGACATCGCCCGTGTACGCCAGGACTTCGTCGACGCCGCCCGCCGCGCGCGTGACGCCGGTTTCGAGTGGATCGAGCTGCACTTCGCCCACGGCTACCTGGGCCAGAGCTTCTTCTCCGAGCACTCCAACCAACGCACCGACGCCTACGGCGGCAGCTTCGACAACCGCAGCCGATTCCTCCTGGAAACCCTGGCCGCCGTGCGTGAAGTCTGGCCGGAAAACCTGCCGCTCACCGCGCGTTTCGGCGTGATCGAATACGACGGTCGTGACGAGCAGACCCTCACCGAATCCATCGAACTGGCCCGTCGTTTCAAGGCCGGTGGCCTGGACCTGCTGAGCGTCAGCGTCGGCTTCACTATCCCAGAGACCAATATCCCATGGGGCCCGGCATTCATGGGGCCGATCGCTGAGCGCGTGCGTCGTGAAGCCGGTATTCCGGTGACATCGGCCTGGGGCTTTGGCACGCCGCAACTGGCGGAAGGCGCCTTGCAATCCGGGCATTTGGACTTGGTTTCGGTGGGGCGTGCGCACTTGGCTGACCCGCATTGGGCGTACTTTGCAGCGAAGGAGCTGGGCGTCGAGAAGTCGTCGTGGACCTTGCCTGCACCTTATGCGCACTGGTTGGAACGTTATCGCTGAGGCGGTCATGGCGTGACAGAGGCCACTCGTGAGAGTGGCTTTTTTTTGCGCTGTGTTACTACAAGGTCAACGACAAAGTCCGGCTCAACCTGGATGTGAAGAACCTGTTCAATCGCGACTTTGAAGAGGGCGCCAGGCGCACCACGCACAATGCAGGTGGGCATCGCCTACACCCTCTGACCTTCACAGCAACCCACTGTAGGAGCGAGCTTGCTCGCGAAGAACGTCAACGATGACGCGGCACCTCTGGTTGACTGCGTTGCTTTCAAGTTTTTCGCGAGCAAGCTCGCTCCTACAAAAAGACCAACCGTTGTGGGCTCTGTTAAAGCGGCGTCAACACATTCATCACCGTATCCAGCGCCACCCGCGTGTCATCCAGTTGCACCAGCGACGCATGCCGCGCGCCCAGGGCATCGCGGTTTTGAATGGCAGTAAGGATCGCCTTGTGCCGGGGCAGGCTCAGGCCCTGGATATCCGGGCGGCGGTTGGTGATGTTGATCGACTCGCGCAACGGCAGCGACAGCATGTTGCACATGTAGGCCAGCAGGTCGTTGCGGGTGGCGTCGGCAATCGCGCGGTGGAAGTCCAGGTCGGCCTGCAGCAGCTGTTCGTGGGTCTGCGCGGTTTCCATGCCCAGGTAGGCTTGCTCGATGGTGGCGATGTCTTCGTCGGTGGCGGTGGTCGCGGCCATGGCGGCGATTTCCGGTTCGAGGATGCGCCGCACGCCGGCCAAGGTGTTGAAGAACTCGCTGTGGGGCGTGGACTGCATCAACCAGGACAGCACGTCCGGGTCGAGCAGGTGCCATTTCAAGCGCGGCCGCACCACTGCGCCCACCCGTGGCTTGGAATACACCAGGCCCTTGGCGCTGAGCACGCGCGTAGCTTCACGCAATACCGAGCGGCTGACCTTGTACTCTTCGCAGAGCGTGGCCTCCATGGGCAAGCGTTCTTCGGGCTTGAAGCGACCGGAAACGATGTGCATGCCCAAATCCTGAACGATCTGGGCATGCTGGCTCTTGCGCGGCTTGGACGGCTGGTGATCCATGTCTACAGGGCGGCTCTGGCTTGAATTCGCCGCATCATAGCATCCCAATTAGTGGGAATGCCGTGGGACTTCAGCTCCACGGCAACCCACCAGGAAGTCAAAGTCGCAGCCTTGGTCGGCCTGCAGCACGTGGTCGATGTACAACTGGCGATAGCCGCCGACGATCAGCTTCTCAGGTGGCGCCAGGTCGGCCATGCGGGCCGCCAGCTCTGCGTCGGGGATGTCGAGGTGCAGGCGGCCGTTGGCGCAGTCCAGTTCAATCCAGTCACCTTCCTTCACCGTGGCCAGCGGCCCACCGGCCGCAGCTTCCGGTGCCACGTGCAATACCACGGTGCCGTACGCCGTGCCACTCATGCGCGCGTCGGAAATCCGCACCATATCCGTTACGCCCTGGGCCAGCAGCTTGGCGGGCAAGCCCATGTTGCCGACTTCGGCCATGCCTGGGTAACCCTTGGGCCCGCAGTTTTTCATGACCAGGATCGAGTTGGCGTCCACGTCCAGCTCCGGGTCGTTGATGCGCGCCTTGTACATGTCGAAGTTCTCGAACACCACGGCGCGGCCTCGGTGCTGCATCAGTTCAGGGCTGGCGGCGGACGGCTTGAGGACTGCACCGAGCGGCGCCAGGTTGCCGCGCAGCACACAGATTCCGCCGTCGGCGCGGATCGGGTTGTCGAGGGTGCGGATCACCTCGTCCTGGCCATAGATCGGCGAGTCCTGGGTGTTTTCACCCAGGGATTTACCGTTGACGGTCAGTGCGTTCGGATGGGGGATCAGGTTGGCTTCACCGAGGCGGCGGAGTACGGCAGGCAGGCCGCCGGCGTAGTAGAACTCTTCCATGAGGAAGCGCCCCGACGGCTGCAGATCGACGATGGTCGGCATGCCACGGCCCATGCGGGTCCAATCGTCCAGATCGAGTTCGACGCCGATGCGTCCGGCGATGGCCTTCAAGTGGATCACTGCGTTGGTCGAACCGCCGATGGCCGCATTCACGCGGATCGCGTTTTCAAACGCCTCTTTGGTGAGGATCTTCGACAGCTTCAAATCTTCGCGCACCATCTCCACCGCGCGCATACCCGACATATGCGCCAGCACATAACGTCGTGCATCCACCGCCGGAATCGCCGCGTTGTGGGGCAGGGAAGTGCCCAGTGCCTCGGCCATGCAGGCCATGGTCGACGCAGTGCCCATGGTGTTGCAGGTGCCCGCCGAGCGCGACATGCCGCCTTCGGCCGCCAGGAAATCATCCAGGGTAATGGTGCCAGCTTTCACCTGTTCGCTGAGCTGCCACACCACCGTGCCCGAGCCGATGTCCTGGCCCTTGTGCTTGCCGTTGAGCATCGGCCCGCCGGTGACCACGATGGCCGGCACGTCGCAACTGGCAGCGCCCATCAGCAGGGCCGGGGTGGTTTTGTCGCAGCCGGTCAGCAATACCACGCCGTCAATCGGGTTGCCACGAATCGCTTCTTCTACGTCCATGCTCGCCAGGTTGCGCGTGAGCATGGCGGTGGGGCGCAGGTTCGATTCGCCATTGGAGAACACCGGGAATTCAACCGGGAAGCCACCGGCCTCGATCACGCCGCGTTTGACGTGCTCGGCGATCTGGCGGAAATGCGCGTTGCACGGGGTCAGCTCCGACCAGGTATTGCAAATGCCGATGATCGGTTTGCCATGGAACTGATGGTCGGCAATGCCCTGGTTCTTCATCCAGCTGCGGTACATAAAGCCGTTCTTGTCGGCAGTACCAAACCACTGGGCGGAGCGTAGGCCGGGCTTTTTATCAGACATGATCGATTCTCTTATTGTATGACTATATGTTCTATGCGTGCTTAAACATAAGCGCAAAAACGCTGCTTTGGAAGAGTTGTTTTGCAAATAGTCATACTATATAGTCGGCTTCAACTGAGGTATGGCCCTGGCGGATTTTCGCGAGAGGCGTCCCCCGAGCTTCTATAAAAACAACAATCGGAGATCGACCCCATGAGCCAGGAACTGCGGCTTATTCGGCGCATCACGCTGAAACTGATTCCCTTCCTGATCCTGCTGTATCTGATCGCCTACGTGGACCGTTCCGCCGTGGGTTTCGCCAAGTTGCACATGGGCGCCGACGTCGGCATTGGCGACGCTGCCTACGGCTTGGGCGCAGGGTTGTTCTTCATTGGCTACTTCCTCTTCGAAATCCCCAGCAACCTGATGCTTGATCGCTTTGGCGCGCGGCGCTGGTTTGCGCGGATCATGATCACCTGGGGCACCATCACCATCGGCATGGCATTTGTGCAGGGGCCGCACAGCTTTTATGTGATGCGCTTTTTGCTCGGCGCGGCGGAGGCGGGGTTCTTTCCGGGCGTTCTGTACTACATCACCCAATGGTTCCCGGTGCGCCATCGCGGCAAGATTCTCGGGCTGTTTATCCTGTCCCAACCTATCGCAATGATGATCACCGGCCCGGTGTCCGGCGGTTTGCTGGGCATGGATGGCATTCTTGGCCTGCATGGCTGGCAGTGGCTGTTCATCGTCATCGGCACGCCGGCGATCCTGCTGACCTGGCCGGTGCTGCGCTACTTGCCGGACGGCCCCAAGCAGGTCAACTGGATGAGCGAGGATGAAAAAGCCTGGCTGACGGGCGAACTTGCCAAAGACCTGCAAGCCTACGGCCAGACCCGCCACGGCAACCCGCTGCATGCCTTGAAAGACAAACGCGTGTTGCTGCTGGCGCTGTTCTACCTGCCGGTAACCCTGAGCATCTACGGCCTGGGCCTGTGGCTACCGACCCTGATCAAGCAATTCGGCGGCAGCGACCTCACCACCGGTTTCATCTCTGCCGTGCCGTACATCTTCGGCATCATCGGCCTGCTAATCATTCCGCGCAGTTCCGACCGTTTGAATGACCGCTACGGCCATCTCGCCGTGCTTTACGTGCTGGGCGCCATCGGCCTGTTCTGCAGCGCCTGGCCCAGCGTGCCGGTGCTGCAAATGGCCGCGCTGTGCCTGGCGGCGTTCGCGATGTTTTCCTGCACGGCGGTGTTCTGGACTTTACCGGGACGGTTCTTTGCCGGTGCCAGTGCGGCGGCAGGCATCGCGTTGATCAACTCGGTGGGCAACCTCGGCGGCTATATCGGCCCGTTCGTGATCGGTGCGCTCAAGGAATACACCGGCAACCTGGCTTCGGGCTTGTACTTTTTGTCCGCAGTGATGGTGTTTGGCTTGCTGCTGACGGGCGTGGTCTATCGCCTGCTGGAGCGCCGCCACGTGCTGCCTGTCGACCAATTCGCCGCCAGTGCCCGTGGCGCTACACGTACTTGATTCAGGAGAAATGACATGCGTTTGGTTCAGTTCGAGTTGCGTAACGGTGATCGCCGCGTTGGCGTGGTAGAAGGCAGCAAAGTGCGTGAGGTCAACAGCGCCCGCACGGTGCGCGAGCTGGCCCTGGCTGCGATAGAAGTCGGTGTCGGCCTGGCGCAACAGGTGGACAGCCTGGGCCTGGGCGACAGCTACGACTATGCCACCTTGCTGGCCGACCTGAGAGTCCTGCCGCCGCTGGACCACCCGGACCCGGCCCACATGCTGATCAGCGGCACCGGCCTGACCCACCTGGGCAGCGCCTCGGCGCGGGACAAGATGCATCAGGCCGGGGATGACACCGCGCTGACCGACACCATGCGCATCTTCAAATGGGGCGTGGAGGGCGGCAAGCCAGAGTCCGGCCAAGCGGGCGTACAACCGGAGTGGTTCTACAAGGGCGACGGCAGCATTGTGGTGCGCCCCGGCGCTGCCTTCCCGTCGCCTCCCTTCGCGGAAGATGCCGGTGAAGAACCGGAAATCGGCGGCCTCTATGTCATCGGCCCGGACAGCAAGCCCTATCGCGTTGGTTTCGCGGTGGGCAACGAGTTCTCCGACCACGTCATGGAGCGCAAGAACTACCTGTACCTGGCCCATTCCAAGTTGCGCAGTTGCAGCTATGGCCCCGAGTTGCGCGTGGGCGAGCTGCCGCAGCACCTGGCGGGCACCAGCCGCATTCTGCGCGACGGCGAGGTGATCTGGCAGAACGAATTCCTCAGCGGCGAGGCGAATATGTGCCACAGCCTGGAAAACCTCGAATACCACCACTTCAAGTACCGCCAGTTCCTCACGCCGGGCGATGTGCACGTCCACTTCTTCGGCACCGCCACGCTGTCATTCGCTGACGGTATCCGCACCCAGCCGGGCGATGTGTTCGAGATCAGCCAGGCCGAGTTCGGCGCGCCGCTGGTCAACCGTGTCGGCAGCAGCGAAGCAGCGTTCGCCCCCGGCAACGTCATCACCCTTTAAGGAGAAAACCATGACCTCGTTCCTCGGCCACAACTACATCGGTGGCCAGCGCAGCGCCAACGGCAGCGTCACCTTGCAAAGCGTCGACGCCACCTCCGGCGAAGCCTTGCCGCAGGTGTTCTACCAGGCCACGCCGCAGGAAGTCGATGCCGCCGCCAAGGCTGCCGCGCAAGCTTATCCTGCGTACCGCGCGTTGAGTGCGGCACGCCGCGCGCAGTTCCTGGATGCAGTGGCAGATGAGCTGGACGCGCTGGGGGATGAGTTTGTCGAGCTGGTCTGTCGCGAAACCGCCTTGCCCGCCGCGCGCATCAAGGGCGAACGCGGGCGTACCAGTGGCCAGATGCGTCTGTTCGCCACCGTGTTGCGTCGTGGTGATTTCTACGGTGCACGCATCGACAAAGCGCTGCCTGATCGCCAGCCGATGCCGCGCCCGGATTTGCGTCAATACCGCATCGGCCTGGGGCCGGTGGCCGTGTTTGGTGCAAGCAACTTCCCGCTGGCGTTTTCTACTGCGGGCGGCGACACCGCCGCCGCGCTGGCGGCAGGCTGCCCGGTGGTGTTCAAAGCCCACAGCGGGCATATGGCGACGGCCGAGCGGGTTGCCGATGCAATCATCCGCGCGGCCGAGACCACCGAGATGCCCGCCGGTGTGTTCAATATGATCTTCGGTGGCGGCGTCGGTGAGGCGCTGGTCAAGCACCCAGCGATCCAGGCGGTGGGCTTTACCGGTTCGCTCAAGGGTGGCCGTGCGTTGTGCGACATGGCGGCAGCACGCCCGCAGCCGATTCCGGTGTTTGCCGAAATGTCGAGCATCAACCCGGTGATCGTGCTGCCTCAGGCATTAACTGCACGGGCCGAAAGCATGGCACGCGACCTGACTGCCTCGGTAGTCCAAGGCTGCGGCCAGTTCTGTACCAACCCCGGCCTGGTGATTGGCCTCGCCTCGCCTGAATTCACTGCGTTCACCCAACAAGTCGCGCAATTGATCGGCGACCAACCGGCACTGACCATGCTCAACGCCGGCACCCTGGGCAGCTATGGCAAGGGCCTGGAAAAACTCCTGGCACATCCGGGCATCCAGCACCTGGCGGGCCGCCAACAGGCCGGCAACCAAGCGCAACCGCAGTTGTTCAAGGCTGATGCAAGCCTGTTGATCGACGGCGATGAAGTGCTGCAGGAAGAAGTCTTCGGTCCTACCACGGTGTTTGTCGAGGTCACCGACCAGGCCCAACTCAGCGCCGCCTTGCGCGGCCTGCATGGCCAACTCACGGCGACGATCATTGGCGAGCCGGCTGACCTGCAACAGTTCGCCGAACTCACGCCGCTGCTGGAACAGAAGGTCGGCCGCATCCTGCTCAACGGTTACCCGACCGGCGTGGAGGTCTGCGATTCGATGGTGCACGGGGGGCCGTACCCGGCGACGTCGGATGCCCGTGGAACCTCGGTCGGCACCTTGGCCATCGACCGTTTCCTGCGCCCCGTGTGCTTCCAGAATTACCCTGATAGCCTGCTGCCCGACGCGTTGAAAAACGCCAACCCGTTGCGTATCCAGCGGCTGGTGGATGGCACGCCATCTCGCGACCCGCTGTAACGCGCACCTGAGAACAACAACAATCCAGGAGGCATCATGTCGTGTATCGCCGTTACCCCGCACCGTGCGCAGTTGGGCGAGGGGCCGTTCTGGGACGCGCCGACCCAGGCGCTGTACTGGGTGAATATCGCCGGTAAACAGGCGCTGCGCCTGATGGGTGGGCAGTTGCAGGTGTGGCAATTGCCCGAGCATGTCTCGGCGTTCATCCCGTGTGAAAGCGGCGATGCCTTGGTGACCTTGAGCAGCGGCGTGTATCGCCTCGACCTTGCCACCGAAGCCCTGACCCTGCTGTGCGTCGCGGACCCGCAACCGGGCAACCGTGGCAATGAAGCGCGCTGCGATGCCCAAGGCCGTCTATGGCTAGGCACCATGCAGAACAACATCGGCGAGCAGGGCGAAGACCTGCCCATCACCCGACGCTCCGGCGGCCTGTTTCGTATCGATGCTGATGCGCAGGTCACGCCGTTGCTCAGTGGCTTGGGCATTCCGAATACCTTGCTGTGGAGCGACGACGGCCGCCATGTGCACTTTGGCGACAGCCTGGACGGCACGCTGTATCGCCATTCGATCCAGCCAAGCGGCGAACTCGACCCCGCCCACGTATGGTTCGGCCCCCATGAGCGCGGCGGGCCGGACGGTTCGGCGATGGACGCAGAAGGTTACATTTGGAATGCCCGTTGGGACGGCAGTTGCCTGCTGCGGATAGCCCCAGATGGCCAGGTGGATCGCACCATCGAATTGCCCATCAGCCGACCTACCAGTTGCGTATTTGGCGGGCCCAACCTCACCACGCTGTATATCACCAGTGCTGCCAGCCCCTTGGATCATCCGTTGGACGGTGCCGTGTTGGCGATGGAGGTGGATGTACCCGGAAAATCTTGTACTCGTTTCGCCGGATAACCCTTGTAGGAGCGAGCTTGCTCGCGAAAAACGCCAACGATAACGCGGGCATCCGGGATGAACGCGGCGCTCTCAGGCTTCTCGCGAGCAAGCTCGCTCCTACAGGAAGCGTTTTTTACGTTTGTCTAAAAACAACAACAAGGAGTCACCCGTATGAATCGTCGTCGTGGTTTGCGTTCCCTGTGCTGCGCCGCTGTGGCGGTCTCGGCCATGAGCTTGAGCGGGCTGTTGCTGGCCGCTGAAGAAGTGAAGATCGGTTTCCTGGTCAAGCAGGCCGAGGAGCCGTGGTTCCAGACCGAGTGGGCCTTTGCCGAGAAAGCCGGCAAGGAACATGGCTTCACCGTGATCAAGATCGCCGTGCCCGACGGTGAGAAAACCCTCTCGGCCATCGACAGCCTGGCCGCCAACGGCGCCAAGGGCTTTGTGATCTGCCCGCCGGACGTGTCCCTCGGCCCGGCCATCGTCGCCAAAGCCAAGGCCAACGGCTTGAAAGTCATCGCGGTGGATGACCGCTTCGTCGACGCCAAAGGCAACTTCATGGAAGACGTGCCGTACCTGGGCATGGCCGCCTTTGAAGTGGGTCAGAAGCAGGGCGCCGCCATGGCCGCTGAAGCGAAAAAACGCGGCTGGGACTGGAAGGACACCTATGCGGTGATCAATACCTTCAACGAGCTCGACACCGGTAAGAAGCGCACCGATGGCTCGGTCAAATCGCTGGAAGAAGCCGGCATTCCCAAGGATCACATCTTGTTCACGGCGGCCAAGACCCTGGATGTCCCAGGCTCCATGGACGCGACGAACTCGGCCCTGGTGAAACTGCCCAGCGGCGCGAAAAACCTGATCATCGGCGGCATGAACGACAACACCGTGCTCGGCGGCGTACGCGCGACTGAAAGCGCCGGCTTCAAGGCGGCCAACGTGATCGGCATCGGCATCAATGGCACCGACGCCATCGGCGAATTGAAAAAGCCGAGCAGCGGCTTCTTCGGCTCGATGCTGCCAAGCCCGCACATCGAGGGCTACAACACCGCGCTGATGATGTACGAGTGGGTCACAAAGGGCACCGAGCCGCCGAAGTACACGGCCATGGACGAAGTGACCCTGATCACCCGTGAAAACTTCCAGGCCGAGCTGACCAAGATCGGGCTGTGGCAATGACCGCTGCCGCCTTGCGATTTGACGGCATCGGCAAAACCTTTCCCGGGGTCAAGGCGCTGGATGGCATCAGCTTCAGCGCCCACCCTGGGCAGGTGCACGCGTTGATGGGCGAGAACGGCGCGGGCAAGTCGACGCTGCTGAAGATCCTCGGCGGCGCCTACATTCCCAACAGCGGCACGCTGCAGATCGGCGAGCAGGTCATGGCCTTCAAGAACGCCGCTGACAGCATTGCCAGCGGCGTGGCGGTGATCCATCAGGAACTGCACCTGGTGCCGGAAATGAGCGTGGCCGAGAACCTGTTTCTCGGGCATTTGCCGTCGCGCTTTGGTGTGGTCAACCGGGGGCTGCTGCGAGAGCAGGCCCTTGCTTGCCTGAAGGGCCTGGCGGATGAAATCGATCCTGCCGAGAAGCTCGGGCGTCTTTCCCTGGGCCAGCGCCAACTGGTGGAAATCGCCAAGGCGCTGTCCCGTGGTGCCCATGTGATTGCGTTTGATGAGCCCACCAGCAGCTTGTCGGCGCGCGAGATCGACCGCTTGATGGCGATCATCGCGCGCCTGCGCGATGAGGGCAAAGTGGTGCTCTACGTGTCGCACCGCATGGAGGAAGTGTTCCGCATCTGCAATGCAGTGACCGTGTTCAAGGACGGCCGCTACGTGCGCACCTTCGAGGACATGAGCACGCTGACCCATGACCAATTGGTGACGTGCATGGTCGGCCGCGATATCCAGGACATCTACGACTACCGCCCGCGTGAGCACGGCGAGGTGGCGCTCAAGGTCGACGGCCTGTTGGGGCCTGGCCTGCGTGAGCCGATCAGTTTCAACGTGCGCAAGGGCGAGATTCTTGGGCTGTTCGGGCTGGTCGGGGCGGGGCGCACGGAGCTGTTCCGCCTGCTCAGCGGCCTGGAGCGGGCCAGCGCCGGGCAACTGCAACTCTGCGGCGAGCCGCTGCATCTGCAGTCACCACGGGATGCTATCGCCGCCGGCGTGCTGTTGTGCCCGGAAGACCGCAAGAAGGAGGGCATCATTGCGCTGTCCAGCGTCGCCGAGAACATCAATATCAGCGCGCGGGGCGCCCATTCCAGGTTTGGGTGGCTGCTGCGCAACAGTTGGGAGAAGGGCAACGCCGACCAGCAGATCAAGGCGATGAAGGTCAAGACGCCCAACGCCGAACAGAAAATCATGTACCTCTCCGGCGGGAACCAGCAAAAAGCCATTCTCGGCCGCTGGCTGTCGATGCCGATGAAAGTGTTGCTGTTGGACGAGCCCACCCGTGGCATCGATATCGGCGCCAAGGCCGAGATCTACAAGATCATCCATAACCTCGCTGCTCAGGGCATTGCGGTGATCGTGGTGTCCAGCGACCTCATGGAAGTGATGGGCATCAGCGACCGCATCCTGGTGCTGTGCGAAGGCGCGCTGCGCGGCGAACAAACCCGCGAGCACGCAACTGAATCCAACCTGCTGCAACTGGCCTTGCCGCGCAGCCTGGCGAACTGAGAGACAATTATGACCCCTCAACACAACGTGCTGCCCACCTCGCGCAAGCCCTTGGACCTGCGCGCATTGCTGGACAACTGGGCGATGCTGCTGGCTGCCGTGAGCATCTTTTTGCTGTGCGCCTTGCTGATCGACAACTTCCTTTCACCGTTGAACATGCGCGGGCTGGGCCTGGCGATTTCCACCGTGGGCATCGCCGCCTGCACCATGCTGTTTTGCCTGGCGTCGGGGCACTTCGACCTGTCGGTGGGCTCGGTCATCGCCTGCGCCGGCGTGGTGGCGGCGATTGTGATGCGCGACACCGACAGCGTCATGCTCGGCATTGGCGCCGCGTTGCTGATGGGCCTGATGGTGGGGCTGATCAACGGCATCGTGATCGCCAAGCTGCGGGTCAATGCGCTGATTACCACGCTGGCGACCATGCAGATCGTGCGTGGCCTGGCGTACATCTTTGCCAACGGCAAGGCGGTGGGCGTGTCCCAGGATCAGTTTTTTGTCTTCGGTAACGGGCAGTTGTTTGGCGTGCCGGTGCCAATCCTGATCACCATTTTGTGCTTCCTGTTCTTCGGCTGGCTGCTCAACTACACCACCTACGGGCGCAATACCATGGCCATTGGCGGCAACCCGGAAGCGGCGTTGCTGGCGGGCGTGAATGTGGACCGCACCAAGATCCTGATCTTTGCCGTGCACGGGGTGATCGGGGCGTTGGCTGGGGTGATCTTGGCGTCGCGTATGACCTCCGGCCAGCCGATGATTGGCCAGGGCTTTGAGCTGACGGTGATTTCGGCGTGCGTGCTGGGTGGGGTGTCGTTGAGTGGCGGGGTAGGGATGATCCGCCATGTGATCGCCGGGGTGCTGATTTTGGCGATCATCGAGAATGCGATGAACCTGAAGAACATCGACACGTTTTATCAGTACGTGATCCGGGGCTCGATCCTGCTCCTGGCCGTGGTCATCGATCGCATGAAACAACGCTGAACCCTTGCCATGTGAAGATCCAAATGTGGGAGCTGGCTTGCCTGCGATAGCGGTGGGTCAGTCCAGGATTTATCGGCTGGCTCACCGCTATCGCAGGCAAGCCAGCTCCCACAGGTTTAATCGGTGGAGAATTTGAAGACGGTGTTCTGGGTGTAGGTCTGCCCTGGGTTCAGGCGGGTCGAGGCAAAGTTAGGCTGATTAGGCGCATCCGGAAAATGCTGGGTCTCCAACGTAAACCCGCTCCAGTGCTGATAGGTCTTCCCAGCCTTGCCCTTCACCGACCCGTCCAGGAAGTTGCTGGTATAAAACTGCACCCCAGGCTCCGTGGTGAACAACTGCAAGCGCCGCCCCGACTCAGGATCATGCACCTCGGCCGCAAGCTGTTTCACATCACCTTTGTTATCCAGCGCCCAGTTGAAGTCAAACCCACCCTGTTTCGGCTCGGCAAACTTGAGCTGCGGGTGATCGTCCTTGATGTGCTGGCCGATCGGCGTGGGTTTCAGGAAGTCCATCGGCGTGTCCTTGACAGGTGCCAGTTCGCCGGTAGGGATCAAGGTGGCATTCACCGGCGTGTAATGGCTGGCGTGCAAGGTTGCGATTTGCTTGAGAATGTCGCCATTGCCCGCGCCCGCCAGGTTGAAGTAGCTGTGGTTGGTGAGGTTGAGCACCGTGGGTTTGTCGGTGGTGGCCTTGTAGTCGATGTGCAGTTCATTGTTGTCGTTGAGGCGGTAGGTGACTTCGGTCTTCAGGTTGCCGGGGAAGCCCATTTCACCGTCCTTGGACAGGTAGGTGAGGGTCACGCCCACCGAGTCCTTGGCCTTGACGGGCGTGGCTTTCCATACGTGTTTGTCGAAGCCCTGGGCGCCGCCGTGCAGCGAATTGGGGCCGTCGTTGAGCGGCACCTGGTAGCGTTTGCCGTCGAGCTCAAAGGCGCCGCCGGCCAGGCGATTGCCGAAGCGCCCGATGGTCGCGCCGAAGAATGCAGTGCCGCTTTGATAGCCCTGCACGTCGTCGAAGCCCAGCACCACGTCCTCGACCTTGCCGTGTTTGTCCGGCACCTTGAGCGACTGCAGCACGCCGCCATAGGTGATCACCGTGGCTTGCATGCCGTGGCTGTTGCGCAGGATGTACTGTTCGACGGCGGTGCCGTCGTTGGTTTTACCGAAGGGTTTGTGTTCGCTGGTGAGGCCTGCGGCCTGGGTGCCGCCGCTGGCGATCAGCATGGACATCGCCAGGCCCGACAGCAGGTATCGAGGGTGCTTCATGATCGAACTTCCTTTTGTTGTTTTGAGTGGAATAGTTCTACTAATGTGCGATATTTTGTCGATAGAGCAGCGAATTTATAGCCTTTAACGCCATTTTTGCAAAATAAAATAAGACTAATTAAGCGAGGCAAGCTTTCATGACGACCCAGCACGCTGTTTACCCCGACCTCGAAGGCAAGACGGTCCTGATCTCTGGAGGCGCCTCGGGCATTGGCGAATTCATGGTGCGCGCCTTCGCCGCCCAGGGTGCCAAGGTCGGCTTTGTCGACCGCGCGCAAAGCCAGGGCGAACGCCTGGCAGCGTTGCTGAGTTCGCGCGGGCACACGGTGGAATTCGTGAACTGCGACATCACCGACGAGATCGCCTACAAGGCCGCCATCACACGCTTCGAACACTCCCTGGGACCGATCACGGTGCTGGTGAACAACGCCGCCAATGACGTGCGTCACAGCTTGGACGAAGTCGACTCGGAAATGTTCGACCGGCTGATCTCCGTCAACCTCAAGCACGCCTTTTTTGCCGCCAAGGCCGTGGTGCCGATGATGAAAAGCGCGGGCGGCGGGGCGATCATCAACCTAGGCTCCGTCGGCTGGATGATGGCGTCCGCCGGCTACCCGGTGTACGCCGCCAGCAAAGCCGCCGCCCACGGCATGACCCGCGCCCTGGCCCGGGAGCTGGGGCCGAGCCAGATCCGCGTGAATACGCTGGTGCCGGGTTGGGTGATGACGGAAAAACAACTGGCGATGTGGGTCGACGATGCGGCCAAGGAATTGATCAGTCGCAGCCAGTGCCTGCCGGGCAGCGTGCTGCCGGAACACATCGCGAATATGGCGTTGTTTCTTGCCTCCGATGCCTCGGCGATGTGTTCGGCGCAGAACTTTATTGTGGATGGCGGTTGGGTGTAGGTCCGCTTACTCGATCGGGTATTTCTTGAAGGCAGGATGCTGTTCCAGCCGCTCGGCGTGGCGTCTCAGGTTGGGAAACGCATCCGCCTTGACCACCGACGCCACAGTGAATTGGCTGAACGACCAGGCCACCGCCGCTGTAATCGACGCCTGGGTCAGCACCTCACTGTCAGGCAGTTGTTTTTCCAGCAGCGAATAAGCAGCGAGCAACTGCCCGCTGACCCGGTCAAGCCACGGCGCATGCTGCTTTTCAGCCGGGCGCAAGTTGTGCTCGTAGACAATCTGCACGCTTTTTTCGCAAGCTGCCAAGGCCAGGCCAAGGATGTGCAGGTCCCGGGCGCGTGCGGCGGGTTGCTGCGCGAGCAGCTTTTTGTTCGCCGGGGCCAGGGTTTCCAGGTAGTCCAGGATCAGGCTGGAGTCCATCAGCACCGTGCCATCGTCCAGCACCAGGGTCGGAGCCTTCACGACCGGGTTGATCTGGGCGAACGCGTCGAAGCTGCGGAATACCGACAGCGGTTCATGCACAAAATCCACCCCGTACAGGTCCAGGGAAATCGCCACGCGTCTTACGTAAGGCGAGTCCAGCATGCCGATCAGTTTCATGAAGCCTCCATTGCTTACCACGTGATGGGCTCAAGAGAGTAAGGGCTCAGGATCGGCCTGCGCAATGGCCCGCCGTAATTGCTGATAGGCGACCACCAGTTGTTCCAGGTTGAACGCCAGGTTGCGTCCACTGGGATTAGGCAACACCCACACCGAAGCACCGCCGAGCCGCTGCGGTTGCAACCCCCAGCCAATCTTGCGCTGGCCCGACAACGCGCTGTAACCGGCCTTGCCGAGAAAGGCCACGAAGCGTGGCTGATAGCGTCGGATCTTCTGTTCAAACGCCGCGGCGGCATCCGTGAACTCATGCCGGGCCAACTCGCCGGCGCTGGCTGTAGGCCGTTCCACGACCGTGGTCAGGCCGCAGCCATAGTGCGCCAGTGTGGGGCCGTCCTCGGGACGTAGCTCATGGGGCGTGAAACCGGCCAGGTGCAAGGTGCGCCAGAAACGGTTGCTGCGATTGGCGAAGTGCAGGCCCAGGGCGGCGGAGCCTTTGCCGGGGTTGATGCCGCAGAACACCACATTCAGGTGATCGGCCAGGATGTCTTCGAGGCGGTCGTTCATGTCGGCTCTACCTGCAAGTGGCTCAGCAACCACGCCGTGAAACTGCGCGCCAGCGGGTCGTGCTCGCTGTCGCGATGAGTCAGCAGCGCCCAGCTCGGCCCGCGAATCGTCGCGTCGACCAGCGGCGTAAGCAACCCGTCTTCTTGCGCCTGGCGGCTCAGTAACTGGCTGACCAAGCCAATTCCCAGGCCGGTACACACGGCGTCGAGCAACAGGCCGGGGTCGGAGAAATTCAGGCCCTGGTCCTGCTGCCCCACATCAATCCCGGCCTCCACCGCCCAATGGCTCCAGTCCATTTCCCGTTCGCCGTGCAGGGTGGTGCGTTGTGCCAGGGGCAGCTTCAACAGCCGTGGGTGGCAGGCGGGAAACAGCCGGTCGGCGTGCAGCACCTTGAAGCTGCATTCGGCCTGGGAGCTGATGTCGTCGCGCACGGCCAGGTCGATGGTCTGGCTGGCCATGTCGGGCACTTCGTTGGTGCTGAAGATCCACAGGTCGACTTCCGGGTGTTGCCGGCGGAAATCCGCGAGCCGTGGCAACAGCCAGTGCCGGGCAAAGGTCGGCGTGGTGTTGAGCACCAGTTGATTGGGCTTGCGGTATTGCCCCAGGCGCCGCAAGCCCACCGCCAGTTGCTGCAGCAACGCCTGGGTGGTGCTGAGGAAGTCATGCCCCGCGTCGGTCAGGGCCACGCTGCGGCCGCTGCGAAAAAACAGCGGCTGTTCCAGGTACGCCTCCAGGCTGCGGATCTGCTGGCTGATCGCCGATTGGGTCAGGTGCAGTTCTTCGGCGGCCTTGTGGAAACTGCCCAGTCGCGCCGCAGCTTCAAAGCCGCGCAGGGTGCCGAGGGGCGGCCAGTGGTTGAGCATGCTGATAAGTTCCTCTAATCAGTTTTCTACAAAATCCATCGTTTGTCCGGCTTTGCAAGCCGCCATAGCATGTGTGCCAAGACTCCGTGGGCAGTTTTCACTGAACACAATGACTTAACTGAAGGGTACTTGTCATGCAGCAGAATGCAATGCAAAGCAATGGTTGGTGGATGCCTGCGGAGTGGGCCCGGCATGCGGCGACGTGGATGGTCTGGCCGCACAATCGGGCCTTGTGGGAAACCACGTGGGGCGTGACCCTGGCGCACGTGCAGCAGGATTTTGCGCGGGTAGCCAATGCGATCGCACGCTTCGAGCCGGTGAAAATGCTGGTTGATCCGTCTGCCGTGGCGGGCGCCAAGGCGCTGTGCGGGCCGGGCATCGAGCTGATCGAACAGGCCGTCAACGACAGCTGGTGCCGCGATTCCGGCCCGACCTTTGTCTGCCATCCGCAGCTGGGCACGGCCGGTGTGAGCTGGCGCTTCAATGCCTGGGGCGGCAAGTCGGCCCATGATCTGGACGAAAGCCTGGCACGTCGGGTGCTCAATCACCTGGGGCTGGAATGTTTCGGCACGCCCCTGAGCAATGAAGGCGGCGCGATCCATGTGGACGGCGAGGGCACGCTGATCACCACCGAATCGGTGCTGCTCAACCCCAACCGCAACCCCGGCGTGAGCAAGGCCGAGATGGAAGCCATCTTCACGCGCCTGCTGGGTATCAAGAAGACCATTTGGTTGCCCGGCGACCCGGACTACGTCACGGGCGACATGACTGACGGCCATGTTGATGGCGTCTGCGCATTTGCCCGCCCTGGGGTGTTGCTGGTCGATGCGACTCACGATCAACGTTCTGTTTACGCCGAAGTCGTACGGGAAAACCGCCGCGCCCTGGAGCTTTCCACCGACGCCCAAGGCCGCCGTTTCGAGCTGATCGAGCTGTATGAAGCCACGGATGCGGTCGACACCGACGCCGAGGTGTTCTGCGCCTCCTACACCAACTTCTACATTGCCAACGGCGCAATCATCATGCCGGCCTATGGCATTGCGGCGGATCAGATCGCGGCCGAAGTCCTGGCCCGGGCATTCCCCGGTCGCGAGATCGTACCGGTGCAGATCAACCATCTGGCCCATGGCGGCGGCGGCGTGCACTGCATTACCCAGCAACAGCCAGCCTGGGTGAAGCCATGAGTAATCTGACGATTGCCACCACCCAAATGCCCTGCACCTGGGACCTGCCTGGCAACCTCGACCGTGCTGAGCAGCTGGTGCGAGACGCGGCGAAGCAGGGCGCCCAGGTGATCCTGTTGCAGGAGCTGTTCGCCACGCCGTATTTCTGCATCGAGCAGCACCATAAGCACTTGGCGCTGGCCGAGGAATATCAACACAGCACTGTGCTCAACCGCTTCGCCGCACTGGCCAAGGAGTTGGGCGTGGTATTGCCGCTGAGTTGGTTCGAAAAGGCCGGCAACGCATTCTTCAATTCCCTCAGCGTGGCGGATGCCGACGGGCGCTTGCTCGGCGTGTACCGCAAGACCCATATCCCGAATGCCATCGGCTATCAGGAGAAGGAATATTTCAGCCCCGGCGACACAGGTTTTCGCGTCTGGGAGACGGCCTTCGGGCGCTTGGGCGTGGGCATCTGCTGGGACCAGTGGTTCCCGGAGACCGCGCGCTGCCTGGCGTTGCAAGGTGCCGAAGTGCTGCTGTTCCCCACCGCCATCGGCTCGGAACCCGGCTGTGCCACGCTCGACTCACGGGACCATTGGCAGATGACCATGCGTGGTCACGCGGCGGCGAACCTGTTGCCGGTGGTGGCGGCCAATCGCGTCGGACGTGAAGTGGCGACCACCGACCCGAGTCTGCAAATGGACTTCTACGGCTCATCGTTCATCTGCGACCACAAGGGCAAGCTGCTGGCCGAAGCGGATCGCGACGCCACTGGCGTGCTGCTGCGCAGCCTCGACCTGTCCGCCATGCGCGAAGACCGCCTGACCTGGGGCATCTATCGCGACCGTCGCCCGGAGATGTACAGCGGCCTGCTGACCCTGGATGGGCGTCCATCATGAAGCGGCTATTGATTTGTGCGCTGATCATGACGAGTGTCTACGCCTCGGCAGAGGACAAAACCCTCAAGCTCTACAACTGGGCTGACTATTTCGCCGCCGACACCCTGTCCAAATTCACCGCCGAGACCGGTATCCGGGTGATCTACGACGTGATGGATGGCAGTGAAACCCTGGAAGCCAAGTTGATGGCCGGCGGCAGCGGCTACGACCTGATCTTCCCCGGCGATACTGTGGCCGAACGCCTGATGCGCGCCGGCAGCCTGCAAGCACTGGACTCCGCCAAGCTCGACGCCATGAGCGACATCGAGCCGGGCCTGCAGAAACTGCGCACCCATTACGTCAACTCGAACAAAGCCACGGTGCCCTATACCTGGGGCACCATCGGCCTGACCTACAACACCCAGCAGATCCAGCAACGCATGCCGAATGCGCCGGTCAACAGCCTCGACCTGCTGTTCAAGCCGGAGAACGCGGCCAAATTCGCCGATTGCGGCATCTCGCTGATCGACTCTCCGGACGAAGTCCTAGCCGTGGTGCTCAACTACCTGGGCCGCGACCCGCGCAGCGCCAAGCGTGAAGACTTGGCGGCGGCCAGTGAACTGCTGCTCAAGGTGCGGCCGTACATCCGCAAGTTCCAGTCGCAACCAGTGACCGACCTGGTCAATGGCAACCTGTGCCTGTCCCTCGGCTACAGCGGCGACATGACCCAGGCCCAACGCGCCGCCGATGCCGCCGGCAAAGCGGTGACCTTCGGCTATCACATCCCCCGTGAAGGCACCACGGTGTGGATGGACACCATGGCCATCCCGGTCGACGCCCAACACCCGGAATACGCCTACGCTTTCATCAACTTCGTGATGCGCCCGCAAAACATGGCGGCCATCACCAACCTCACCGGCTACCCCACCGCGAATGCCAAGGCGCGGCCGGACGTGGAGGCGAGTATGCGCGATAACCCGGACATCTACCCCGACGCGGCCACCTTCGAACGGTTGATTGCCGGCAAGGACATCTCCCAGGCCGATATGCGCGCACGGATGCGTGTATGGACTAAATTCAAGACAGCTACTGTGAAGTGAGTATTTCATGCCAACCCGTCGCACCTTCATCAAACAAGCCAGTGTGGTCTGCGCCATGACCTTGATCGCCCCGCACCTGCGCGCCGTCGCGAGCGGTCGCTTCTACATGCCCGACGAGGGCGAAAAACACCGCCAGGCCTTTATTGCCTTTGGTGCCCAGGACGCCATCTGGGAAGACTTCACCGCCGATGTACAAGCCGCCCTCGGCCGTATCGCCAGGGCGATTGCGGATTACGAGCCGGTCACCGTGTTCTGCCGTGAAGACGAACGCCATCTTGCTGAAAAACACTGTGGCACCCGCAACATCACCTTCGTGGAAACCGCGCTGGATGACATCTGGATGCGTGACACCGGCGCCAATTTCGTCATCGACGGCAGCGGCGGCTTGGGCGCGGTGGACTTCAACTTCAATGGCTGGGGCAACAAACAGCAGCACGACGATGATGCGCTACTGGCGGCCCAGATCGCCGAGGAAACCGGCGCCCGGCCTATCCGCAGCGAACTGGTGGGCGAGGGCGGCGGGATTGAGGTTGACGGCCTGGGCACCGGCATCATGACCGAAAGCAGCTGGATCAACCGCAATCGCAACCCGGACTGGAGCAAGGCCGAGGTCGAGGCCGAACTCAAGGAACGCCTGGGCCTGCGCAAGATCATCTGGCTGCCGGGCATCAAGGGCAAAGACATCACCGATGCCCATGTCGATTTCTACGCGCGTTTCGTCGCGCCTGGCGTGGTGCTGGCCAACCTCGATACCGACCCTGAATCCTATGATCACAAGGTCACCCTGGCGCACCTGGAAATCCTCAAAAAGGCTACTGATGCTGACGGCCGGCCTTTACAGGTGCACACGGTGTCGCCGCCGCTCAACCCGCGTAAAAGCAAGTTCAGCAAGGGCAATCCGGATTTCGCGGCGGGCTACATCAATTACTTCGTGATAAACGGTGCGGTGATCGCCCCGGAGTTCGGCGACCCGGTGGCGGACCGCAAGGCGCTGGACCTGCTGGCCCGGCTCTACCCGGACCGTAAGGTGGTCGCACTGAATATCGATGCGATTGCAGCGGGGGGCGGTGGCATTCACTGTGTGACGAGTCATCAACCTTTGGTTTAGTCTGGGATCGCAAACGCCTCTGGAGCCGTCAGCATGACCGATTATGTACCCCCGAACGTGTGGACCTGGGACACCGAAAATGGCGGCACCTTCGCCAGCATCAATCGCCCGATTGCCGGTGCGACCCATGACAAGGAACTGCCGGTAGGCAAGCACCCGCTGCAGCTGTATTCCCTGGCCACGCCTAATGGCCAGAAAGTCACGATCCTGCTGGAGGAGTTGCTGGCGCTGGGTCATAGCGGTGCGGAATATGACGCCTGGCTGATCAAGATCGGCGACGGCGACCAGTTCGGCAGCGGCTTTGTAGGGGTGAACCCCAACTCGAAGATCCCGGCTCTGCTGGACCGCAGCGGCGCCACGCCGATTCGGGTGTTCGAGTCGGGCGCGATCCTGCAGTACCTGGCCGAGAAGTTCGGCGCGTTCTTCCCCACCGAGCCTGCGGCCCGTGCCGAATGCCTGTCGTGGCTGTTCTGGCAGATGGGCAGCGCGCCGTACCTGGGCGGTGGCTTCGGGCATTTTTATGCCTATGCGCCGAGCAAGATGGAGTACGCGATCAACCGCTTCGCCATGGAAACCAAACGTCAGCTAGACGTACTCGACCAGCGCCTGGCGGTGAGCGAATACATTGCGGGTGATGAATACACCATCGCCGACATCGCGATCTGGCCGTGGTATGGCGGGTTGGTCAAAGGCCGTTTGTATGGCGCGGCGCAGTTTTTGTCGGTGCATGAGTACAAACACGTGTTGCGCTGGGCAGACGCCATCGAAGCGCGGCCAGCGGTGCAGCGCGGGCGGCGGGTGAATCGGGTGTCCGGTGAGCCTCATGAGCAATTGGCCGAGCGGCATGACGCCAGCGACTTGGACTAAAAAGGTGGGAGCTGGCTTGCCTGCGATAGCGGTCTGACAGGCAATGTGTCGCTGGCTGGCCCACCGCTATCGCAGGCAAGCCAGCTCCCACATTGGGAACGTTGTGTGTCTGTCTACTTGTAGCGCTGCTCAAACACCGCCACCTGCTCCGGCTTGATCAGTTCAAACGGCACCCACACCTCCGGCTCAATCGCCTCGCCCTTGATCATTAGCACCGCCGCCTGCACTGCCTGGGTTGCCTGGGCTTTCGGGTCCTGGAACACCGACGCCGTCAGCAACCCCCGCTTGATCGCCGCCAGCCCATCGGGCAAGCCATCGATACCCACAATCGCCACGTCACCCTTGGTTTTTCCCGCCTGCTGCAAAGCCATGGCCGCGCCAATCGCCATTTCATCGTTATTGGCCACGATGGCATCGAACTGCGTGCCCGCCAGCAGCCAGTTGCTGGTCAGGTCCATGCCCTTGCTGCGTTGCCATTCGGCGCTTTGCTGCTCGACCACCTTGATTCCGGGAAAGTCCTTGAGCACCTGTTTGGCGCCCTCGGTGCGGTCATGGGTGGCGTTCTGTGCAAGGTCGCCCATGATGATCGCCACATTGCCCTTGCCGCCGAGTTTTTCCGCCAAGTAGCGCATCTGCAATTGCCCGGCCTCGATGTCGTTGGAAGCCACGGTGACCACGCCCTTGGGCAAGGTGCGCTCGTCCGGATGGCGGTTGACGTATACCAGCGGCGTCTTGGCCGCCACGGCGGCGCGGGTCATGTTGGCGGTGGCGGCGGTGTCCACCGGCAGCACGATCACCGCGTCGACCTTCTGGTTGAGAAAGCCCTCGACCTGATTAAGCTGGCGAACCACGTCGCCCTGGGCGTCTTCGAACTGGATCTGCACATCCTGCTGCTGGGCGGCCGCTTCCAGGCCGGTGCGCACGTAGGTCATGAAGTTGTCGTCGACCCGGGCAATGCTCACGCCGATGCGATAAGCCGCGAAGGTCCATTGGCTGAACAGCAGCAACAAGGTGGCAGCAAACAACGAATAGCGATTCATAAGGGTGATCCTTTTATTGTTATAGGGTGAACGCCTGGCGGAAACGCGCCAGGGCCAACTCGCTGTCGCCGCTGGCCCAGCCTTCCAGGCCGACCACGCCGCTGTAGCCCATGGCGTGCAAGGCCCTGGCAATGGCCGGATAGTGGATTTCACCGGTGCCGGGCTCCTTGCGTCCCGGCACGTCGGCCACCTGGATTTCACCGATAGCGCTGCCCGCGCGCTGGATCAGTTCGATCAGGTTTCCTTCGCCGATCTGCGCGTGGTACAGGTCCAAATTCATCTTCAGGTACGGGCTGCCCACGGCCTCGATCAGCGCCAGGGTATCGTCGGCGCGGGCGAAGGGCGTGCCGGGGTGGTCAACTTCTGTGTTGAGGTTTTCCAGCAGGAACACCCGGCCGGCGTCTTCCCCCAAGCGGGCGATTTTTTCCAGGGTCTTGCAGGCACTCAGCCACATGCGGCCGGTGGTCTGGCTCACGGGCTGCACGGGCAGGCCGCCGTCACCCAGGCCGGTGCCGTGCAGGTTGAGGCTGGGGCAATTCAATTGCTCGGCCACCCCTAAGGATTCGCGGGCGCTGTCGAGCAGTTGGCGGATGCCGTCGGGGTCGGTGAGGGTGCCGCTGATGTAGCCGGTCATGGAGGTGAAGTCGGCACCAGTAGCGGCCAGTGCGGCGATGTCCTTGTTTGTCCAGTTCCAGATTTCGGCACTGAAGCCCAGCGCATGAATACGCTTCACGCGTTCGATGAAGGGCAGGTCGAGAAACACCATCTCCGCGCTGACGGCCAGCTTGATGGGGCTCATACGGCCACCGCCTTGCCGGTTTCGAACGACTCGATGCAGGCGCGGGCAATCGCCAATGCCGCGCGCGCGTCTTCACCGCTGGCCAGGGGTTTGGCGCCGCTGCGCAGGCAGTCGACGAAGTGGTTGAGCTCGGCGATATAGGCGTCGCGCAACAGGTCGGTGTCCAGCCGCTGGGTGTCGGCCTGGATGCCCTGGGCCAGGTAGCGCACCAGGTCGCAATCGTTGAGGCTGCCCATGCTCAGCATGCCGGCGCTGCCGAACACTTCGCCGCGCACGTCGTAGCCATACACAGCCTGGAAGTTGGCCTCGGCGGTGGCAATGGCGCCGTTGTTGAAGCGGATCGCGACCACGGCAGTGTCGAGGAAGCCTTTGCTTTTGTATTCGGGCGCGATCAATGCGTCGGCCATCACGTAGACCTGCACCGCCTCGGCGCCAGGGTTGAGGTAGCGCAGGGTGTCGAAGTCGTGGATCAGGGTTTCCAGGAAGATCACCCATTGCGGCGACTTGGCCGGGTTGTTCAGTGCCGGGTCGCGGGTCAGCGAGCGCAGCAGCTGCGGGGTGCCGATGCGGCCGGCGGCGACGTCGAGGTGCGCGGTGCGAAAGCTTTTGGCGAAGCGCCGGTTGAACCCGACTTGCAGCGGCACTCGCGCATCGGCCGCGGCAGCGATGGCGCGGTCGGCTTCATCGAGGGTGATGGCCATGGGTTTTTCGCAGAAGATGCCCTTGCCGGCGCGGGCGGCGCTGATCACCAGCTCTGCGTGGCTGCGGGCGGGGGCGGCGATCAGCACGCCGTCGATGTCCGGGTCGTCGAGCAACTGCTGCGGGTCGGTGTAGACCTTGCTCACGCCTAGTTCAGCGGCGAGGCGGGCGGCCTGGCCTGGCGTCGGGTCCGCAATCGCTGCCAGGCTGGCGCCGGGGATATGCCGCGCGGCGGTCAGGCCGTGGAAGCTGCCCATGCGGCCGGCACCGATCAAGCCCAGGCGGATGTTCTGTGTACTCATGAAATAACCCCTTGTTGTTATTGGCCGCAGGACGATCCTGATGGCAAAGGGGTCAGAGCAAGGCGTGTGCCATTTTTTAACGTGTTGATAAATAACGATTAATAATTATGTATAAACAAAAAGTGTTCATTTTGATGACATGCCTATACTGACATGTCAAAAACATGAACATGGATACCGCCCAATGAGCATGGCGTTCAGCGTGCAAGACCTCGACTACCTCACGGCCCTGGGGCCTGCCGCGCTGAATGATGGCCCGGTCGCTGCACTGGAACAGGCCTGGCGCGACTGCCTGGCCGGCCAGGTCGAACGCCCGACGCACGTGCGCCAAGTGATCTGGGATTCTTGGCGGCGCAGCGTCCAGGCCGGTATCGACCCGGCCGACAACGCGTACCGCTTCGTCGCCGCCGACACGCTGGCGGCCACCCAGGCCGCACACCGGGTGCTGATCGAGGCCGCCGCGCAGGTCATGCATGGCTTGCTGGCCTACAACCCGCGCGGTCATATCAACCTCACCGATGCCGACGGCACCACTCTGTATTTCTGTGGGCTGGACATCACCCCCGTGGGCAGTCGCCTGCTGGAATCGGTGCAAGGCACCAACTGCACCGGCTTGGCGCTGGCCGAGGATCACCTGGTGTACGTGCTGGCCGAGGAGAACTTCGGCATCGGCCTGCGCCAGCGCCGCATGCATTGCGCCGCCGCGCCGATCAAGAATGCCCAGGGCCAGACCGTGGCCATGCTGACGCTGACCGCCGAGCCCGGCTGGTTTCACTTCCATACCCTCGGCACGGTGCAGGCCGCGGCCGACGCGGTATCGCGGCAGATGGCCCTGCAAGGGCTGCTGGAAGAACAGCAGACGGTCCTCGAAGTGCTCAACGAAGGCCTGGTGGTGCTGGACGAGCGCGGCTGCATCAAGGCGCTCAACCGCTATGCCCGGCAGCTGTTTGGCGTCGGGCTGGAGCTGATCGGGCGGCCTTTCCAGCAACTGGGCCGTAGCGAACTGAACGACGTCCTTGGCGAACCCGTGCGCGACCTCGACTGCACCTTCCACCTGCACAACCGCAGCCAACTCGCCTGCCTGGTCTCGGTGTGCCCGCTGGAGCAGGGCGGGGTGATCGTGTCACTGCGCGAGAACCGCCGCATCCGCGAAATCACCCGGCGACTCATCGGCACCCAGGCCAGCTACACCTTCGACACCATCCAGGGCAGTTCGCGGGCGATCCAGGACGCGCTGCATTTGGGGCGCATCGCCAGCCGCAGTGATTCCACCACCCTGATCCTTGGCGAAAGCGGCACCGGCAAGGAGCTGTTCGCCCAGGCCATCCACAATGGCAGCGAGCGCTGCAACGGCCCGTTTGTGGCGGTCAACTGCGGCGCGATTCCACGGGACCTGGTGCAAAGCGAGCTGTTCGGCCACGTCGAAGGCGCGTTCACTGGTGCCAGCCGTGGCGGCTCTGCGGGCAAGTTCGAACTGGCGGATGGCGGCACCATCTTTCTCGATGAGATTGGCGACATGTCCTTCGATGCCCAGGTCAGCCTGCTGCGGGTGTTGCAGGAGGGTGAAATCACCCGCGTGGGCGCGAAAAGCTCGCGGCAAGTCAACGTGCGTATCATCGCCGCCACCCACCGCAACCTCAGCCAGGCGGTCGCGGAAGGCGCGTTTCGCGAAGACCTCTACTACCGCCTCAACGTGCTGAACCTGACCGTGCCGCCGCTGCGCATGCGCCGTGAAGACATTGCGCTGCTGGCGCGGCACTTTCTCGCCCGCTGCGCGCGCTCGTTGCGTAAATCGGTGCAGGGCTTTTCGCCGGAGGCGATGGCGCTGCTGTCAGCCTATGGCTGGCCGGGCAATGTGCGCGAGCTGGAGAACAGCATCGAACGGGCGACCAACCTGGCGATGGGAGCGCTGATCGAACCGGTGGATCTGCCTTTGGAAAGCCGCCAACGCACCCCGCTGCGCGCCCACGAAGCGCCGCCTGCCCAGGACCTGAGCAGCCACGAAATGCACGCCATCGTCGCCGCGCTCAACAGCACCGGAGGTAACATCCGTCTGGCTGCGCGGCAGCTCAACGTGTCGCGGGGTGGGCTGTACAACAAGATGAGTCGGTTTGGCTTGAATGCCGGGGATTTCCGTCGCAACTGAGAGTCAAGAACCCCCTTCGGCGAGCAGGCTTGTTGTGGCGAGCGGGCTTGCCCCGCGTTGGGCTGCGAAGCGGCCCCAATAAGATCACCGCATTTGTTCAGATAAACTGAGGCGCCTGGTTTTAGGGCCGCTTCGCGCCCCAACGCGGGGCAAGCCCGCTCGCCACAAAAGAAGGCGGCACGTTCAGATGCCCCTATTTTCGGACGTCACAATCTGCGGCGGCACATACACCCGCTGTCGCACAGGATCGAACCCCTCTGCACTCTGCAACTCCACCATCAACCGCACCAACGCCGTCGCTGTCTGCCCCGGCTGCGAATCCATCACCACGTCGATCAACCCCTGGCCCAGCGCCTGACGTGACAGCGCGGTCGACTCCTGCAGGATGCAACACAACGCCGGCCGCTTGGGCAACTGCGCCAAGGCGCTGATGATGCCGTCGCCACCGCCGCCCACCACGCATAATCCGCGCAGGTCGCTGTGGCGGCTGATCAGGTCGAGGGTGGCTTCTTCGGTGATGTCGCAGTTGTCCAGGTTGATCAGCGGTTCCAACGGTTTGAGCCCCGGCGCGTGCTCGGCCAGGTAGCTGTGCAGGCCTTCGACCCGTGCCTGGTGGCCGAGGAAACGGTGGCCGCCGAGCAGGATGCCCACGCTGCCTTTGCGAGCGCCGCAGGTGCGGGCGAGCAGCCAGCCCATGGTGCGGCCGACCACATGGTTGTCCTGGCCGACGTAGGGTTCTTCGGCCTGTTCGTGGATATCCGAGAGCAGGGCCACCACGGGCACACCGGCTTCGCGGATTTGCTTGAGGCAGGCGTTGATCAGCGGATGGGCAAAGCTGACCACCGCGAGGCCATCGCATTGCACGGCCAGTTGTTCGATCTGCGCGACGATGGCGGCGGGCGTGCGATCGACGATGTACTCGAACTGGCAGGTCAGGTTGGCACCGGCATGTTGCTCGGCGGCGGCGCTGATAGCTTGCGCCAGGCTGGTATAGAACGCCTGGGCGGTGGCCAGCAACAGGATGCCGAAACGATAGGTTGGCCGGCGTTCGCGAATGCGCTGGCCGATCAACCGCGCCGCGAAATACCCCACGGCTTCGGCCGCCTGGAACACCTGCTCGGCGGTCTCGGGATTGACCGGCGCACGTGCGTTCAACACGCGGTCGACGGTGGCCACGCTGAGCCCCGCCTGGGCGGCGACGGTGGCGATGGTTGGGCGTTTATTGTTGTTCATGACAGGCCCCTTTGAGCGTCTTGATAGAAAACTATCAAGCCCCGCTGGGCCTGGATGATAGCTTGATAGGGAATGGATTCAAGGCCTTGAGGGTGATTTAGGCGTTCTCTATCGTGGGTTTCACACAGCACCTGAAACCACCCGCTTGCGGAGAACAATAACAATGCCTGAACACACCGCTCACACCGCCCGGCGCGATTACAGCCTCACCGGCCCCGAAGCCGCACGCGCGGCTGAAAAGGGCCTGGTCTCGGCCAGTTGGTACCAGTCGCCCATCTCGCGCAAACGCATGAAAGAACTGATGCAGCGCCGCGACGGCCCGGCCTTGCTCGACACCGCCATCTGGCTGATCGCGCTGTTGGCCACCGGTTTCGGCGGCTACTGGTTCTGGGGCACCTGGGCCTGTGTGCCGTTCTTCCTCGTCTACGGCGTGCTGTACGGCACTGCGTCCAACCCACGTTGGCACGAAACCGGCCATGGCACGGCGTTCAAGACGCGGTGGATGAACGACGGGCTGTATCAGGTCGCCAGCTTCATGTGCATCTTCGAACCCCACGTGTGGCGCTGGAGCCATGCCCGTCACCACACCGACACCATCGTGGTCGGCCGCGACCCGGAGATCGTCGAGCCGCGTCCGCCAAGCTTTTTGATGATGTTCTTGAGCCTGTTCAACCTGCCCCTGGCCTGGAAAACCTTCAGCGGTGTGGCGCGGCATGCCATTGGCAAGATGAGCGCCCAGGAAGCCGACTTCATCCCCGAATCCGAATGGCCCAAGGTGTTTCGCGCGGCACGGATCTGGGTCGGTATTTATGCGGTGGTGATTGGCACCGCGTTGTACCTGCACAGCTGGCTGCCGCTGATGCTGATTGGTCTGCCGAGCCTCTACGGTGCCTGGCTCGGCTATATCTTCGGCCTAACCCAGCACGTCGGCCTGGCCGAAGACGTGCTGGACCACCGCAGCAACTGCCGCACCATCTACATGAACCGCGTGCTGCGCTTTATCTACATGGACATGAACTACCACCTCGAACACCACATGTACCCGATGGTGCCGTACCACGCCCTTGCGCAACTGCACGAAGAGATCCGCAGCGACTGCCCGCCGCCGTACGCCAACCTGTTCGAGGCGTACAAGGAAATCCTGCCGACGATCTGGAGGCAGCGCAGCGATCCGACCTACTTCATCCAGCGTCCGATCCACACTAAAGCCGAACCGGCCGCCCATGCCCCGGTGCATGCAGAAATGGCTGCTGGCTGAATTCCCCCCTAGAACAAGAGAAAACACCATGAACGATCAATGGATCGACGTCTGCGCCGTGGGCGACATTGACGAAGAAGACGTGCTGCGCTTCGACCACGGCCCGCACACCTACGCGCTGTACCGCTCGGCCGAGAATGAATTCTTCGCCACCGCCGGCCTGTGCACCCACGAGAAAATCCACCTGGCCGACGGCCTGGTGATGGACCACGTGATCGAATGCCCCAAGCACAACGGGCGCTTCGATTATCGTACGGGCAAGGCCCTCGGCGCGCCGGTGTGCGTCAACCTCAAGACCTACCCGGTGCGGGTCGAAGCGGGGCGGGTGTTGCTCGCGGTCACGGCCTGATGATGAACGCTCCGTTGATTATCGTCGGGGCCGGTCATGCCGGTGGCCGGGCGGCGCTGACCTTGCGCGAAGAAGGTTATACCGGGCGCTTGATTCTGATAGGCGATGAAGCGCACTTGCCCTATGAGCGGCCGCCGTTGTCCAAAGGCCTGTTGCAAGGCACGGCGGAGCTGGCCGGCTACAGCTTGTGCAACAGTGCGCGACTGGCTGAGTTGGGCATCGAGCACATTGCGGGTAACCCGGTGACTCAGCTAGAGCCGCAACAACATCGCCTGCAACTTGCCGACGGCCACTGGTTGCCTTACGCCGGTCTGCTGTTGGCCACCGGCGGCCGGGCGCGGCGTTTGCCCCAGGCGCAGGCCAATGTGCTTTACCTGCGCACTCACGATGAGGCGCTTGCGTTGCGCAGCGCTTTACGACCCGGCACGCGGCTGGTGGTGGTGGGCGGTGGTTTTATCGGCCTGGAAGTGGCAGCGACCGCACGTGGCCTGGGCTGTGAAGTGACGGTGCTGGAAGCCGGGCCACGCTTGGCGGGGCGTGTACTGCCAGCGGTTATCTCCCAGGCGCTGCTGGATCTGCATCGCGAGCACGGTGTGGAGGTGCGTTTGAATGTGGCACTGGAGTCAATCCAGGCCGATGCCGTGCTGTTGGTGGACGGGCAACGCTTGCCCTGCGACCTCGTCGTGGTCGGCATCGGTATGCAACCCAACATCGAACTGGCGGCGGCAGCAGGACTGGAGGTGGGGCAGGGCATTCGTGTCGATGCGTGCCTGCGCACCAGCGCGCCGAACATCTATGCCGCCGGAGATGTGTGTGAGTTTCGCCTTGACGGTCTCTATCAGCGCCAGGAAACCTGGCGCAATGCCGAAGCCCAGGGCCGGCATGCCGCGCTGAACCTGCTGGGGCGTGAAGTGCCGTTCGAGGCGCTGCCCGGTTTCTGGTCCGATCAGTACGACTGGGGCTTGCAGACCGTGGGCGTAATCACACCGACAGTGGTCAACCGCCCATTACCGAGCGGTGGCCTGTTGCTGTTCTACCTCGATGGCGATCAGCACTTGCAAGGCGCCTGTGGTTGGGCGCGGGGCAACAGTGTGGCCAAGGACATCAAGCTCTGCGAGCGCCTGATCAGCGCGCGGATTGCGCTCGATACCGCCAGCCTGGCCAACCCCGAGCTGTCCCTCAAACTCTTGCTGCGAGGCTGATATGCGCCAATTCCTGGTGTTCCAATCCCTGTGGGCGATGCAGACCGAACCTGGCGCCCTTGACGCCCAACTCGACCGCATCCAAGCCGCCGGTTTTGACGGCATTACCGATCATTACTGGCAGCCTGCAGACGTCGCGCGTTTGCACGCGGCGGCTAGCTCAAGAGGCTTGCAGATCGAGGGCCAGTTGTTTCCGCAATCGGTGGATGACCTGGCCGCCGCACTGGACGCGATCAGCCGCTATGGCTGCCACCACCTCACCCTGCAAGCCGACGTACGCCCGCGCACCCAAGCCGAGGCGGCCCGGTTGGTCGAAGGCTGGCAACGCCTGGCCGAGCAGGTGGATTTTCCGGTGTTGCTGGAAACCCACCGTTATCGCCTCACCAACGACCTGCTGTTCACGCTTGACCTGCTGGCGCAAATGCCGGATTTAAAGCTGCTGGCCGACCTGTCCCACTACGTGGTCGGGCGTGAACTGCCCGAACCTGGCGCGCCTGAAGACGACGACCACATCCGCACGATTTTGCGCCACAGCTGGGGGTTCCACGGCCGTGTCGCCAGCAGCGAGCAGGTGCAAGTCTCCCTGGATTTCCCCCAACACCAAGCCTGGGTACAGCGTTTTACCCAGTGGTGGCGCTACGGGATCGAAGACTGGCTGGCCCGGCCCGACACGCCGCAGAGCCTGTCTTTCACCTGTGAACTGGGCCCGCCGCCCTATGCGATTACCGACGCGGACGGCCGCGAAATCAGTGATCGCTGGGCCGAAGCGCTGAAGATGCAGGCGCTGATTCGCGACGTGTGGGAGAGCTGTCAGGCATGATCTGCTAATCTGCGCGGGTTCAATCTCGCCCTTTAGCCTGGACTTTCACCATGACGCCATCCTCCGTTCAGCCGCCCCTTGAGCCGCAGTCCGTCTGCCATCCCATCACCAGCAGCGCGATTTTCATGGTTGCCACGGTCGCCCCCGGCAGTGAAGACACGGTGCGTGGCTGGTGCGCGGACATCGCCGGCTTGGTGCGTTCGGTGGGCAAGCGCGTGCCGGCGGGCAATCTGACCTGCGTCTGCGGGTTTGGCTCGCACGCGTGGGACCGGCTGTTCGGCGCACCGCGCCCGGCGGCGCTGCATCCGTTTCGTGAATTCGGCGTAGAAGGGCGCAAAGCCGTGTCGACACCGGGGGATATCCTGCTGCATATCCGCGCCGAACAGATGGACCTGTGTTTCGAACTGGCCACCCATGTGATGGCGGCCCTGGGCGACAGCGTCAAGGTGGTGGATGAGGTCCAGGGTTTCCGCTATTTCGACATGCGCAGCATCATCGGTTTTGTCGACGGCACCGAGAACCCGGTGGGGCGCAAGGCCGAAGGGTTCACCATTGTCGGTGATGAGGACAGCGAATTTCGCGGCGGCAGCTACGTGCTGGTGCAGAAGTACCTGCACAACATGACGGCCTGGAACGGCCTGACGGTGGAGGCCCAGGAGAAGGTGATCGGGCGGACCAAGCTGTCGGATATCGAATTGGACGAAGAGGCCAAACCGAGCAATTCCCACAGTGCGCTGACAGTCATCACCGACAAGAACGGCGATGAAGTGAAGATCCTGCGCGACAACATGCCTTTCGGCCGCCCCGGTGCCGGTGAGTTCGGCACCTACTTTATCGGCTATGCACGTTCGCCGGAGCCTCTGGAATTGATGCTGGAAAACATGTTCGTCGGCCGTCCGGTCGGCAACTATGACCGCCTGCTGGATTTCAGCACGGCGGTCACCGGCGGCCTGTTTTTCGTGCCTTCGGCCGATCTGTTGGAAGAACTGGCCGAGCGCAAACTGTAGGAGCGAGCTTGCTCGCGAAGGTCGTCAACGATAACGCGGGCTTGCGGGTTTGCTGCGGCGCCTGTGCGTTCTTCGCGAGCAAGCTCGCTCCTACAGTAAGCCGGTGCTGACGGCTACGATCAGGAACACCCCCAGCAACGCGCGATAGATCACGAACGGCCAGGTGGAAAACCGCTCCAGGAACTTCATCAGGCCCCAGATCGCAAAAAACGCCGAGAGGCTCGCGACCACCAGGCCGAACAGCAAATGCGGCCAGGCATGGGCGGGCATGTCGGCGTGCAGCAGCACCCACAGTTCCTTCAAACCGGCGAGGGCGATGGCGGGCAAGCCGAGCAGGAAGGAGAACCGTGCGGCTTCCTCACGCTTGAAGTTGAGGAACAGCGCGGCGGTCAACGTAGAACCGGAACGCGAAACCCCTGGAATCAGCGCACCAATCTGCGCAACGCCCACGATCAACGCATCCCGCAGGCGCATCTCGCTCACCTCGCGGGTGTGGCGTGCGCGCACTTCGGCCACCGCCAGCAGCACGGCCATGACCACGCAGGAAATGCCGATCACCATCAACCCGCGCAACGGCGAGTTGCAGGCGTTCAGGGTCGAAGACAGCGCCAGGCCGGCGATGCCGATGGGGAGGGTCGCCAGCACAATCGCCACCGCCAGCTTGAACCAGCGATCGTTGTAGTCACCCCGGCGCACCGCACCGATGCTGCCGGTGGTCACTTGGCGCACATCCCGCCAGAAGTAACTGACCACTGCAGCCAGCGCCGCCAACTGCATGGCCGCCGAGAATGCCGAGCCGGGGTCCTGCCAGCCGAGCAGGGCGGGGACTACGCGCATATGGGCGGTGGATGACACCGGCAGCAGCTCGGTAATGCCCTGGATCACGCCCAGGATGAAGATCTGCAGGTAGTCCAGGGAGGCAAAACCCACGTCCAGGCCGGCGGTACAGGCGTTTGTCAAAATACGTGTCCTTGAAAGAGAGCGGCAATTTCGCGGAGTTTATTCGAAATGTTTCAAGGTTTTGGTAGAGGCAATACCTATTTGCAATCGGTTCAGCAAGTAGAAAGGTTGGCCGCTCTCTTGGCCTGCCCACCGGTTTTGTGAACAATGGCGCCCTGTGTTTTTTCACCGAGAATCTCATGCCCGAAGTCACCGTCGAATTGATCCAGACCGGCCCGGAGCACGCCGAGCTGATCCGCAATCTTTACCAGTACTACGCCTATGAATCCTCTGACTGGGAACAGGAAGATGTGGAGGCCGATGGCCGTTTCTACATTCATGACGAGCACCTGGTCCGTTACTGGCAGGACCCGCAATGGAGCGCCAACCTGCTGTTGGTGGACGGCTATATCGCGGGCTTCCTGTTGATCGAAGGCAGCGAACTGCCGGGCATCGATGCCCTGGAGCTGGCCGACTTGTTCGTCCTCAAGCGTTACCGCCGCAAAGGCATCGGCCGCGCCATCGCCAGCCAGGTGTTGTGCAGTGGCGAGGCTGATTGGCTGGTGCGCTTCTATGATCAGGATGAAGTGTCTCAAGCGTTCTGGCGCACGGTGCTGGATAACCTGCCGCGTCCGGTACAGACGATTGAGCTGGAGGATGACCCGCAGCTGGTGAGTTACCTGATTACGCGGGCGGCGCTGCATTAAACGCCTGCTGCATCACCTGCGGCGGCTGCCCGAACGCCCTTAAGAACGCTTGGCGCATGCGCTCGCGATCACCAAACCCGGTTTCGCGGGCGACCACCTCGACCGGGTGGCGACTGGTTTCCATCATCGCTCGTGCCGCCTCTACCCGCAGCGACTCGATGGCCTTGGCCGGCGTTTGCCCGGTCTCTTCCCGGAATACCCGACTGAACTGGCGCGGGCTGAGGCGGGCAACATCGGCCAGGGCGTCTACCGACAAGTCGTGGGTCAGGTTCTCGCGGGCATAGGCCAGGGCCAGTTGCACGCGGTCCGACTTGGGGTCCAGCTCCAACAACGCCGACAACTGCGACTGTTCACTGCCCCGGCGTTGGGCGATCACCAGTTTGCGCGCAATGCGCCGGGCGAGGTCGCTGCCCAGGTCGTTTTCCACCATCGCCAGTGCCAGGTCCACCCCGGCACTCATGCCGGCGCCGGTCCACACCTGGCCGTCCACCACGAACAGCTTGTCTTCTTCCAAATGAATGTGCGGATAGCGCTTGCGAAAGGCCGGCGCGTGAATCCAGTGGGTGGTGGTGCGCTTGCCTTCCAGCAAGCCTGCTTCGGCCAGCACGAAGATGCCCATGCACAACGAGGCGACGCGCCGCGACTGGGCGGAGGCGGCCTTGACCAGTTCCAGCAGGTTGGCCTCCGGCAGGCGGAACTCCAGGTAACCGCTGACGATCAGCGTGTCGTAGCCCTCCGGCCGGATCGGCGTGGTGTTCACTGAGAAGCCCTGGGATGTCATCACCGCGCCGCCGCTCTCCGACACCAGGTGAAACTCATAAGCCGGTTCGCCACGCAGCAGGTTCGCGCACTCGAACACCGAACCCAGGCTGAGGCTCAGGGACTGGAAGTTCGGGTAAACCATCAGCGCAACGCTGTGCATCGCATGTCTCCGGGAGGGTGGGAGCAGGGATTGTCGGCGGCTGCCGGGAAAACGGCAACCGACTTTGGCGGATGTCCGAAATCCTTGCGGATCTGACATTGTGCGAGTTTGCCCAGGCTCCTAACATTCCCTCAACGCACTAGACGACTGGTCTAATCCGATGAGCAGCGAAACTAAAACAGTACGCCAGAGCATTCTTGACACGGCGCAATTGATTGTTGGCCGCAAAGGTTTTTCTGCGGTGGGCCTGAACGAAATACTGCAAACCGCCGAAGTACCCAAAGGTTCTTTTTATCACTACTTCACCTCAAAAGATGCGTTCGGCGTTGTATTGCTCGACCACTACTTCGACAACTATGTGCACGGCATGCAGCAACTGTTCGACCTGCCGGGTTTAACCCAGCACGCCAAGTTGATGGCTTATTGGCAATGCTGGATCGACAACCAGACCGGCTGCACCGACGCGGGAAAATGCCTTGCCGTCAAACTCGGTGCGGAGGTGTCTGACCTTTCAGAGCCGATGCGCCTGGCCCTGCAACGCGGCACCACACGCACCATCGGGTTGCTCGCCAAGGCCTTGCAGCAGGGCGTCGAAGACGGCTCGGTAGTGATTACGCAACACCCGGACAGCCTGGCCCAGCGCCTGTATGCGTTGTGGTTGGGCATCAGCGTCATGAGCAAGATCACCCGTACTACGGCGCCTTTTGATGAGGCCTTGGGGTTGACCCGGCAGTTGTTGGGTCAGCCGGAAGAAACTGACATTCACACCTATCGAGGCACTGGAAAATGAAAGTATTAATGGTACTGACCTCTCACGACCAGCTTGGCGATACCGGGCGCAAGACCGGCTTCTGGCTCGAAGAGTTTGCCGCACCCTATTACGCGTTCAAGGACGCCGGCGCCGAGATCGTCCTGGCTTCACCGGCCGGCGGCCAGCCGCCATTGGACCCGGTCAGCGATCAGCCGGACTTCCAGACCGAGCAGACCCACCGTTTCGCCGCCGACCCGGCAGCGCAGCAGGCCCTGGCGACCACGCTGAAACTGGACTCGGTCAACGCCGACGATTTCGACACTGTGTTCTACCCAGGCGGCCACGGCCCGCTGTGGGACCTGGCCGAATCGCCGGTGTCGATCGCGCTGATCGAGTCATTCGAGCGTGCTGGCAAGCCCATCGGCTTTGTTTGCCACGCACCGGGCGCGCTGCGTCACGTCAAGGCGGTGAATGGTGAACCGTTGGTCAAGGGGCGTCGCGTCACTGGGTTCTCCAACTCGGAAGAGGCGGCGGTGGAGCTGACCGATGTGGTGCCGTTTCTGGTGGAAGATGAATTCAAGAAGCTGGGCGGCCTTTATGAGAAAGGCGCTGACTGGCAGTCCTTTGTCATTACCGATGGCTTGTTGGTTACTGGGCAAAATCCTGGCAGTTCCAGTGATGTCGCTAAAGCCCTGCTGAAACTCACCGCTTAATTAATTAGACCGCTTGGTTCATTGGCGACTTTTATAAGTCGCCAATGCTTTAGCGCGTCCAGAATTTGGAAATCCTTAAATGACTGACAATGTTTTAAGTACCCCAGTAAAACTGGGTCACCATACGCTGAACAACCGTATTGTCTTGCCGCCGTTGACGCGCCAGCGCAGCGCCCAACCGGGTGATATCGCCACCGACTTGATGGCCGAGTATTACTGCCAGCGGGCCAGTGCCGGTTTCATGGTCAGCGAAGGCACGCAAATCGAGCCGCGTGGCCAAGGCTATGCCTGGACACCGGGCATATACACCCCCGCGCAGATCGATGGCTGGCGCAAGGTCACCGACGCGGTGCATGCCGAGTGCGGGGTGATCTTTGCCCAGTTGTGGCATGTGGGTCGGGTGTCCCATAACGCTTTGCAGCCTGAAGGGGCGGCGCCGGTTGCACCGTCGGCCCTCCAGGCTCTGCAAGCCAAGGCCTTTATCGAAACCGCGCCGGGCGAGGGTGAGTTGAAACAACCGCCGGTGCCACGTGCGTTGACTACGCAAGAGGTTAAGGACTTGGTTGGGCATTATGCCCAGGCGGCACGCAATGCGCTGGATGCGGGGTTTGATGGGGTGGAAATCCATTCGGCCAATGGCTACCTGGTAAACCAGTTCATCTCGGTCCATGCCAATCAACGTGACGATGAGTACGGTGGTTCGTTGGAAAATCGCCTGCGCTTTCTGCGTGAAATTGTTGAGGCGGTGAGCGCGGTGGTCGGGCCGGAACGCCTGGGCGTGCGCTTCTCGCCGTTGTTCAGCGGCACCGATCAAGACCGTGTGTACATCGGCCTGGTGGAAGACGATCCGCACCACACTTACATCGAAGCCATCAACGTGCTGGAAGCATCGGGCATCGCCTACGTCTCCATCGCCGAAGCTGACTGGGACAACGCACCCGACCTGCCTGAATCGTTTCGCCGTGCCGTGCGCGAGACGTTCAGCGGACGGATCATCTACGCCGGCCGCTACACCGCTGAACGCGGTGCGCGGTGGGTAGAGGCGGGGCTGGCGGATTTGATCGCGTTCGGGCGGCCGTTCATTGCCAACCCGGATCTGCCGCAGCGGCTGTTCAACGGGTGGCCGTTGAATCCGCTGCGGGTGGAAGGGATGTACGGTGGTGGTGCAGAGGGCTATATCGATTACCCGGTTTACGCCGAGTAATCAGGCAACCCGCAACACAATCTTGCCAATATGATCCCCACCTTCCATGCGCGCATGCGCCTGATCGGCTTGGGTGTAATCGAACACCTGGTCGATCATCGGCAGGCAGCGCCCGGCTGACAGCACTGGCCATACGTGCTCACGCAGTTGGTCGGCGATTGCGGCTTTTTCATCCTTGGTCCGTGCGCGCAGCAGCGAACCGGTGACGATTGCGCGTTTGCCGAGGATGGTCAGCAAGTCCACCTCATTGGCCTTGGCACCGCCGAGGAACCCCAGCATCACCAGGCGACCGTCCATCGCCAGCGCCTTGAGGTTGTTGTTGAGGTAGGAGGCTCCCATGATGTCGAGGATCACATTCACGCCTTGATCACCGATCACCTGGGCGAAATCCTGCTCTCGATAGTTGATTGCTTCTGCGCCCAGGGCACGAATGGCCGCACATTTTTCTTCGCTGCCGGCGGTGGCAAACGCCTGGATGCCGAACTCGCGGCACAGCATCAGCGCGGTGGTGCCGATACCACTGGTGCCGCCATGGATCAGCACCCGCTGGCCCTTGTGGGCGCCGCCGATGCCGAACAGGTTGGCCCACACGGTAAAGAAGGTTTCCGGGATGGCCGCCGCTTGAATCCAGTCCATGCCTTCGGGAACCGGCAACGCCTGGCTGGCGGGCACTGCGCAGTATTGGGCGTAACCACCGCCATTGGTGAGGGCGCAAACTTTGTCACCGACGGCGTACTCGGTCACGCCATCGCCCAGGGCCACCACTTCACCGGCCACTTCCAGGCCGGGGATTGGGCTCATGCCGGGTTTCATCGGGTACTTGCCGGCGCGCTGCAAGGCATCCGGGCGGTTGACGCCGGCGGCGTGCACGTGGATCAGGATTTCACCGGCTGCCGGGGAGGGCAATGGCACCTGGCGCGGCTTGAGCACCTCGGGGCCGCCAGGGGTGGTGATTTCAATCAGGGTCATGTCGGTAGGCAGGGGCATTTTGCGGGTCCTGTTGCGGTGAGCGTATGAAGTGGGACCACCTTACCTGGCTGTTGATTCAATCGGAACCCCGCCCTACCAGCGCATACGCGCCAGTAGGGGGAGGACGTTTCAGCGGTTCAGAAATGCCAGCAAGTCTTCGTTCAACTGCTGGGTATGGGTGGCGGCAAACCCGTGCGGCGCGTCCTTGTACACCTTCAACTCGGCACCTTTGATCAGCTCGGCCGCGACTTTACCGGTGGTCTCGAACGGCACGATCTGGTCGCCATCGCCATGGATCACCAGGGTCGGTACGTCGATCTTGGCCATGTCCGGGCGGAAGTCGGTTTCGGAGAACGCGGTGACGCAGTCCACAGTCGCCTTGAGGGACGCCTGCAAGGCGATCTGCAACGTCTGGGTCTGTACGCCTGCGGAGACAACCTGACCCTTGTTGAGGCCATAGAATGGCGTGTTGAAATCGCTGATGAATTGCGCGCGGTCCTTCAGCAACTCTGCCTTGAAACCGGCGAACACGTCGAGGGGTACACCCTGCGGGTAATCGGCTTGCTGGCCGAAAATCGGTGTCACCGCGCCGAGCAATACCAGGCCGGCCACGCGCGCGCTGCCATGGCGTGCGATGTAGCGCGCCACGTCGCCGCCACCCATGGAGAAGCCCACCAGGGTCACGTCCTTGAGGTCCAGGTGCTCGATCAACTGGGCGATATCGTCGGCGAAGGTGTCGTAGTCGTTGCCGGTCCACGGCTGGTCCGACCGGCCAAAACCACGGCGGTCGAATGCGATGGTCCGAAAGCCGCGGCTGCTCAGGTATTCCATCTGGTATTCCCACATATCGGCATCCAGCGGCCAGCCATGGCTGAATAACACGGGCTTACCGCTGCCCCAGTCCTTGAAATAGATCTGGGTGCCGTCTTTGGCAACGAATGTGCTCATGGAAAACTCCTGGGAGGGTGGGAAGAGAATGCTAGCTCACTATTGCGCTAAACCGGACGAAGGGCTTGTACGCCTGTGCTCGGTTGAACGGTTGAACGTCTATGCTGGTCGATTGACTTCCAACGTCAGATCACACAGGTGAACGAAATGGCCAAGACTTACAGCTACGCCGCCCAGAACGCCAAGGACTCCCTCAAGCCTTACACCTTCGAGCGTCGCGCGCCGGGGGCGGATGATGTGCAGATCGACATTCTCTATTGCGGGGTCTGTCACTCCGACTTGCACACCGTGCGCAACGAATGGAACAACACCCTTTATCCTTCCGTGCCCGGCCATGAAATTGTCGGTCGCGTGACGGCAGTGGGGGGCAACGTCAAGACGTTCAAGGTCGGTGACCTGGCCGGCGTCGGCTGCATGGTCGACAGTTGCCAGCACTGCGCGTCCTGCGCCGAAGGCGAAGAGCAATATTGCGAGAACGGCTTTACCGGCACCTACAACGGCCCGGTATTCGGCGGTGAGAACACCTTCGGCGGCTATTCCGACAGCATCGTGGTCAAGGAGAAGTTCGTGCTGCGCATTTCCCACGACGCGTCCAACCTGGCCGCCGTGGCGCCGTTGCTGTGCGCGGGCATTACCACCTATTCGCCGTTGCATCACTGGAAGGTCGGCCCCGGCAAGAAGGTCGGCGTGGTGGGCCTGGGCGGCCTGGGCCACATGGCGGTGAAGATCGCCCATGCCATGGGCGCCCATGTAACGCTGTTCACCACCTCACCCAACAAGCGTGAAGACGGTTTGCGCCTGGGCGCCGATCAAGTGGTGGTATCCAAGAATGCTGACGAGATGGCCAAGGTCGCCAACAGCCTGGACTTCATCCTCAACACCGTTGCTGCACCGCACAACCTCGATGCGTTCCTCAACCTGCTCAAGCGTGACGGCACCATGACCCTGGTCGGCGCGCCCGACAGCCCGCACCCGTCGCCGACGGTGTTCAACCTGATCTTCAAGCGCCGCAGCCTGGCCGGCTCGCTGATTGGCGGCATCCAGGAAACCCAGGACATGCTGGATTTCTGTGCCAGGCACGGGATTGTCTCGGACATCGAAATGATCGATATCCAGGGCATTAACGAGGCGTATGAGCGGATGCTCAAGGGCGATGTGAAGTACCGGTTTGTGATCGATATGGATAGCCTGAAAAAGGAAAGCCACGCCGCTGCGTGACGTTTGCTTGTCCGTAGGAGCGAGCTTGCTCGCGAAGAACGTCAACGGTAACGCGGCTATCCAGGATAAACGCGGTGCCCTTGAGTTTTTCGCGAGCAAGCTCGCTCCTACAGGTGGGGCAGGGTTCAGGCCGAAAGGTGTTCGTACAGAATCGTCGCACCCACCAGCATCAACACCACGCCCCCAACCATTTCAGCACGCTTGCCCACCACCGTGCCCAGCACCCGGCCAAGCATCATGCCGAGGGTCACCATGGTCATGGTCGCCAGGCCAATGGCCGCCGCCGCGACCAGGATATTTACATCGACAAACGCCAGGCCCACACCCACTGCCAGTGCATCGATGCTGGTAGCAAAAGCCGTCACGGCAAGGATCATGAAGGAATGCTGGGTCGGCTTGCCGGCCTCTTCGTCATCGGCCTTCAACCCGTTCCAGATCATGTGCAACCCCAGCCCGACCAGCAGGGTGAAGGCGATCCAGTGGTCCCAGTTTTCCACCCAGCGGGTGGCAGCGTGGCCGATAGCCCAGCCGATCATCGGCGTGATGGCTTCGATCACACCAAAGATCAGGCCTGCGCGCAGGGCTTCGGTAAGGCGCGGTTTGTGCAGGCTGGAGCCTTTGCCGATGGCCGCCGCAAAAGCGTCGGTAGACATGGCCAAGGCCAGGAGGATCAGGGAAATGGGGTTCACGGTAAGGCTTCCAGTCGGGCTATGGGACACAACGACACCGCCACGCGCCCGACTTCAGGCATGGGGTGTCGCTGGTCTCACCAACCGAAAAGACGGTGTTCGCACCACGGCAGGTTGCCGAATATGTTGATACGAACGCTTCCAACAGGGTCAGAAGCCGGTTACTCCCCAACGAGGAGGGCGATTTTAGGTGGGCGGATATGAAAATTCTGTCAAAGCCTTCAAGGCCGCTGTGGCTTCACCGACGTGCCAAAGGTATTGCCCATGCGCACGCTGGTCGCCGCCGGGGTGGATAAACCCACCGCGTTCGGCGGCCGTTTTTCCACGGGGATGTTCTGGGCTTCGCGGTTTTTCTTCGCCGCCTTGGTCGCATTCGTATCGTTGCCCATCTGCTGGCTGAGGCAGCCGTAGTCGGGTGCCTTGTAGCCATCCACGCTGACTTCGGCGCACGTGCCGGCAGCGCTTTCGGCGTGGGCGAGCACGGGCATGGCAGCGCACAGCAACAGGCTGGCGAGGGTCGGTAACAGCTTCATCGGGCCTCCTGGCAGGCCCTGAGGAGTGGGCCGGTAAGGGTTGAAAGTGTAGTGCAGCGGGCTTCTCGTCACCGTGATGTTTTTTTTGCTATCACCGTAACATCAGGTTCATAAACTGGCCTCAGGATGACGGTTTTCTAGGGCGCGTCGGCCGTGCAGCGATGCAGAGCAGGGGGTGAACAGGGGGGCTGGAGGCGCGTCATGTGCGCCCTGGTCTTGCTGTTGCTGCTGGCCGGCGGTCGTACGGCGCAGGCAGAGTCACTGCTGCTATCGTTGAACCTGCCGGCGCAAGACCTGGAACATGCACTGCAAGCCTACAGCCGCGCCACCGGGATGGCGGTGCTGGTGGACCGCGAGTTGACGCGGGGCCGGCGCTCCATCGGGGTACGCGGGCGCTTTACGGCGCAAGAAGCACTGGCGATGTTGCTGACAGGGAGTGGCCTGATGGCACGTTATGCACGCAGCGATGCGTTTACCTTGCAGACCCCGCAAGTCAGCCAGCTACCGCCCACAAAGGGGGCGGCGGCACGCAGCGCCGCGCGGATCAACAACAGCTACGCGACGGCATTGCAGCAAGCCATCGAGACCAGCCTGTGCCGCTCGCCGCTGACCCGGCCCGGCAGTTTTCGGGCATTGGTGCAGGTTTGGGTCAACCCAAACGGGGTGATTGAACACAGTCGGCTGGTCAGCTCCACCGGCGATGAACAACGCGATGAAGCACTGGTACGCAGCCTGAGTGCAGCCCGGGTCCAACGCCCGGCGCCGAGTTCACTGCGCCAACCGGTGACTTTACTTCTGATGCCTGACACAGCAGGAACACGCATGGAATGCACAGCAGCGAAAGGAACCTGGGGCGGATGAAAAATACCGGGCACAGTACGATGGTCAGCTTGTTCCTGGCCTCCTACGAAGACTTCAAGGTGCGTTTGCGCAAGCGCCTGGGCTCGGAAGACCTGGCCAACGACGTGCTGCACGAAACCTACCTGCGGGTCGACCGCATGGACGTGCCGCCCAACCTGCAACAACCCAACGCCTACCTCTACCGCATGGCCTTGAACATCGCCGCCGACCGCCGCCAGGCCGATGCGCGCCTGCTCACCGGCAGCGAAGTGGAAGAACTGCTGCAAAGCGCCGACGAAGCCCAGGACCCGTCGCGGGTGGTGGGCGGCCAGAAAGAAATCCAGTCGCTGGTCAAGGCGCTTTACGAACTGCCGGCACGCCGCCGTAAAATCCTCATCGCCGCCCGCTTGGAAGAGGCGCCGCACCTGGAGATTTCCCAGCGTTTCGGCATCTCCACGCGCATGGTCGAGAAGGAAATCAAGGCCGCCCTGGGCCACTGTGCCAAGCGCCTCGAAAGAAAAGTGATTCAGCGGTTCGGTCCCGGGGCCGGAAAACCGTCTTAGTGTCGAGTCCCTGATAAATCCGTGAGTACGTGCGCGCTTGAATATTTTCAGCTTCCCCAACGCCCGGTCATCCGCCGCCAGCCCCCTGCACGATGAAGCCCGCGACTGGCTGCTCCTGCTGACCTCGGGCCGCGCCACCGTGGCCGATGCCAAGGCGCTCAAGGCCTGGTGCGCGCAAAGCCCTGAACATGCCCAGGCATTCGAGCAGGCCAAGGTGCTGTGGCAAAACCTCACACCGGCCCTCGACCAGGTGGCGCAACCGCGCAGCTTTGGTCGACGGGCGTTCCTGGGCGGCGCGATTGCCGCTTCGGCCGCGGTGGTGATGGTGCGCGTCGGTGTGCCGGGTGGCTTTGCCGGGCTTACCGCGGACTATCACACTGAAGTCGGTGAGCAGCGCCAGGTGCTGTTAAGCGAGGGGATCAGCTTGGAGCTCAACACCCAGACCCGCATCAGCCGGGTGGGGCAGGGCATTGAATTACTTGAAGGCGAAGTCGAAGTGATCGCCCACGTTGCCCAACCGCTCAAGGTCCAGGCCGGCGAGGGTTGGGTGAGCGCGGCGCAGGCGCGGTTCAATGTGCGCCATACCGATCACACCGTGTGTGTCACCTGTATCGAAGGGTCGCTGTCGGTGGACGCTGCCGGCAACAGCATGAGCCTGGGCAGTGGCCGGCAATTGACCTACAGCACTGCCGGTTTCAGTGATGTGACGACAGTCGACACCCAGGCCGTCGTGGCCTGGCGTGAACAGGTGCTGGTGTTCAACAACGCCACATTGGCGACGGTGGTGGATGAGATCAACCGGTATCGGCCTGGGATGCTTGTGCTGCTTAACAAGCAACTGGGACAGCGCCGGGTGCAGGCACGTTTCAGTCTGCAGCAGCTGGCGGGCGTGGCATTGTTGATTCGCGATGCATACGGGGCGAAGTGCACGGAGTTGCCGGGTGGGGTGGTGTTGTTGAGTTAATTCATCGACCCCAACGGCCCCACCACCTGCCGATATTTTTCCACGCCCTGAGGCGTCTGCCGTACCAAACTGATTTCCAGTCCCAGCGGATCCTCCCGACGATTTCCGCTCAATTGTCGCCATCCCTTGTCTGCGTCCCACACTCGCACCTGCAAGTCACTCACACCGGTTAACACCACCACCCCATCCTTGGCCGCCGGCAGCGGGTATCGGTCCCGCGTCGGGGCGGCGGCGCGGTACAACGAGTCGCCCTTGAGCCACCAGCGCACGCGTTGCAGCCCATCCCCGGCCATCGGGGCGCTGCGGATCACGTCCAGCCTGAAGCCCTTGCTGTCGGAGCTGCGTACGGTCACGGCGGCCAGCCCTTCGGTTTTGGGCGCCTCGTCTTGCGCCACATAGGTGGCGACCAGCTCAACACTGGCGCGCAAGCTGATGTCGCGCTGCATCTGGTTCAGCGCCCGCAGCAGCACCTCCGTCTGCTCACTGCTCGCCTGCAAATGCTGATCAGCGCGCGTCACGCTGTCCAGCCCGCGCCAGGCAATCAGGCTGACCACCGCCATGAGCATGATCGCCACCATCACTTCGATCAGGGTGAAGCCTTGCTGGGAGGTGTTCATGGTTGACTCACTACGCGCATCAAGCCGGCGGCGTCGCGTTGCAGGCTGAGGCTGTGTTGCCCGTCGGACAGCACCACCCGCAGCGGTGGGTTGATCCATTCGGCATTGAGCACCAGGGTTTGCCGGGGTTCGATGTTGATCTGCATGGGCGTGCTTTCCCAGAGGCGCGGCCGCAGTTGGGTGTCGCCCTGGAAGGACTCCACGCTCGTCCCGTCATCGCTACGGCGGTTGAAGCGAAAGCCCTTGGCATCCGCACGCCAAGTGATAGGGCGGCCGTCGGCGTGGGCTTCGGCCTGGGCGATTTGCAGCAACTGGCTCAGGCGCTCGGCATCCTTGCGCAGCAGGTGCAGCGGGTCGGGTTTGATCGTGAGGCTGATGGCGGCGCTGGCGATGCCGATGATCACCAGCACCACCATCAGCTCGATCAGGGTGAAACCTTGCTGTTTCATCGCGGGCTTCCTGGAGAACTGGGGAGTCTGTGAAATAAAAGCGTGCGAATTGATCTGTAGGCTGGAGCGACGGACAAACAGGAGGTCCTCCCCATGGCATTTGCCCCTCGTTTCACCCTGGCCCACGGCGTGCAGGCGCTGGGTGTACTGGCTGCGCTGGCGGGCGTGGCGGTATGGACGCCGCTGCTGCTGACCACGGCAGAATCCCACACGCCCCAAGCCACGCCCCAGGCACTCGCGGCGCGCAGCGATAACCCGGCGCTGCAATGGTTTTCCAATGCGCCGACGGCGCTGCAGGTGAAGGTTACGGGGGTGCTGGCGGGCGCCCGTGGTGCGGTGGCGATCCTCAGTCTCAACGACGGCCCGCCGCGCAGCTTTCTATTGGGCGAACGGCTCAGCCCCGGCGTGCGATTGACGGCCATCGAAGGCGATGGAGTCGAGATCGAGCGCGGTGGCGAGAAGCTGCGCGTCAACCTCGACAAGTTGCCGGAAGGGCCTGCGCTGCCGCTGCTCACTCGGCCATGACCTGAGTGTCCAGGCGCGCCAGGGGGGGCGCTTCGCGGCTGGCGTCGAGCACCTGCAGGTTGACCTGAAACAGGCGGCCATCGGCACTGATGGTCTGCTCGCAACGCAATTTCAGGCGGCCTTGATCACACTCGAAGGTCTTCTTGCCGCTGCGCAAGTGGCCCTCCAGGCGCAGTTCCGCGAGGCGGCTCTGCGCTGCCAGCAACGCAATGGATTTGTCCCGCAGCAAGCCGTTGCTCTGGGTCATCAACCCGGCCACGCGCACGGCGGCGGCCATGGCCACGGCGATGATCGCCAGGGCCACCAGCACCTCGATCAGGGTAAAACCTTGCTCCTTGCGACGGCCGTACATGGCGCTCTCAAAGCCGGGAAACAGGTCCGCAGACTAGCGCCGGCAGTTGACCGATTGGCGACCGAAACTCCCGAGGATTTTCAATACGACTGACATGTGTTCTTGCAACACTGCGGCTCGAATTGCACTCAAGCCAAGGAATGTCGAGATGGATATCGCGCGCCTAACGTCCCCATTGCCAGGCCCTCGCGGGCAGCGTGGCTTCACCTTGATCGAGATCATGGTGGTGGTGGTCATCCTCGGGATCCTGGCCGCCATGGTGGTGCCCAAGGTGCTGGACCGGCCGGACCAGGCACGGGCCACAGCGGCCAAGCAGGACATTGGTGGGTTGATGCAGGCGCTGAAACTCTATCGCCTCGACAACGGTTCCTACCCCAGCATGAACCAGGGATTGAAAGTGCTGGTGGAGCGCCCGGCGGACGCGAAGAACAGCAACTGGCGCGCCTATCTGGAACGGTTGCCCAACGACCCATGGGGCAACCCTTATCACTACCTCAACCCAGGCGCCAACGGTGAAGTGGATGTGTTCTCCCTCGGTGCCGACGGCCAGCCGGATGGCGAGGGTGTGAATGCCGATATCGGCTCCTGGCAGCTGTAAGGCCCAGCATGAAACGGTATTCGCCCCCAGCGGCGAAGCAGCGCGGCATGGCGATTATCAGCGCCTTGCTGATCGCCGCGGTGGTCGCGGTATTGGCCGGCGCCATGCTCACGCGCCAGACCGTGTTCACCCGTGGTCTGGAAGCCGAGCAATTGCGCATCCAGGGCCAATGGCTGTTGCAGGGTGGTCTTGAGCGCAGCCGACAGATGCTCTGGGATGCACGTCAGAAGGACGTGCTGACGCGCCTCGATCAACCCTGGGCCCGCGTTCAACGCGGCGTCTTTGAGGGGCGGATCGAGGACGAGCAAGGCAAGTTCAACTTGCGCAATCTGGTCAATCGCCAGCAGGTGGATGCTGATCAATTGCAGAGCTTCGAACGGCTGTGCCGACTGATCGGTGTCGATCCGGCGGTGAGCCGGCGCATCAGCCAGCGGGTGATTGCTTCTTATGAACCGCCCGCCAAATACCCGATGCTGCGCAGTCTGGATGACCTGAGCGGCATCGAAGGGCTCGACCCCGTCGTGCTGCAGCGCATGCACGCCTATATCAGCGTGTTGCCCGGCCAGACCTGGGTCAACGGCAACACCGCCAGTGCCGAAGTGCTCAGCGCGGTGGTGCCGCAGCTCAGTCTGTCCCAGGCCCATGGGTTGGTGGCCGAGCGCGACAGCGGGCAGTGGTTCATCAACCGAGGGGATTTCGTCAACCGCCTGCGTTTGCCCCAAGTGGCCGTGGACTCGGTGCACGTGGGCATTACCAGTGAATGGTTCCGCGTGCAGGGCCAGGCCCGGCGGGAGCAGCGGCGGGTGACGCTTGATGCTTTGCTGCATCGTCCCGAAGACCGTCAGCCACGCGTGATCTGGTCGCGGGTGGGCGTATGAAACGCCTGCGCATTGGCTTGCCGCCGCTGGATCAATTGACCGCCGAAAGCCAGGTCACGTTTGCCTGGCTGGAACGTGGCGTGGTGGTTGAAGAGGGTTATTCGAGCCTGGCGCAACTGGCCAAGTCCCGCCAGGCTGTGGAGTGTTTCCTGCACCCGCGCGACAGCCTGCTCACCAGCCTGGAGTTGCCACCATTGCCTGCTGCGAAAACGGCTGCGGCGGTGGCCTGTGCGGCGCAGGCGCTTATCCTCGGCCCGGTGGAGCAGATGCAGGTGGTCCACGGCCCGCGCGAAAGTGATGGGCGTGTGCAAGTCGCTTGGGTACCCAAGGCCGGGCTGGAGCGGATTGCCCAGTTGCCATTCAAGCTGCGCGGCCTGTACCCGGCACCCTTTGCCTTGCCGGTGGGCGCTGCGGCGTTGGATCACGGCTATCTGTTGACACGTGACAGCCTGCAACAAGGTGCCGTGCACCCGCTCGGCTTGCAGACGCTGGATATACCACTGGTTGAAGCGGCGCAGCGTTGGAGTGGCGCGGTACCCACGTGGGGCTTGCACGGCCGTCTGCGTCAACCTTCGACTGTTGGATGGGGCAGGGCGCTCGCGTGTGTCGCGCTCGCCACCGCCATCTGGACCCTGGGCCTCAACCTGTATGCCGCGCGCCAGGTCGAGGAAGGCCAGCGCTTCAAAGCATTGATGAGCCAGCAGGTGCGCCAGGCGTTTCCCGAGTTGCCGGTGGTGCTCAACCCCTTGCAGCAAGCCCGTCAGCAATTGGCCGCACGCCAGAGCGGTGCCGCTGCTGATCCCGGCCAACGCTTCATCAGCCTGCTGCAATTGGCGGGTAGCAACCTGCCGTTTATGGTCGGCAGCGTCGACAACCTGAGCTTTGAGCAGGGGCGTCTGCATGTGGCATTGCTCGCCGACAGTCGTAACCCGGCCGCCGAGGGTGAGTGGCAGGCGGCGTTGGCCCAGGCCGGGTTTACCGCCAGCCGCGATGAGCATGCCTGGACGATTGCCCCGGCCCAGGCCGCAGAAAAGCCAGGAGCCGGCGATGAATAAAGTGCAGCGACTGCGCAGCCAGGCCCAGGTGTTCTGGAGCGGCCTGGCCTTGCGTGAAAAACGCCTGTTAGGCGGTGCCGGGCTGGTGCTGGCAAGTCTGCTGACCTGGCTGGTGCTGGTGCAGCCCGCGCTGAAGAAGATCGATTACTGGCAGGCCGAAACCCCCAAGCTGCGCGCCCAGGCCGCAGCCTTGCAGGTGCTGTTGCAGGATGTCGCCGCGCCCAGGCAAGGCGACGAAAGCACGCTGCGCCAGACCTTGGATGGTGCAGGTCTGCAAGGCCATTACCAGTTGCAGGCGCTGGAGCCCGGCGGCTGGCGCTTGACCTTCGACAACGCGCCGGCCGATGCCGTTGTGGGCTGGTTGCTGGGCACTGCGCGTTCGTTTTCCCTGGAGGTGTCCGAGGCGCGTTTGCAGCGCAGCCTCGACACCGTCGACAACTCGGCCGGCACTGTGTCCGGGACCGTTCGCATGGATCAGGCGCTTGGCGCTAAGGAAGCTTCATGAAGTGGTCAGTTCCCCCGTTTCGTCTGGTCGCGCCGTTGCTGGTGCTGGCCCTGAGTGCGTGCAGCAGCCAGGAGGCTGCCAAGCCGTTGCTGGTGGACAGCGAACTCGGCCAACCGCTTGCCGACACGCGTGGCAGCGGCGAGGGCTTGCAGGATCGCTTGCGCGAACCGGCCCCCAAAGCCCCCGTGCAACACCGGGTGACCAACAGCGCCCGTGGTCACGCCCCGGCGGTGGTCAAGGCACGCAATCCGTTGGGTGACCAGCCAGTCCAGCTCAATTTCGTCGACGCCGACATCCAGGCGGTGGTACGCGCACTGTCCCGCGCCACCGGCCAGCAATTCCTGGTGGACCCGCGTGTGAAGGGCAACCTCACTCTGGTCAGCGAAGGCCAGGTGCCGGCGCATCAGGCCTACGACATGCTGCTGGCGGCGCTGCGCATGCAGGGCTTCAGCGTGGTTGACGTCGGCGGCGTGGCCCAGGTGGTGCCCGAAGCCGATGCCAAATTGCTCGGTGGGCCGATCTACAGCGCCGGCAGCAGCGGCATGCAGACCCGCACCTTCCGTCTGCAATATGAGAACGCCGTAAACCTGATCCCGGTGCTGCGCCCCATCGTGTCGCCGAACAACCCGATCAACGCCTACCCCGGCAACAACAGTATCGTCATCACCGACTACGCGGAAAACCTGGCGCGGGTAGCGCAGATCATCAACGGCATCGACACGCCCAGCGCCATCGACACCGACGTGGTGATGGTGCAGAACGGCATCGCCGTGGACATCGCCGCCATGGTCTCCGAACTGCTGGAAACCCAGGGCGCCGACCAGACCCAGAAGATCAACGTGATCGGCGACCCGCGCTCCAACTCGATCATCATCCGTTCCGGCAGCCCGGAGCGCACTGAGCTGGCGCGCAACCTGATCTACAAGCTCGACAACGCCCAGAGCAACCCGAGCAACATGCACGTGGTGTACCTGCGCAATGCCCAGGCGGGCAAATTGGCCCAGTCGCTGCGTGGGTTGTTGACCGGTGAGAGCGATTCCGGTGTCAGTGATGACGCGCGTGGCAAGCTCAGCGCCATGGGTGGCAATGGCAAAAACACCCAAGGCGCGAGCAATGCGCAAAACAGCAGCGGTACACCCACCGGCAGTGGTGTGCAATCCGGTTACGGTCAATCCACGGGTTCAACCGACAACGCCAGTGGTACCGCCAAAGACCAGGACACCGCGTTCAGCGCCGGGGGTGTGACCATCCAGGCCGACGCCACCACCAACACCTTGCTGATCTCCGCGCCGGACCCGCTGTACCGCAACCTGCGTGAAGTCATCGACATGCTCGACCAGCGCCGCGCCCAGGTGGTGATCGAAAGCCTGATCGTGGAGGTTGGCGAAGACGATGCCACTGAGTTTGGCGTGCAGTGGCAGGCCGGCAATCTGGGTGGCAAGGGCGGGTTTGGCGGCGTCAATTTGGGCGGCAGTGGCGTGAATAGCACACCGACCAGCAAGACCAGCATCGACGTCTTGCCCAAGGGGCTGAATGTAGGGCTGGTCAATGGCACCGTGGATATTCCGGGTATTGGCAAGGTGCTTGATCTCAAGGTGTTGGCGCGTGCGTTGAAGAGCAAGGGTGGCACCAACATTTTGTCCACGCCCAACCTGCTGACCCTGGATAACGAAGCGGCGAGCATTTTTGTGGGGCAGACGATTCCGTTTGTCACCGGCAGTTATGTGACTGGCGGCGGGGGTACCAGCAACAACCCGTTCCAGACGGTGCAGCGTGAGGAGGTGGGGCTGAAGCTGAATGTGCGGCCGCAGATTTCCGAGGGCGGTACGGTGAAGCTGGATATCTACCAGGAGGTCAGTACGGTGGATACGCGTGCTTCGGTGGAGGCAGGGACGGTGACCAACAAGCGCGCGATCGATACCAGTATTTTGCTGGACGACGGGCAGATCATGGTGCTCGGTGGGTTGCTGCAGGATGGGTATAGCCAGAGTAATGATGCGGTGCCTTGGTTGTCGGATATTCCGGGGTTGGGGGCGTTGTTCAGGAATGAAAAGCGCAGTGTGAACAAGACCAATCTGATGGTGTTTTTGCGGCCTTACATTATCCGGGACAGTGGGGCGGGGCGCAGTATTACGTTGAATCGGTATGAGTTTATGCGGCGGGCGCAAGGGGGGTTGCAGCCGGAGCATAGTTGGGCGATGCCGGATGTGCAGGCGCCGCAGTTGCCTTCGGTGGAGAAGGCGATTCCTGTTTCTGGGGGGAGGCCTTGACTGTGTACATATCCGTTGCTGCGGTAACGGCGGCCTATGGTTCCGCTCTTACAGCGGGTCACTTTTGGAAAGGCCCAAAAGTAACCAAAAGGCCTTCGCCCCAACACTCGGCACCTCGCCTAGGCTCGGTGTGCCCGTAATCCGACAGTGATTTGGGGGGCCGCCGCCACGCGCCATCCATGGCGCGGGGCGGCTAAACCGGC